>PEAO01000109.1 GCA_002753615.1 Magnetococcales bacterium DCbin2
CAAGATCAAAAGCAAAGTCAAAACCCTGGGGGCAATCCCCCAGACCCCTTTTTTCTTTTAATAATTTTTCAGAGGGGTGGTAACAAAATATCGAATGTCAACACACCCTAAGGAGAAGGGTCGATGAATTTGGATCTGGGCTTTATCGCCCGCAGTCTGAATCAGGAAAGGGAAAACCTTCGGGATGGCAACTTGGCGTTGACCGGGGTTTCCATCGATACCCGAAAATTGGAATCGGGGCAATTGTTTGCCGCTCTGCGCGGTCCCCATTTCGATGGCCACCAGTTCATACCCCAGGCCCTCCAAAGGGGCGCACGGGGACTTATTGTCGAGGAGGATTGGTCGGGCAAGGCTTCGGTTCCGGTCTTTCGGGTTCGTGGGGTGTTGGAAGCCTTGACGTACCTTGCCAGGAGATGGCGAACCCAGGTAAACCCTACGGTCATCGCCGTCACCGGCTCCAGCGGAAAAACGACGGTCAAGGAAATGCTCGCTTTGTGTCTGGGGCAACATTTCAGCCGGGTACATGCCACACAGGGGAATCTGAATAATCACATCGGCCTTCCCTTGACGATACTTGCCATGCCATCCGATTGTCCGGTGCTGGTCGTGGAAATGGGGATGAGTGCGGCAGGCGAAATTACCCATTTGGCCTCCGTGGCCTCTCCGACCATCGGTGTGGTGACCAACGTATATCCGGCGCATCTGGCGGCGTTTTCCAGTCTGGCCGCTATCGCCCAGGCCAAGGGTGAACTCCTACACGCCCTGCCGGTAGACGGTGTGGCAATTTATCCCGCGCATCGGTGGGAAACGCCCATCCTGGCGACGTTGGCAAGGCCGACTCGTCATTTGACCTTTGGATCTGCCGCCACCGCCCAGGTATCGGCGGAAAATATGACGCTGCGCGAGGAGGGTGTGACGTTTACGTGCCGTGGTCTGGGTGACGATAAGATGATGATGCATCTTGGGGCATCGGGTCCGCATATGATCGACAATGCACTGGCGGCTGCCGCTGCCGCCTATGCGGCCTACACCCCCCTGACGGCCATCGCGCAAGGGTTGGCGCAGTTCCGCCTCCAAAAAGGGCGCGGCCAGGTGATCCATGCCCCCCAAGGATGGCGGGTCATCGATGATACCTATAACGCCAATCCCGGTTCCATGACGGCGGCACTGGTGCGATTGGGTATGGAAACCGGGCACCGCCGCATCGCGGTGTTGGGGGATATGTTGGAATTGGGTGAGACGGCAGAAAGTTTGCATGAGCATTTGGCAACAGCCGTGATCGAGGCTGGAATCTCGCGACTCTTTGCCACCGGAAAACTCATGCGCCATCTTGCCGACCGCCTTTCGGAACACCCAGGGATTCAGGTAGATCATCGCCTGGATGCCGGTGACTGGATCGGTGTGTTGCCGGGGTTGTGCCAACCGGGCGACCGGATATTGGTCAAAGGGTCAAGAGGGATGAAAATGGAGCGCATCGTCGAGGATCTTTGTCACCATGCTGTATAATCTGCTGTATCCACTGAGTGACCAGCTATCTTTTTTGAACCTGCTGAAATACATTACCCTGCGCTCCATCGGGGCGGTGTTGACGGCTCTTATTCTCTCTTTTCTTCTGGGTCCGGTCCTGATTCGAGGTCTCCAGGCGGTCCAGGCGGGCGGTCAGCCGATCCGTGAAGATGGACCGGCACGGCACCTTTTGGAAAAAAAAGGGACTCCGACCATGGGGGGGACACTGATCCTTCTGGCGGTCTCTGCATCAACTTTTTTGTGGGCCAACCTTGCAAATCCATTTATTATCATGGTGCTGGTGGTCACCCTGGGGTTTGGGGCCATCGGTTTTTGGGATGATTATGTCAAGGTGACCCGCCAGCATAGTCGTGGAGTCTCCGGTCGCACCCGCTTTCTGCTGCAATCGACGATTGCCCTTCTATTCGCGGCGGGGCTTCACTGGGGCGATGGGGCGACGTTTGGTCAGTTGAGTTTTCCTTTCGTCAAAGAATATACGGTGGATCTGGGGTGGATGTTCTTTCCCTTTGCCGTCCTGGTCATCGTCGGCGCGGGTAATGCGGTCAATCTGACCGATGGTTTGGATGGTTTGGCGATCGGGCCGTCCATGCTGACCGCAGCCAGCTTCATGATCATCGCTTATGTCGTTGGCCATATCCATTTTGCTAATTATTTGGGAATCATCCATGTCGCGGGGGCGGGAGAACTCGTGATCTTTTGTGGGGCGATTGTGGGGGCCGCCTTGGGATTTTTATGGTTCAACAGCTACCCGGCTCAGGTTTTTATGGGAGATGTGGGATCATTATCTCTGGGGGCTGCTTTGGGGGCGGTGGCCATGGTGACCCGCCATGAAATCGTCCTGGCGGTGATCGGCGGCGTTTTTGTGTTGGAAACCTTTTCGGTCATCCTCCAGGTGGCATCGTTCAAACTCTTAGGTAAACGTATTTTTCGCATGGCCCCCATCCACCATCACTTTGAGTTGAAGGGTTGGGCAGAGCCAAAAATTATCGTCCGTTTCTGGATCATCTCCATCATCCTGGCCCTGCTGGGGCTGGCAACATTGAAGATACGCTAAATATGATGAACACTCCTTCTTCGGCATCCCGTTTGGTTGGTGTTTTGGGTTTGGGTCGGTCGGGTTTGGCTGCGGTGCGGTTTTTGGTGACCCATGGCATCGCTGTGATTGCCTGGGATCAGGGGAAAGTCCCTTTGGAGGGGGTGGAGACCTTGCCTGGAGTTGAGGTTTGGGACGGTCCGTTTCCGGCGGAACGGTTGCTCCGTTGTGAATCGGTGTTGTTATCGCCCGGTATTCCGCGAACACATCCGGGAATTTTGCAGCTTTTATCCCGTGGTTTGCCGGTCATCAACGATTGTGAATGGCTTTATCGTACCGTGCAATATCAGGAGACCCCGGCGCAATTTGTCGCCATTACCGGGACCAATGGCAAATCGACCGTGACGACGCTGGTGGGAGAGATGTTGGGGGCTGCGGGTCAGAATACCCAGACTGGGGGTAATCTGGGCCAGGCGGCCCTTTCCTTGTGGCGTGATGATACTCGGATCTATGTGTTGGAGCTTTCCTCATTTCAATTGGAAAGTATGCCGCAATTTCGTGCCGAAAGTGCCGCATTGCTGAATATTTCCCCGGATCATATGGATCGCTATCGCAGTCTGGACCATTATCTGGAAGCGAAACTGGCTATTTTTCATAATCAGAAGCCGGGCGATGTCGCGGTGATCAATGCCGATGATCCTGGATTATGGCCCAAGGCGTCCAGCATTACCCCCCCTGGTGTCTCGATTGTTGGGTTTTCCATCGAAAAGCCGGTCGTGGGTGGGGTCTATGTCCAGGATGGCGTGTTGGTGGATCATCGTGGCGATGAAGGGCGGCCTATCATGGAAACGGCACGGATTCGTATCCGTGGCCGACACAACTTGGCCAATGCGACAGCGGCGGCGGCGTTGGCGTTGGGGCGTGGTGCCGATGCCGAGACGGTAGCGAAAGTTTTGGAAAATTTTCCCGGTCTGCCCCATCGTATGCAATGGGTACGTTCGGTGAATGGTGTCAGCTTTTTCAATGATTCTAAGGGGACTAACGTGGGGGCGGTGGTGGAATCCCTGGCCTCCTTCGACAGACCATTGGTCTTGATTGCCGGGGGGCGTGCCAAGAAAACCGATTTTTCCGCGCTGACGCAGGCGGCATCACAACGTTTGCGGGCCAGTGTGCTGATCGGTGAGGCGGCTAATGATTTGGAAGGGGTCTTGAAAGGGGTGGCCCCGGTCGTTCGTGCCGATTCCATGAAAGATGCGGTCGTAAAATCGTTGGCATTGGCCCAGCCTGGTGATGTGGTGTTGTTATCGCCGGCGTGTGCATCGTTTGACATGTTTAAAAATTTTGAGGATCGGGGCGTGCAATTCAGCGAGGCGGTCCATGCTCTTTAAATCCAGTGAAAAAAAAGCGGCACCGCCCAATTGGGAACCCAGTGATGATAAACAGCGGGCGGGAACCATCGATCTGTGGATGGCAGGGGCCGCTTTTTGTCTCCTGATTATCGGGTTGGTCATGGTGTATTCCGCATCGGCTCCCATCGCCTTACGCAATTTTGGCAATGCCTCCCATTATGCCCTGAGAAACGGGATTTTTTCTTTGGTTGGGCTGATTTTTCTTGTGACTCTCAGCCGTCAATCCATCACCAAAATTCGCATCATTGGGCAATGGGGTTTTTGGGTCGTTGTTTTTTTGCTGGTGGTGACGTTGATTCCCGGTGTGGGACTGGAAGGGGGGGGAGCGCGGCGTTGGATTAATATTGGCTTTGCCACGGTGCAACCCTCCGAACCGTATAAGGTGGTTTTGGTATTGTATATGGCCCATATTTTGGCACTTAATCCGGGGAGGGTCGTCCATTTCACCTTTGGAATTCTCCCCTTGTTTGTGCTATTCGGCTTGGGGGCGGCACTCTTGTTGGCCGAACCCGATTTTGGCTCGACGATGATCTGTGCTGCGGTGGTTTTTGGGATGATTTTCGTTGCAGGGATTCCCCTCTCTTGGATTGTTGGATTGGTGGTGGCGGCAGTCCCCATGGCGGCTGCGGGGGTGATTATGGCCCCTTATCGTTTCCGACGGGTCACCTCGTTTCTTGACCCGTGGGATGACCCTTTGGATAGCGATTTTCAGTTGGTGCAATCCCTGTTGTCGTTCGGCAACGGTGGCACGGCAGGGACGGGGTTGGGAGAAGGTCAGCAAAAGCAGTTTTATCTCCCCGAATCGCACACCGATTTTATCTTTGCGGTCATCGGGGAAGAGCTTGGCCTGTTCTGGATTTTATTGATCATTTTGTTGTTCGCTGTTCTGATTTGGCGTGCCCTCATGATCGCCCGCTTGGCGGATGATCGCTTTGTCCGGTTGGCTGCGACCGGGATGGCGGTCCTTCTGGGAACCCAATCGGTGGCCAACATGGGGGTGGTCATGGGACTCCTCCCTCCCAAAGGGCTGACCTTGCCCTTGGTGAGTTATGGCGGAACTTCTATCATTGTCACGCTGGGTGCCATTGGTTTGCTTCTGGCGTTTTCTCGTACGGTGCCGGTCACGGGGGGAAAGGTTGGGTTTTCATTGCGGAAAAAGTTCTCTCGTTCACAATCATGACGCGACTCGGTTTTGATCCGATTGGCGTCATGTCTCCGATCCTTGTAGTGCCGTGCTGGCGTTCGGCAAAGATGGAGCGGATTTGGTAAACTTCAGGAGTGGCAACGTCACCATCGGCCAGCGGAGACGAATGGAGGTCTCTTGTACGAATTCCCGCCAGAAGGGCCAGAGATTGAACAAAACCGAAGTTCGAGCAAATTCTTCAGCGACTTTACTGTCTACCGGGTGTGGTTGCGAAAGCTGATAGATGGCAACAACTTCGGCTTCGACAATGGCTACTTTCGGAGGGTCATCTCCGCCCTCTTCTGCTTCTCCGGTCAACAACGCGCCTAGTGAATATCGAACCTCCATTGTGTGGTGATCAGGTTCACTCAATACGACACCAAGAAATTCACGTTTTTCCATGAGTTGAAACCTGGGCGTTGCTTCCATCTGGCCCCTGGATATTGTTTTCGCCGTGAATGAATCCAGGTGAATATCCTGAAGCTCGACAGATTCGATAAACTGTTTGAGATCATGATTCACGCAGCACGATCCTCCGTATCAAGGGGATGTTCGCTTTGCGGTAATACTGGTTTATGAAATCTATGGATGTTTGAATTTTTCACGATTTGTGTTGTTTTCCGATAAGCGCAATCCTTGTCAGAAACGTCGCAAAACCTTGAATTGTCATCTCTTCGAGTGACATGAATTTTGACGCGACCGTTGAGGGCATGGGCAATCCTGGTCATGGATTCGGCTGTAAAATTGGCATCTCCTTGAAATATTTTAGTCACATAGGCTTTGCTGGTTCCCAATCGGTCAGCGAGGTCTTTTTTGGTGAATCCTTGGGCTTTCATCAATTGATAAAGATCCGAGGTAAATTCAAGGATCAGGCCTTCCTTCCAATAGAGGCTGTCTCTTTCGGCTTCCTCAAAAAGATGTTGGAATGTTCTGGTCGTTTTGGTTTCACTCATTCTGTTTCCCCTTTGATCAGGAGGCTTCCGTTTTTTTTATGGAAGAAGTATTCTTGTTTTAGTTTGGTCGCTCTGAGAATTTCACTTTGGGGTGTTTTCTGACATTTTTTTATGAATACATGGGAGCATACGACAATTTTCCCTTCATCATAAAACCAGGGAATTCTAATGTTGCCAATTCTGAATTGCCAGAGCTTTTCACCCGCATCAATCTGATGGCATCTGTCGTCAGGTAGCTGTTGAGGATTACGGTCACCATCGGCGATGGTGCTAAGAAGCTTCAGAATCTTGTTCTTTTCGTGTTTGTCAAGCCCGTCCAGATCTTTTAAGAGTGAACTGTCTGCGTGGATGGTCCATATCCCTTTACGAACGATACACAGGATCATCGATTAACTTCTAAGTTAACTGGACGCAAAAGGCAAGCCAAAAAATGTGAATGTTGTTTATTCATTTGTTTGGTGACATTGCAGATGAATATCTAACGGCATGGATATGAATCATTGACTCATAAATGTAACATTAAAGAATTCCCGAAACAAACGATATTTTTGTCTGGAAATAGTCTTGCCTTAAGGTCAACTGGAAACGATTTGAAATATGGGTTGACAAGTCCTCCCGGAATCTCATAGGATCGCCCATCCCTTTCTGGGTGGTTCAAGATGGTCTTTTTTGAACTGAAACGGGAAATCCGGTCAGCCGATCCTCGGTCATTCCGGTGCTGCCCCCGCAACGGTAGGCGCGTGGACGATCCTTCGATGGTGTTGAAGGTTTTGTCCTTCGCGTAAGCCCGGAGACCGGCCCAGAAAATGGCCTGTACGTGCTGCGGAGGGCAGTGCGGGCGAGCGCCGGGGTGATGCCCGGCAGACCTACCGCTTACGCTTCGCCCCTTCGTTTTTTCGCCCCCCTTTTTTCTCCTCTTCTCGTCGTGGCCATGGGTACGTTGGTGTCTTTCCAAGGTCATCGGAGACACACCCCTGTCCTTTGTGGTGTTTTGTGTCTGGAGGAGGTTTTATGCATATCATGGAGGGATTTCTCCCCGTGGAGCATGCCATCGGATGGTTTGGCGTCTCTGCACCGTTTGTTGTCGCCGGGGTGATGCGACTCAGACGCATTGTCAGGGAACGGCCTCAGGCTAAAATGATGCTGGCGGCTGCGGGCGCCTTCACCTTTTTGCTTTCGGCACTCAAAATGCCCAGTGTCACCGGCTCCTGTTCCCATCCGACCGGCACCGGTTTGGGGGCGGTAGTCTTCGGACCGGCGGTTATGTCGGTTCTTGGAATGATCGTGTTATTGTTTCAAGCACTTTTGTTGGCCCACGGTGGGCTGACAACATTGGGTGCCAATGTTTTCTCGATGGCCATTGTCGGTCCCTGGGTGAGCTGGGGGGTGTGGCGTTTGGCGGGCAAGTTGGGGGCATCGATCACTGTTGCGGTGTTTTTTGCCGCTATGCTGGGTGATTTGGCAACCTATATGACGACATCGGTACAATTGGCACTGGCATACCCCGATCTATCGTCGGGGATTCCTGGTGCTATCGCCAAATTTGGTGGCATCTTCGCGGTGACCCAATTACCCTTGGCCATCGTCGAGGGGTTGTTGACCGTCGTGGTCATGAACGCCTTATCGGGTCGTGCCGGTAAGGTCGATGAAATTCAGGTCTTGTGTGGGGAGGTCCGCGGATGAACAATCATCGCTCGATGTGGTTGCTAGCGGCAGCCATGATTCTTGTGTCCTTGCCGTTGGTGGTTCCGATCTTTCAGGGGAGTTTCAGTGGTGCGGATGACCAGGCTATGGCGGTCATCACCCAATCCCGCCCCGACTACCAGCCATGGTTTCAACCCTTATGGACGCCACCCAGCGGTGAGGTGGCCAGCATGTTGTTTGCGGTTCAGGCGGCCTTGGGGGCTGGATTCCTCGGTTACGTCATTGGCCGTCGTCACGGATCGGCACCCAAGCGTGACGATCATGACGGCGATTGATCGAATCGCGCACCTGAACCGTTGGCGTCACCGTCCGCTGACTGAGAAAATCGTTCTTGCCCTGGGGATGTTGTTGTTGTCGGTTGTGTTTCCACCCTTTCCGGTCGCGGTGATCGTGTTGGTGGTCATGACGGTGGCGACTTTGGCTGGCGCGGAGGTTCCGGTGCGGGTGTGGTTGGCCTGTGCGGGTGGGCCTCTGGGATTCTTGTTGATAGGTGTCGTGTTTCTGGCGGTTCAGATTGATTCTGATGGGATTGCCCTGGCCCCAGAGGGTATGTCTGTTGCGGGACAAATGATGACCCGCACCTTGGCGGGATTATCTTGTTTTTTGTTTCTCGCCCTAACCACGCCGACGACGGATTTGCTTGCCGGATTGCGCCGTTTTGGGGTGCCGCCGGAAATTGTCGAGATTGCCTTGTTGATGTATCGGTTTATTTTTCTTCTGGCGGATGCTGCCTATTCTATGGATCGTGCGCAGGCGGCTCGGTTGGGTCATTCGAGCAAACGGCGTCGGTTGCGCTCCTTGGGACTGTTGGTGGCCAATCTGTTGCCGCGTGCTATGGACCAGGGGCGGCGCTTGGAAATGGGACTGGCAGCGCGGGGATGGACGGGGGATATGCGGGTGTTGTCACGGGCCACCCCCCTTTCGGTTCCCACCCTAGCCCTGGTTGTTGTCATTGAGGTATTGACGGCTGCCGCAGGGGTTCATTTTTCATGACGATCCTTGAGGCCGACGGTCTGACCTATGCGTTTCCTGGGGGTGTTGCGGCACTTTGCGGATTGAATCTGTCTGTCGCGCATGGTCGGCGATTGGCGATTCTGGGGCCAAATGGTTCTGGCAAGACGACGCTTCTCATGCATCTGAATGGAACCCTGCGTCCTACCTCGGGACGAGTACTTTTGGATGGTCAACCGGTGGGATATTCCCGCAGTGCCTTGACGGCATGGCGTAGCCGCGTGGGATTGGCGTTACAGGATGCGGACGATCAACTGTTTGCGGCGTCGGTATTTGAAGATGTCTCTTTTGGACCTTTGAACATGGGCCTTGGCGATGTAGAAGCGAAGGAACGGGTGATTGAGGCGTTGCGGGTCATGCATATTGGTGATTTGGCGGATCGTCCGACCCACATGCTTTCTGGTGGTCAAAAAAAGCGTGTCGCCATTGCCGGGGTGGTTGCTATGCGTCCTGAAGTATTATTGTTGGACGAGCCGACTTCCGGTCTTGACCATCATGCATCGGTTCATTTGCTTTCGGTATTGCGTAAGATCTCGGAAGCGGGGACGACGTTGGTGTTTACGACCCATGATGTTGATCTGGCCTATTCTTTGGCGGATGATGTGGCTTTGTTTAATGGGGGCAAGGTTGTCGCCAGTGGGCCGAGTGAGACGATATTGGCGGATAGCATAGCTCTGGGCAGTGCCCATTTGAATCCGCCGATGCTTTTGCAGCTGGCACTGAAGGCGCGTGATTTGGGTTGGCTGGGCGCGGGGGAACCCCTTCCGCGAAAGTTACCGGAGATTTTTGATCTGATGGCGCGTTGGAAAAACAAATAATCAATGATTAAAAGAAAAAAGGGGTCTGGGGTATTG
>PEAO01000014.1 GCA_002753615.1 Magnetococcales bacterium DCbin2
TTTAAAGTCAAAACCCTGGGGGCAATCCCCCAGACCCCTTTTTTCTTTTGATAATTTTATTTAATGTCAATGCGCCCTAAAAAGATTTTGGCTCCATTCCCCCAAACCCACGACTTCATTGTTCATCTTCCTTCTTTTTGGCCCGCCGCCCTTTCAGTTCCGCAAAGGCATCGGGTCGAACCTGAATCTCCTTGTCCCCAAACAAAACACTCTTCAACCAAGCAAACGCAAAATCCGTCAACGCCAAATCATCCGTCCGAATCAACCGCTCCGTCTCCTCATCCACATGGAAACGCTTTAGAAAACTGGAATCAAAAACAAATCGCCGAAATACATCGGGATTGGTACTGGCCATATAAAAATATTCGGAAAGCTGCAACCCCGTCGCCACCGTATCCCCAGCCGAACGGCGTTTGAGAATGAACTCCATCCATCCCCGGTTTTGAACATCATAACCATCCGAACCTTGATCCTGACGCCACTCGGCAATACTCCAATCCTTGGTCTCCCGATGCCCGTGGCAAAAATCCTCCTTAATCAAAAAATAAAACTCATCATCATCCTGAGATTTTTCACCTTCGGATTGCTGCTTATGCATCAACGCCATCCCGATGGGATAATAGCGACAAGCCACCGGACGGTCGCTGTAAATGCTGCAACCTTCAGGACCATTGAACGGACATTGGCCACTCTGAGCATCCATGCGGATCAACGGGACCGGAAGCTGTCCCTTGGTCAGAGTAAAGGGGGTCGCGTATTGGTTGAGAAAACTTTCCACATCCATACCCAAACGCCGACGAATCCGTATCAGGTCATACGGCGTTAAAATAATCTCAATGTTGCGACAACACGCATTAAAACATTCAATGCCAGGATGGCAACGAAATTGAAAATGCTCCTTACCCGTCAAACGCACCGGATGCAAAACATTACGCACCTCCTGCGGAAGATCACGCAACTCCTCGTCAAGCTCCAGAGCCTGATCTCTGGCTTTCTTATAATCAGTCACCGATGGCTCTTCCTCATGGTTCTTTAGGGTGTGTTGATATTGAATAAAATTATTAAAAGAAAAAAGGGGTCTGGGGGATTGCCCCCAGGGTTTTGACTTTAAATCAAAATCTTCAATCTCTTGCCTTTGAATCTGTTTTTGACTTTGAATCAAAAGCCTAAATCTGGAAATATTTTTGTTTCAATTCAAAAGCAAAGTCAAAAGAAGAACATGGAAACCTTTTTGTTTCAATTCAAAAACAAAATCAAAACCCTGGGGGCAATCCCCCAGACCCCTTTTTTCTTTTAATAATTTATTTCTCTGGGGTGCTGACGCTGCAAATATCAAGATCATCGCGGAAAATAACTTAAAAATAAGGGGACGGAGCATCGCGCTCCATCCCCTTACGTCACAGATTACGGCTTGGTCACAAGATCCTTGTGCGCCCGCTTGAAGGCAACCCACTCGCCCGTCTCGGGATTGATCTTGCTGTTGACGAAACACTTCCAATTCTTCTCGTCAACAAAGTTGTAAGTCATATTGTAGTAGAAGCCCGGATAGCGGGTCTCTTTACGGAACAACATGTGCCGCAGATGTGCTTCACCCGCATAGATGCGATGGAAATTCTCCCATGCACGCATCAGCTCATGAAGGTCACGCGCCATCATCTTGGCCGAGTCCTTCTTGAGTTCGGTGAGCTTCTTGACGGCAATTTCCATCATCTGCTCGTTGGTGACGTACATGGTACCCACACCCGCCACATACTCGTCCATGATCTTTTGCAGACGCATCTGCAACATCTTCGGCGTGATCAGGTGCGGATTGACCTCCGCCATGGTGCTGTAATCCTTGTGTTCCATCCAATTACGCACCGGCATGTAAATCTCTTCCGCCAACTGCTGCGGCGTTTTCGACAAAGTCGGCTGGAAACCCTTGTGATCCATCACCCACGCCAACATCGCTTTCGCCGCAATACGCCCTTCCGCATGAGAACCGGAAGAGAATTTGTGACCCGAAGCACCCACACCGTCGCCAGCCGTGAACAAACCCTTCACCGTGGTCATACGATTGTAGTTCTTCTGGCCAGGTGCCGGATCCTTGCCCGCTTCGGGAGGATTGTCACCCCACTGCCATTCCGGCGGTGCCAAATCGGACGGACCCGTGGTCCAAATACCGCAGCAACCCGAATGGGATCCGAGGAAATACGGCTCGGTCGGCATCAATTCGGAAGGAACCTTCTCCGGCTCAATGTTCTCACCCGCCCACACACCGGCTTGACCAATACACATGTCCAAAAAGTCTTCCCAAGCTTCCGCTTCCAAATGCTTGATCTTCTTCTTGGCTTCCTTGGGTCCAAATTCATCTTCGTAGGATTTCGCCAATGCCTGCAACGCCGTGTCGGTTCTCATGTAGATCGGACCACGACCTTCACGCATTTCCTTCATCATCAAATGGTTACGCAAGCAGGTCGCCGGAACCTTGGCCAAACCATACGGGGGATAATCCTTCAACATCTCGGCGTTGGTCTCCATGTAGACCTCACCCTTGACGTTGGTCGCCTTGGCTTTGAACAGCAAAAACCATGCGCCGACCGGACCATAACCATCTTTGAAACGGGCCGGAACAAAACGGTTTTCCATCATGGTCAATTCGCCGCCCACCTGCGCCACCATGGCGTAGGTCGAACCGGAATTCCACACCGGATACCAAGTACGACCCATCCCTTCACCCACGGAACGGGGGCGAAATACGTTCACCGCACCACCAGCCACGCACAAAATGGCACTGGCTTTGTAAACATAAATCTTGTCTTCACGATTGGAGAAACCGACCGCACCCGCAATACGGTTGGATTCCTTGGCGTCCAAAAGAAGCTTCACAATGAAAATACGCTCTTGGATCCGATCCATCCCAAGGGCCTTCTTGGCCGCTTCGGCAACGATGGTCTTGTAGCTCTCACCGTTGATCATGATCTGCCATTTACCGGAACGGACCGGCTTGCCACCCTGCTTCAGCGTCTTTTCCTCATCGCCGGGCTGCTTCCAAATGGGGAGACCCCACTCTTCAAACAACTCCACCGAGTTGTCCACATGGCGACCCACATCATAAATCAAGTCGTCGCGGACAATACCCATCAGGTCATTGCTCACCATCCGCACATAGTCGGCAGGATCCTGCTCACCCAGGTAGGTGTTGATCGCCGAAAGACCTTGGGCAACCGCACCACTACGCTCCATGGCCGCCTTGTCAACCAAACGAACCGTGACACCCTCAGGAAGCCAACGCATCAGCTCGAAGGCACAACCACACGCCGCCATGCCGCCGCCAATGATCAAAATATCGGATTGCATTTCAACAATATCCGGATTCCCAAAACTCCCCATTCTTCTCACTCCTTGGTCTTCGTAAATTGATGTTCAATCCTCGATCAACCCAAAACGATTACTTCATCGTCCTGACAGGGCCGGTGGAATTGAAAAACCCGGGTTCACTCAATTTGGACATGTCCGCAGCCGGCTTGCCAGCATAGGGATCGATGGAGCCTTCCGCCGTGGTGCGGATGGGAAACTTGAAGCGCTTCACTTCCCCGTTGCGGAACTTGATGGTCCACATGATGGAATCAGAACCACGCAACGGAATCACCGCGCCACCCATGGGGACGATATCGGCATAGGCACGCACTTCAATGGCCTGCTGCGGGCAAATCTTGACACAGGAATAACATTCCCAGCATTGCTCCGGCTCTTGGTTGAAACCTTTCATCCGCTCCTTGTCCAACTTCATCAAATTATTCGGGCAGATGTACATGCAGGCCGTCTTGTCCTGGCCCTTGCACCCATCACATTTAGCATTGATTACAAAACTTGGCATTGGCTGCCCCTCCGAATATCGTAAAGAGTTGATTGAATGTCCACGATCGACCGTCGGTATCAGCCGGTCGCAGCCTTGTTAAGCTTGATCTCCACCTTTTCACCCTCTTCAAGACCCGCATAATAGGCCTGAAGAATCTTGACAACTTCCGGTCGGCTGAATTCGGCCGGTGGTTCCTTCCCTTCGGAAAGCGTTTTCCTCAAAGCAGTGCCCGACAGCAGGAGACGATCATCCTTGCCATGGGGGCAGGTCTTCATCGATGCCATTCCCTGGCACTTGTAACAATAAAAAGTCCAGTCAATCTTGAGGGGCCGGGTCTTCAGCATCGACTCCGGCACCTGGTCAAAAATATACTGCGCATCAAAAGGACCATAATAGTCGCCGACACCCGCATGGTCACGGCCCACAATGAGGTGAGAGCAACCATAATTTTGCCGAAACAATGCATGAAGCAACGCTTCCTTGGGTCCAGCATACCGCATATCCATCGGATAACCCGACTGCACGACGGTATCCTTGACAAAATATTTGTCGATGAGAACATCAATGGTCTTGGCGCGCACCTCCGCAGGGATGTCGCCCGCCTTGAGCTTGCCCAACACCGAATGGACCATGACGCCATCCAGAATCTCTACGGCAATCTTGGCGAGAAACTCATGGGAGCGATGCATGGGATTGCGGGTTTGGAAAGCGGCAACTTGGCTCCACCCCTTCTTCTCGAATAGGGCACGGGTCTCGGCAGGACGCATGTAAATATCGCTGTATTTCTCGGGAAAATCACCTTCAGACAACACCTGGACCGGGCCACCAATGTTGATCTCCCCCTGACCCATGACCATCTGTACCCCAGGATGGGCCGCATCGGTGGTTTGAAAAACGCTCTGGCACTCCAGATTCTTATCGATGGAATATTTCTCTTCCACGGTGATGATGCCACGAATTTCACCGCTCTCATCATCAATCAACGTCACTTCCTGGCCAATGGAGAGCTTATCGGCTACCCCCTTGGAGGTGGACAAGGTAATGGGGATGGGCCAAAAAACACCATTGGCCAATTTGGTATTGCGGCAAACCCCTTCCCAATCCGCTTTGTTCATGAAACCATCCAACGGTGTGAAGGCCCCAATGCCCAGCATGATGAGATCGCCTGCTTCCCGCGAAGAGATCCGCAATGACTCCAACCCACGGGCTTTCTTTTTCGCATTGTCCAAGGCGACCCCAGTCAGCAACAGGGGTTTTAAATCTCCGCCACCATGGGGTGGAACCAATTTTGACATAATGTGACTCCCTCTTCTATTGGAATAGTACGATTCGGATAAGCTATCACAATGCTCAACGCAACGACACCAGCCAATCAAATCAGTCCTTTTGGCAGTCTTTTTGACAGTCTTTTTGCCAAAGCCTCCAGTGCCCGCCCACGGTGACTGATCCGATCTTTCTCCCCGGCGGACATCTGCGCAAAAGTCAACCGCTCCCCATCGGGGACAAACACCGGGTCATAACCAAAACCATTGGCACCTCGCGGCTCGCCGACGATAACCCCATGGACAACACCAGAAAACCGTTCAATCTGACCCCAGGGATCACACAAACTCAACGCGCATTCAAAACGCGCACGATGGCCAACCCCGCCTTTCTCCTTCAAAGTTGCGAGTAGCCAATGAAGATTCTGTGCGTCTGTTGCCCCTGGGCCGGCAAAACGGGCCGAACGGACACCCGGAGCCCCGTCCAAGGCATCCACAACCAAACCAGAATCATCCGCCAGGGCATGTCGCTGGGTGTAACCGGCGATGGCTCGAGACTTAAGATCGGCGTTTTCTTCAAAGGTACTCCCGTTTTCCTCAACTTCTGGACTACCAGGGAAGGCATTCAGATCAAGAAAGATAATCTCGTTTCCCACAAACATCCGCCGAAGCTCTTCCACCTTTTTGGGGTTGCGCGTGGCGAGAACAATTTCCAATGGGAGCATACCGTTCTTTGGTTCTATGGTCCGATCAACAATCATTCGGTTATTGAAGGCAAATGTGAATGGGAATGCCTACGGTGTCAAGATTCTGTGAACGGGTGGCGTCATTTTTTTACCCCTGCCCGTGGACAACACCCAAATATCCGAAGAAAAGGTTGACAAACCTCACCGTTGCAAAATCGTAAGTATGTGCGGGGTAAAGTAGATGATGATGCCAAAGGCTACCGCAATCACCACCCCCATGAAACCAATCCACAGCTTGATGATCCATTCCGCCACATCGATGCGACCGGTCAACTTGCCGGTGATTTCCACCAGTTCTTGACCCAGATAGATGTTCTCAATCACCATTCCCAAGTGACTGGCCGCTTTCTCAAGGACAATCCGATCCTTCTCGGTAAACCCTTTGGAACCATCATCGCCAATCTTGTTCAACAGTTGGATCGCGCCAGGGATATCATTGCGGTTCGGACTTTTGATGGGAACGCACAACATACTCCTGGTCTTAAATCCGGTAAGAATCTCAACCTTCTTTGCAAAGCTGGATTTTTCCTCATCCGCAGTCAAGCTGACATACCGCCCGGTGGCAATCACCTTGCCGACATTGGAACCCGTCTTGGGAATGACGATCGCCCGTTCATCCAGACCGGTGCCACACTTCAGCCAAACCCCATCGCTGACGGGATCATGGATAAAAATACTGCAACGCTCGGCCTGTAGGGCCGAAGCGAGGATCTCCATGAAAAACTCCAACAATTCCCGGTTCTGGGTTGGATGCCAGGTTTTGTGAATACACTCCTGCCAAGCGATCAATTGTTTGAGGCGGTTCCCAAGTTCCTGTTTTTTGGACATCTTCCTCTCCGTAAACTCCTTCTTGACACCCCATAGCCACCATCGGCCTTCCATCCGTGCCGTCGGTTTCAAACCAAATCGCTTCCAGCCACAGCGCATGTTAACCCGGATCGCCGTACCGAACTAAGGAAAATCGGCATCCCCAATCGAAGTCCACATTTTGGCTGAATTCATGCATTCGGGGCCAGGGACGGCAACGTCACCGTTCAATGTCATTGCCAAAAAAGGATCATGATATGCCAGAACAGCCTAGGTTTGACATGACCGGATTGGTAGACTCCATCCGCCAGACCCTCATCATGACGACCGCCATTGGCGGTTCCTTTACTCTGGCCATTGCCGTGCCTCACGGTGTAGAGTATGCATTCGGACTGGTCGTCGCCTTGTTTGTCCGATAACCTTTTTCCATCGGCATCCGAGGTCGCATGAAGGATCATCCTCTCACTTACAAAAACCGACGTACCTTTGCCATCATTGCCCATCCCGACGCCGGAAAAACAACCCTGACCGAAAAACTGCTCCTCTTCGGAGGTGCCATCCAGATGGCAGGTCGCGTCAAAGCCCGTGGTCAAGCGCGGCGCGCCCGCTCCGACTGGATGAAGGTGGAACGAGAACGGGGTATTTCCGTCACCGCCTCGGTGATGACCTTTGAACACGATGACCATGTTTTCAACCTGTTGGACACCCCAGGACACGAAGATTTCAGCGAAGACACCTATCGCACCCTGACCGCCGTGGATACCGCCGTCATGGTCCTGGATGCCGCCAAGGGGATCGAAAGCCAAACCCTGAAGCTCTTTGAGGTATGCCGCCTGCGCAACGTCCCAATCATCACCTTCATCAACAAACTTGACCGCGATGGTCGCAGCCCCTTTGAACTCCTCGATGAAATTGAAAACCAACTGGCCCTGGAAGTGACCCCCGCCTCCTGGCCCATCGGCATGGGACGGGAGTTTCTCGGCTGCTATGACCTGCTCCATGATCGCCTGATGTTCATGAAACGGGGCGATGGCTCCGAACTTCAGGAAGCGGTCCCCTGTCAGGGACTCGATGATCCCATCCTGGAATCGCTCCTCCCCCCCCAAGCCTATTCCACCATGCGGGAAGAGGTTCTCATGACCCGGGAACTGTGTCCCACTTTCAACATGGAGCGTTTTCTCCGAGGGGATCTGTCACCGGTGTTCTTTGGCAGTGCCGTCAACAATTTTGGTGTGCGGGAACTCCTGTGGGGCCTAGCAACCATGGCCTCGCCCCCAAGACCACAACCTGCCAGGGAAAGAACAGTCGATCCCAGTGAAGAAAAAGTAACCGGATTTGTCTTTAAAATCCAGGCCAACATGGACCTCAAACATCGGGACCGCATCGCTTTCATTCGCCTGTGTTCTGGACACTTCAGGCGCGGCATGAAGTTGACCCATCAACGCACGGGAAAAAGCCTCAACGTCCACAACCCCATGATTTTCCTGGCCAGAGAGCGGGAGACCGCCGAAGAAGCCTGGGCGGGTGACATCATGGGGATACCCAACCATGGGGCATTGCGTATCGGAGATACCTTGACCGAGGGGGAAACCCTCAAATTTACCGGCGTCCCCAGTTTTGCCCCAGAACTCCTCCGGCGTATCCGCCCCGATGACCCCATGCGGACCAAACATTTGGGCAAAACCTTGATCCAACTGGGGGAAGAAGGGGCCGCGCGCGTCTTTAAGACCCGGTTTGGTTCCGATTGGATTGTCGGTGTCCTGGGGGCGTTGCAATTTGAGGTCTTAGCCGACCGCATCCGTACTGAATACGAAATGGTCGTCCATTTTGAACCCACCCCGTTTTATACCGCCCGCTGGGTAGACAGCGACGATGCGGCAAAACTCAAAAGCTTCGCCGATGCCAACACCATGGACATGGCCGAAGACCACGACGGATTACCCGTCTATATGGCCCGCAACGCTTGGCGTCTGGACAATGCCGCCAAAGAGTGGCCGCAATTGCGTTTCATGGCCACCCGGGAACAACTCTGATCTGAAGTGTCCTACGATTCGGCCCGCACGCGCACATGAACGATGATCGTCGCCAACCCGAACTTGCTGGAAATCCCCTGTTAGACTGTGGACCCAATGCGGCGGGTCAACACGTTGTGTTGGGCGCGTCAATCTCTTTCAGCACGGCGTCGCCTTTCTCTCGATCACAGAGCAAGAAATCCGTTAAGAACGGGAGCGAGAGCGTTTCTGTAGGCCCATTCGCCTCGACATGACGTTTGAATTCGTCCATCAGCCACAAGAGTTCGTCTGCCAGCATCTTTTTGGCATCAGTCCATTTCACCTTTTTTTTCCTCATCTCCATGAACAGGCGGTCCATCAGAACACGCAGTCTGCCGGCGCGGTCTATGGCTTCGCGGCGACACGATGTGCGCAAGGATCGCCGGAATTCCCGGCATTGGCAATGGTCAACAAGATCGTGCGGAATGAAGATACGAATATAGTAATTCGTGCGGGGCAGTTTTGATAAGTAAGATGATGTGCGGGTCATAGCCAGACCTCCAATGTTGCGGATCACCTGCACATTGAAAGTCTGGCTAGAAAAAAATATTATTAAATATCAGAACATTATGAAAGAAGTGGTGGAGCAAGTGATACGGTTTCGAACTCATTCTCCAGCCGTATTGTGCAGTGCAACAGGAAAAAAGTTTAACTGCATCTTGGTAGCCAATTGATTGAGTGTGTGACTGTGTATATTGATTTACAAAGACTTTTTTGTAATTTGAAAAATTTTCTACGGCACTACGCAAGGCACATCTGGACTCGGTTCCAACTTTCTTTTGGTTGCCAATGACAATTTGCGAAAATTTCTCACCCATTTTCCGGAGAATGGAGAAAATCTGGGCCGGAGACGAGGTACGGAAATCCCGACTTTCAACATGAGGGCGATGGCCATTCCGGAGAATGACTTCGTCATACCCGATCAGCAAAAACTGCGTCCAGAGATTGGGCGTCCAATACATGGAACTGTTATGAATCCCCAGTTTTGGTCGATCTCCTTGTCACGAGTCACATAGGCCACCAAAATTTAATGATATTAGATGTCATGAGGTTGGAGTCCATTGCGCAAGAGAAACGACTAAAGATGCCCATGGCGTGCCTGTCAACCGAGAGATCAGGCGTTCATCTGCAGTGACCAGAGGGGTGTTTTCTTGCTCGACCAAAGCGAGGTAGAAACAGTCGTAAGCTGGATGTTTGATCAGACTGGCGATCTTTGTTGCTCGCGGTGCAAGTTGAGACAACCCCACCAGTTTCGAGAATGGTTCACCAATCCTCAAGCTGATAATCCGAAGTTGCTCGTCGGTGATTTCTCCTTTTTGCCATACGCGCCATCCAACGTTGCACACCTCCGCTACAATTAAATCTGGAGCGCACAACGGCTGTCCAGAATTCAATAATGAAATTGCCGATGCTGAGTCCTTCTCTGTTACGAACCATTTGAACGCAACGCTGGCATCCACAACCACAGTCATTGTTCATCCCTGATAGTACGAATGATGTCCTCGGATGATTGGCTAAGTCGGCCTGGGGTCAAAGCGCGGCATCGTTCGAGTTCAGTCAATAACCACCCACAATCTGTATGAGGTAATGAGGATAACACATTACTGGATTCTTGTCTGTCATTGACCTGGGGAGGAAAACCCCGCTTCTCACCACATGTAGATGCATCAATCCCCCAGGATGTTTCCATAATCTTACTTGGAATCTCTTTGGTAAGAATTTCTCTCAATATGTCCTCCATTGGATAATGGTGCAAAGTGGCATACCGATGCAACTGATCAATCAGGCCGTCATCCACGTTAGAAATTACCAGTTGTCCCATGGTGTCCTCCATTTTAAGCCTGCATTATGTCAATCATGATCAATCCACTGGAGCAACTCATTCATGAAATCACTTTTCATCATCGTCGGCATCTTCATCGCCGACTTGTTTCGCAGTCGAACCGCCTTGCAGATGGAAAATCTAGCTTTGCGCCACCAACTGGCGGTCTTTCAAAGGACGAAACCCCGCGCCGGTTGCACATTCATCTATTGGACCGCTTGCTTTGGGTCTTGCTATCACGCTTTTGGCAAGGTTGGCGTGACGCCTTGGTCATCGTCAAACCAACAACAGTGACCCATTGGCATCGTGAAGGATTTCGGCTGTTCTGGAAATTGAAATCCTGCCACAAACGCCCCGGTCGTCCTACGGTCACAAAGGAAATCAAGGATCTGATCCGCAAAATGAGCCTTGAGAATCCCCCCTGGGGCGCACCCCGTATCCATGGCGAATTGCTGAAGCTCGGCTACCAAGTGGCAGAGACATCAGTCGCAAAATACATGACCAAACCGGCCAAACCGCCTTCTCAAACCTGGAAGACCTTCCTGGAGAACCACGCCAACTGTCTGGTTGCCATGGACTTCTTCACCGTGCCGACAGTCTTCTTAAAGGTGTTCCACGTCCTGATTCTGCTTGACCATGAACGCCGCCGTATCATCCACTTCAACATTACCACCAACCCGACCGCCGCATGGGTCGCTCAACAAATCAGGAATGCTTTCCCCTGGGATTCTGCTCCTCGCTATTTGATCCATGATCGAGATCCGGTTTTTCATGGCAGGTGCCAAGAAATCCTGAAAGCCATGGGAATCAAAGAGGTAAAAATTGCGCCAGCATCTCCTTGGCAAAACGCCTATTGCGAACGAGTGATCGGGTCGATTCGCAGAGAGTGTCTGGATCACGTCATCGTGATGAACGAGGAACACCTGCGACGGACCCTGACCTCATACCTGACTTACTATCACGGAACGCGCACCCATCTTGGATTGGCCAAAGACTGTCCTGAGTCAAGGACGGTACAGCCAATGGAGATAGGTGATGTCATCGCCATTCCGCATCTCGGTGGGCTGCACCACCAGTACCTGCGAAAAGCTGCCTGTTCCAACGCCGGTTTCGGATTGTCAAAGAACACATCCAAAAGGTGATGTTCCGATTCCTCTTGTCCGCTTCAGGAAAATTTGGGCCGTGGCGTCCGATGGAACCTCAATCTTGTCTCTGATTTTCGTGGAGATCCGCCTCAGTGTCCAGAAAAATCCTGCGGCCCCATCGCCAAATGGTCTGGCAATGGGGCCAAAAATGGGTCGGATGGGGTTTTTGATAGGGACAGGTTTTATTTCAGCTCCAAATTGGTGTTTTCATTCGTCCACCTTCCAAAATTAGATTCCTCAGCAAAGAGGGATGGGAAATCAGGGAACACCATACTCGATTCGGCCCTTCATCGTTTTCCCGGACCCAGGTTTGACCGTTTACCTGCCCCATGGCAACCAAGTTAACTCTCGAACGAGTCCAATATCAGTGACTCATGTTAAACTTTGATATTACAACTGAAAAGCGAGTCCGGTTTTGTCGGACTCACCAGGGGGTGAGTCCAGAGCTTCTGGAGAATATTAGCAAAGTGAGAAGGAAATGGCAACTTCCGACTCCGGCGGGTCCGGCTGGGGAGCAAATTCATTTCCAAACCGTCGCCGCTAACCATTGGAAACATTGGTATTTTTCAAACGACCACGGCCACCCCGAAAGGTGGCCGCGTCATAGAGAAAACCTATTGAAAAAAGAATGGTGGACCAAGTGATACGGTTTCAAACTAATTCTCTGTAACTAAGTGTAACAGGAGAATGACGGGTTGGAGAAAAAGTCTGAAACCATCTTTGGTAGCCAATTGATGCAATTGTGCGCAAATCATATTGATATACAAATACTTTTCCGTGACGTGTCGGAATTTTTTTCTCTGCGCCGCCAGATACCTGCGGACCCGCGTTTTGATTCCTGCTTTGGGTGGCGATGGCAATGCATGGGAACTTTTCGCCACGTTTCTGGAGAGATAATGACATCACAGCACCCTCGCCCGATCCAGTTGGCCCGAGTCAGGACGCGAATACCTCGTCCACGGAGTTGGCGAACACGAAGTTGTCGCTCCAAGTTTCGATCAAGTCCAGGTTCGCCTTCTGTACTTTTTCGGTCACCCAGTCTGGTGTCTGGCCAAACTTGCGGCGAATCTGTTTGAGCAACATGGAAGCGGCTTCTTCTTGACGGCCTTCTTCCTTGCCTCTTTATATGGCCAATCCGCTCCACGCTTGTGATATAAGGCATCTTCTTGTTCTCCTCGAAGTTGGATAGATTTGTCCAGAATTGGTTGTCCAACTCTTCTGGCAGGCTCAGCACCCAGTCGATGAATCGAAAAATATCAACGACCTGTTGGCGGCTGAAGCCACACTCGTACAGCACGCGCGTGATGCGCATTTTTTGCTGAAATCGATCTGCCGGTTGGTTCTTGGTCTGTTTGCCTGTCAATGGTTTCCATGGATTTATTCACCGTGCCAACAGTCTTCTTCAAGGTACTCCACATCCTGATCTTGTTGGACCATGACAGACGCCACATCATCCACTTCAACATCACCACCAACCCGACCGCCGCATGGGTCGCACAACAAATCAGGGATGCTTTTCTCTGGGATTCGGCACCACGCTACTTGATCCATGATCGGGATCCGATTTTTCAGGGCAAATGCCAAGACACCCTGAAAGGCCATGGAAATCAGGGAGGTAAAAATCGCTCTAGCATCTCCTTGGCAAAACGCCTACTGCGAACGGGTGATCGGGTCAATTCGCAGGGAGTGTCTGGATCACGTCATCGTAAGGAACCAGGAACACCTGAGACGGACGCTGACCTCGTACCTGATCTGTTATCACGAAATGCGCACCCATCTTGGTCTGGCCAAAGACTGTCCTGAGTCAAGGGCGGTACAGCCAATTGGGGCAGGTGATGTCATCGCCATTCCGCATCTCAATGGGCTGCACCATCAGTACCTGCGGAAAGCTGCCTGATCCAACTCCGGTTTTGGTTTGTCAAAGAACACATCCAAAGGGTGAGGTCCGATGTCTCTTGCCCGTTTCAGGAAAATATGGATCATGGAGACCGTCAGAGCCTCAATCTTGAAGCTTATTTTTGCGGAAATCCGCCTTACTGTCCAGAGAAATCCAACTCCCCTTCGCCAAATTGCCCTCTGGGTGGAGTCAAAATTGGGCCGGATGGAGTTTTTGGTAGGGACAGGGGGTTCTCCATAAATGATTTAATTTATCTATCACATACTTCGAAGTATCAATAAAGGCTTGGTTAGATAAACTCCAAGGGCTGTAGGCATATCTTCAACCAAACGTCCTAAAATAGGACGCCACAAGGGAGCCAGTTCTTTTGCATATCGCTCACACAAAGTGCCTATTAAGAGTCCGAATTTCGCAACTGACCCATCCAAATCATCGGGAATAGTGGATATGATCCATGTGGCATTAAATAAGTTCAATAAGGCTTCTTCACCGTTTGCCTCAAATTTATCCTGACCATTCTCAGCCATTCCTTCAATATTGGATTCCTTTTTCTGATTACTCTCACTTATTTCAGTAATTTCATGTGTTATTACATCTTGGATACAACAACCAATAATGGCCTCAAAGCATGGGAGTAAGCATTCTTCCAGGTTGATGTTTTCTGAATGTTCCACCTCTCGGCATCTCAAATTCAAACTGGCGGCGATATATAGAACGTGACTACCTAGAAATGGGTCCTGCCGACAAAGATCTGGCAAGTCCGTTTTTAACAATAGGGAAGGAATTCGAAAAAGTACTTCAGCAGGCAGGGGAAAAGTTCCTTGAATCTTCCCTAATATGAGCCAATGTGTTATACTTTTTGAACCTTGCTCCAAAAGAGTCAGAACATCATCTCTAAAAATATTCCGCCAATTACGTGGCCATTCCACCCATGAACCTTCTGCCTTAATCTTTTGAAGTTTTCCCAGGAGATCTGTCAAAGAATCGTGACCAATGAAAGAAGAAAAACGATTCTCGGCCAAAGTAATGTCCAACAGAGCAGAGATGACAGGCATAGGAATATCTTTCATCTCGATTTCATTCAAAATAGCAATATTCTTTAGTTGTTGGATAAGATCACCATGAAGACAGAAAGAATCCCAATGACACTCAAGTGCATGTCCAAGTCCAGATAATAGCAAGTTCTCCCAACCCACATTTCGCGGATGGGCTGCTTCCATTATTTCTGTCTTTCGTTCGGTGGAAAGTAAGGCCGATTTGAATATACCAAGGGATTGAGAAAAATAACTCTCCAATGTGCTGTCAGTAACCCCCATTCTCTTTTGCAACACATACAACCGTCTGGAATGACTCCAGGCAAAAGCCAAACGAATTTCTACTGGCCAATCAGTGGCTTCTGGCCAAGGAAGAATGGCGGCACTCGTCCATTGAACAATCACCAAATAAGCCCGCATTGCCTCTTGAACCGATGGAGATAGAATAGATTGAAAAAGATCAATCCAGGCTCCTTTGGCGGGATCGGAGCGGTCGGACACGTTGAAGTGCAAAAACAGACGAAGAAGGTGGATTCGATCCATGGGTACACTTGCAGCATCAGCACGATTCAGAAGAAAATGGTCCCGTTCCGATTTTCCCAGTTCGGCAAGTGCCTCAAAGAGCGATTCGGGAAGGGCTACGGGCAACCCGATCAGGCGTTCCATGGCCGTTTCCAACCCCTCCTCCCGGATCAGTCTCTTTGATGCCGCCTCCCATTGTCTGGCAAACGGACATAGATTTCCGTTCTCAATTTCCAGCCGCATGAACCAGAGCCAACGTTTTCCAGACGGAGGCAATAAACGTTGAGGGGACAACTCAACGTGGTTTCCCTCGGTGATCCTTTCCCAGAGTTCCTGGTAGAATATCTCAAGCGATTCCTGTCGCCAGATGTCCACCTGCTCCTTCCTGCGTGAATGATCTTCGATAGTGGCCAGATCGGCTATTACCTGGGTGAACTTCTCAGCAGGACAGTCAAACCATGATCGTTGGTCACTCAAAAAGTTTACCCGATCAGTTAGATTGGATGAAAACAGAGAGAGCATGAAATGCCACTCAGTCAACGAAGATAAATGTCCATTCTCTTCGCGCAACGCCAATATTTCCTTGCCATCAGGGTCCGAAATTATTTCCAGCATGAGATGACGTTCTGGAGCAAGAGTCAGTACATCCGCTTGTTTATGCGTGACGGTATCAGCTACAGATTGAACGAACGCACCGAGTTCAAAACGATGAGACCCGATTGTCAGAAATCTATGGATGGGTGTTCCCATTTGGTCAAAAAAAGCCGGATCCTTGAGAAATTCTTGCCGTAGGGGAACAGGCAGTGCCTGGATGAAGGTCCAAACATGGAATGCCCAGGCTCTGCGTACATGTACATCCTGGAGATCATCTTCTAGACAAACACTCAACGCAAACGCTTTGATTGATTCAGCCAGTTTCGCCATGAAATCTGGGATAATCCAAGACTTCTTGAGCAGAAAACGATAGTGAATCCAATGAAAATACCCATGTAAATGGGAAGAATAATCTTTATGAATAATAATGCTGTTTTTGAATAACCCAGCGATGACCAGTAATGGATAAGATGAGTTCGTGCCTTTATACCTTGCTGGAAAGTGGGTGATGCTGAGGTTATTCCATACCCATTCCATCAATACAACGCGCCGCTTTTCAGAGAATTCATTGTTCTGCCAAATGGCAAAAAACGATCGAGTGACAGTAGGCATTAGGTTTACCAGAATCGGCCATTCTCCCTGATTGACCAAGCACCCGTCCACCACTTCGGGCTGTTGCAAAAGTTCTGGTAGGGTCTGGATAAGGGCAATATAGTGCCTCAGTGTAACCATCTCCTCTGTTTCCTGGAGTTCTCCGCATTCTTCTAGAAAAGGGGCTTGGCATACAAGGTGAACAATCTCTTCGGTTTCCAGAGGAAGATAGAACAGTTGGGCAGTGCGCAAACGATGAAGGAGATGAAACCTCTGCGTTTGGGAAAGATGACCGCTCGCTGCCAGAGAAGATAAAATCTCAAGAATGCCCACGATTGGTTGGTGGACAGAGCAAAGAGGAAAACTTGAAATAAAACGATCGTCACACCAGACCCAAAACTTCTCATCTGGTGGTAGAGATCCAGCCAAAGTGGAGAGAACCCTATCCAAAAGAGAGTTTCTCCGTTGTGGGTGTTCATCGTTGTTATTCTTCTGCTGTTCGGGCGTTATGGGAATTAAACGATAACGGCCCGCCATAATGCCGGAACGCAAGCGCTCCATTAATTGGCCCAACTGGTCCATCAAGGTGTTTCGTTCTTCATCTTTGATGGTTCTTGACCCTATTCCGCTGGGAGTGAACTGATTACGCATTTGCATCAGAGTCAGTTGCAAATCAGCCGCGATGGCCAGAGGTTGAAAATGTTTCTCCACGAGGTCCAGCAGATCCAAATGATCCGCAAGGAGTAAGGCCGTTATATCCAAAAAGAGGATACGGTTATCCTCCGTGGTTATTGGAGTTTCCTGCAAGGTGCAGCTACCGTGGCGGATAAACAGTTCAAGTTTATGGGTTCCAACCGATAGCTTCTCTCCCAGAAAGGCACGATGATAAAAAAGAGGCATGGAAAGATTCAGATCGCTGCACATGGCATGAAGCGGATAGAAACCCTGACGATAAGACTGAATGGTTTTTTCCTCTCTATCGCACAAGTCATTGATAAATTCATTAATATTATGGATATTTAACGTACTCACGCCGTTACCTGGAGTTGCGGCAACCTGGGGCAGTCGGACGGAAAGGGCGTTGCGTACCTCTTCGCTTGTTCCAAGATCAAAACAAAGCCCGAGAGCGGATAAAACCAAGCCATCCGTGATTCCAGTATCAATCGCACGAAGAAGCAAATTTTTTGCAAGTTTTGCATCCTCTTGGCGAATCATGCGGGCAGCGTAGAGAAGTACATCCACTGGCGTATCCGCTGCGCCCCAACGATCCCTGGCCAGAATAACCGCATTTTTGAGATCCCCCGTTTCCACGTATTGATTAAACAGGGATAGGGCATGCTCCGCTGTGGGATTTCCACGATAAAGGTTCTCCATCTCCCGAATGGCCGCAGGTGCCTGTCCGAGGTGGCGCAAGCATTGGGTACGAATCCATCTCACCCTGCTTGGGGGACCCTCTGGAGGAAAAAAATGCCAGTGTTCATCCACAAGAGAGAGACAATTCTGAAAAGAATTTTGGTGCCACAGGACCACTGCCGCCAGATCCACAGCCTCGGATGTAGCAACCCGGCGTACCATGGCATCGATGCGTTCGGCGGCCATCTCCCACTCTTGCGCATCAACCAGAATTTTGCAGGCAGAAAAAAGGGCAGTGCCATCATTGAATGCATCAGACAGTCGCATCAATGATTCCGCCACCGGACGCCACTTCCCGGTTTTTCGAGCCACCAACTCCCTGATTTTTATCTCCAACACCAAACGTTGTCTTTCAGATTCCAGGATGTTGACCCTCTCCAAAGCTTCCTCCACTTGGCCATCGTAGGCCTGGCGCAGAATGTCCCAATAGTGCCACGTCGCCACCAGTCCAGCTTTATCGAGAATACTCCGGCTTTTTTCCAGTACTGCGGCCAATCGTTTGACCTTGGGGTGGGCTTCTTGAAAACGAAGCCAGATCAGTGAAAGGACTTCCTGATCTGTGGCTTTTTGTTCTTCAAGACGCCGCTCCAGAGTTTCCACAGTCCTTTTCATGGAGAGACCAAACCCTTCAAGACTGTTGAAAATAATAGCTTCGGGATGGGTGGGATCCTGATTGAGCCATTGTTGACAAAGAGCGATGGCCTCCTGGCGTTTTCCTGGATGGCTGGCTAGGGTTCCTAGATACCACCCCTCGATAGTCCGTCGATACGTTGGATGTGTTTCTTGATTCTGGCTAAGAACGCAAAACAAAGCAGCAGCCCGATTCAAATAGTCCTGGCTGACTTTGGAATCTAAAACAAATGCCTGCCCTGGGGGTTGGGGAAAGGGCATAAGACGATTTGGGATGAGCGAAGGGGAGAAAGCACAATAGTAATAGACGATTCCCTGGGCAAAACGAACCCCTTCGGATCGGGGATCTTCCTCCACGGCTTGTTCGATGCGCACTAAGGCTTGACGAGGCTCCCGGTCGAATAGATAGGCCAGGGCCAGGAGGCGATTGGTTTCAGCACGTTGAAACGGGAGACGCTCGCCGGTTTCGGCATTAAGGAAGGCGTTGTGGGATGGACCACTGAGCCACTTTTGTACCTTACAGAATTGGTCAAGTTCCAGGTACTTGCTGGCGAAGAAAAGGCTTTCTCCAAAGGTGCGGGGTTCCCCAAGAAGATCCAGGGCTGATTGAGAACCTTCTCTTGAATCCACCAACCGGATAGATAACAGACGATCCTCTTGGTGGGGAGAGAGCAATCTGGCCTCTACAGCCAATGCCTCAACATCATCAGGAGAATCATCCATGGCCAAACGTAAAGTAGCTTCGAGGCGCAGCAGTTGCGCCTTGATGGTGGGGGTGCTATGAAGGAAAATCTGTTCTTTCAGGTTTTGTAACGCCTTCAGGGCCGAACCTCTCCGGCCAGCGCGAAAATGGTCCCGGATGGTAGTCATCTGCGATTCAGCTAAATTGGCAAGGCCCGAAACCAGTGCGGTTAAATCGGCAGGTTCGCCGCCATACAGGTCCATCTTTTCCGGGAGTGCGTTAGCCAGGGAGGTGTTTTCAGGCAACCTTTGATGCGTGTTGGATTGAGGCGAAATCTGTTTTCGAGATTCCTCCAGAAGTTTTGCCAGATCTTCTCGCTTGATGATACGTAACGCTTCGGGAAGTTCTTCCAGACGGTTACGTTCTACAAGCCAACCCCAGAGGTCTTCGCACTTCCGTTTATCTCGAAAAGAGCTTTGCTCATGAATGGGAACTTCCAGAACATTCGCAAGATCCTCCCAATTCAAGCCAAGGTTTTTACAAAATTCATATTTCGCCGTGCCGGAAAAGGGTCCACTCACAACGCATCTCCATCGTCTTCCATCATGATTCAAGCAACTGAGCCAGATCCTCCCTCCCTATTATTCGCAAGGCGGCAGGAAGTTCACTCAAGCGTCCGCGATTCTCCAACCAACTCCAAAGATCCTCGCATTCCCGTCCACGTCGAAACTGACGACGCTCATGACCAGAAATTTCTGGTGTTAAGACATTGGCCAAATCTTCCCAATTCGAACCGAGTTTTGTGCAGATTTTATATTTGGTAATCCCGGAAAAAATAGCCGGTTGCCCATTCGTCTGCGGAGAGGGGCTGGCAGTCTGTCGCGGAGGGATTGCTTCCGAACGTAGAGAATCGAACACCAGAGTCGCAGCAGCATCCGTAGCGTAGGGACGCCAGCCGTCATCACGTTTTTTCGGATCGGCCCAATCGGAGATGCCTTTAACGAACAAAAATCGGGCACCGGTCTCGTAACTTCCCAGGGCGGCACCATAGCCCTCCATGTCCACGCCCACCAATCCTGGAAAACGCTTGATCAAGGCTGGCAGGCTGGTGTCGTCGGCTATCACCTTTTCCCCCGAAACCACGAGACCAAAGATAACTCGGGGGAGAATCCGGTCTCCCTGACCGTCAGGCCGAACAACCTTCATTCTTGCCGCCCAGCCCGGCGTGGATTGGGCACGTTTTTTCAACATCCTGAGCAACCGTTCATCACACCGCAAAGGATCCGGGCGATGTTCAAATTGGTCTGCGCGAGACTTTCCGTGTTCATAGTTTATTATTTCTTCGGCTACAACCACATCTCCCCGCAAGGGACGTTCCCCCTCAGGCAGATCGTTTCTTTCCCTGCCCCCAAGGATGCCGATCAAAATCACCAATTGCGGATTGTATTCCTGCGCCACCAGGGCCGTCTTGGCGGCGGCCTGAGGGTTGCCCATGCCCTGGAAACTAAGCAAGCCCAATTCCAGGCTGCCGCCATCGGCCTTCAGCGTGGAATGCCACCCTTTCATTGTTAAGAATTTATCATCCCGAACATTGTCCAAATGGGGTTTGATGCGATCCATCTCTTCGTTCAGTGCGGTGACAATCAACACATCCAGGGGAGCTTGATCAGGAAGTTTCACGATTTGTCCTTTCTCGTCGATAAAAAGGTCATCAAAAGCCAAAAAACCATCTTCGGCGCAACGTCTAGTCAGTGCCTCCCGATGGGCAGGAGCCTTTCCGTGCAATCGCAGCATGGGAAAGTGAACCTGAGACATAAGGTCCGATGCCGCCTCCTGGAGTCGTGCATTCCGGGAAAAAATCAGGGGGAAAAGTTCGTCATAAAAGCGATTTCGTCCCGATACATACCGCTTGACACTGCCCTGGAATCCTCCCAGGATGGCGATTTGAACATCCATATTTTCCCATGGATCCAGGGCGGCAACGATCAACTCGTGGTCCACGTTTGGGTCTCCCCAATGGGCCAGGGTAAAGGCAGCTTCGCCACGAAAGGGAAACGCCATGTCTCGAAAACTGCCCAAGAAATAGGACACGAACTCCAATTTTGGGATTTGATGCCCTATACTGGTTATCAGATAGCTTAGAGCATGGAATACCGCCAACCGCAAGGATTCATCAGCATCATTCCGACGTGTAAAGATTACCTCAATCATTTCATTAGAGATAGGATGGCCAGCTTCGGCCCAGCTTTGAATCCCTTCTACCAGACAATGCACCAGGGGCGTATCGGTGCTGTTTTGGATCATGGACAGCAGTTCTTGAATCGGGACCAACCCTACTTCGCTGCCGTGGCACAAAAGATGTTGCCGCCACGCCCCCTCTTTAGCCTGTTCCAACGCCCGATCGAACCACTCCCGTCCCATTTCTCCACCACAACGGCCCAAGGCGGCGACAAGCAGACCGGATGTTTGGGCATCTTCACCAAAATCTACTCGCCGTAAGCGGTCCAGAATAGCCTCGGCGTTATCCTGACCTGCTGGAGTCGCTTCCAGAGCCTCCAAAAGGTCTACATAGATAATCTGGATTGGCGGTGGCAAGATGCTTTTGCAACAAGGCGGCGTGGTCTACATGACCGGAAGATTCCACCCACCATAAAAACCGCTGCCAGAGCGGATCACCCGGAGAAACTGCCGACACCAACGCATGAAATCTTTTACGCAACGATGGGTTTTCGATCCGGGCCAAGGTTCTGGCTGCCAAATTGGGAATAGTTCCCCTCCCAAACTGGAATAATTCCATAAGAATTTCAACGCTTTCATGGGATGTGACTTTCCCAAGCAGAGGGACAGCCCGTTCGGCCAAAGGGCGAGAGAGGGCACGTTCCCCATGAATCCTGTATTGCAGTAGACGTTCCTCCGGCGTCAAACCTTGACCATCAGTCGGATCATAACCTGTGATGATTTCACGAAGTCGAGAAACTGTTTCCGGGGGATCCAGCAACGCCAGTGCCTCTCCGGCCGCCTCCTCCACATACGGCTGTCCTTCCTCCCATAGGCACCACAACTTGTCTTTAAGGTCGGGGGCGTACTCCCGTAGTGCTGTCTTCACATCAACTTCCAGGAGAAGACGGGCGACAATCACATGGAGAATACCTGCCAGATCTATTCGTTCCAGCATCGCGTCAAGCAGTTTGCGAAAATCCTCAAAGCGATTATTTTTCCACAACTTCCATGATGGCGTAATAAATCAAGGGGATAGGCTGATGACTAGGTTCGTGGTGCTGACCAACAACCGGGGGGTATTCGCGAAGGTTACCAACAAAATCCCAGTAATTTCGCAGGGAAACATGAAAAGGGACGATCCTGTGGTTCCAGGTTGCCGTCAGGATTTCATGCATCAGATGCCGTAGAAGACTGCTTTTGCCGCTGCCCGGGTCACCGAGAACCACCACTTTGCGATGACGGGAATTGTCCAAGGCCTGGCGGAGTGTAAGTCGATGGCCCAGTCGATACTGGTGGTGCTGAGTCAGCGCGTTAGTGAACTCAGCCAAGCGGTCACCCCGTTGGACATTCTCATCAGACGGGTTTTCCCCTTCAAAATAACTGCTTTGAGGACGGGAACTGACCAACAACTCCACATAGAGTTTCGACAGGGGCAGTGGGGGGAGATCGGAGAACAGAGGCGGCAGGTGGCGAAAAATCGATTTTTTCAGCACCCGGTCTGGATAATTGCGCAATGCTCGAAAAAAATCAGGATCCGTTTTGCCGTATTTTTCAACAGTGTCATCCATTCGTTTCCGGTAGCGCGCAAAAAGATCAAAGATCATGTCAGAATCCAGATCCATAGATGCTAAACCCACCCCAGTCATAAGGGTTGGGATTGTTCTTGGCGAAAGTTACCATGGCAGAGCGCAGAGCTTGGTCTTTTCGTTGTCCATCCAATAGCCAATAGCGATAGAATGCTTCGATGACTTCCAGAGTGATATCGACCCCAGCCAAGACAGGCCAATGGCTTAAGACTGCGCTGGCAATCTCCTGACCGAGAAGTAAACTCATCAGTCCAAGAGGCTCTCGGTTTCCCAATATTCCCACTCGACCCGTATCACAACCACTCAGAAAAACCAGATCCGCCTTGAGTGAAGATGCAGAAAGTTCTTCCAGCCCCATAGTGTGATCACCCGATTTTCCCTGAAAATCAAGACCTGATGCCAAAAGATTATTCTCCAGAAAACGTCCATGAAAACCCAGGTGGAGCATGTCTACATGTCGGTTTCCTGCCAGCACATCTCTGAGTGTGACGCTTGGGCAGTCGCTGGGTTCAGTGGCTCCCAGCGGATATAGACCTGCTTGCCGAAAGATGGCCATAACGCGCTCAGCCTCCAGGGCAAAACGCTGACGTGATTCTGGAGGATCACTAGCGCGAGGTGCCTGGATGGCCAGTGCCTGATTTCGGGAATGGCGTTGACTTATGGCTGAAACCCAAATAGAGGCACTGGGTGCGTAGGATACGGCCCATCGATGCACCACCCGTTTGCCGTTGCCGAGGGGAAACAAATGAAACGGCAATCCGATGGCGGTAGAACCAGGGGCGATCACCAAGGCTGAATAAGGCTCCAGGTATTCTCTGATGGGATGAAAAAGTTTTAAATAAGCGTGTTCAAGGAAAAGGAAAGGATCTCTTCCTGGTCGAGCATTGGCGATATGAATGGCCTGATGGAGTTGTGCTGAGAGAATCTGTAGCCGTTCATCGCCAATGTCCAGATTGATGCGTTGTGGTTTGGGACAATGGTGCCCGATCAATAGGCAAATCCCCTCATTTTTTTGATGAGAGAACTCCAGAAGAGCAGTATCCCCAGGTAAGCATTGAAGAACCTTATCCCAACTGGCAGCCGGATGCCGTCCCCGACTTACACCCCGGGATTTAATATGTTGGATTCCCTGAAAGAGAAGTTCTACAGAGGCATGATTGCTGAGAATTGCCAAAATTTGATCATAAACCCCACCGCGACGGGCAGAATAATACGTGTGATGCAGGGGATTGTCGATATTCCTGCGCAATTGATCATCTTGCTGAAACATTCTGGAAATATGGCCAAGAGACTGGTCCACGAGGCCCAATTTTTCATAACAGATGCCCAGGTAGGCAGAGGTACCGTGGCTCAGTTCCAAATGATCGGTTTTATGAGCCAGCTCCAATGCCCGGATAAATTGTGCCACGGCTTGTCCAATTTCCCCGGTCGCCAGAAAAACCCGGCCTGCGGTTCCTAGAAAGGAGATATATTCATAATCAGAACGTTCCGACTCCTGGTGCAAGATGGTTGTGACGATGCTTTGCGCCTCCTCCAATCGGTCCTGCTCCAATCGGAGTTCCACCAGCAAACGATGGCGGGTAAAACGATAGGCATCGGTATGGGCATCTTTTGCCTGCCGTTCAAACAGGTGTAACAGTGTTTCGGCTCGGGTCAAACGACCAGCACGCATATGGTGACGCGCCAGATTAAGCAAGGAAGTGTTGACCGTGTGCCAATCCACTGATCCGCTGCTGCGCCCTGGGCGGCGCGCATGGTGCAATCCCAGACGCAGATGGAGGCGTTCCTGCCGCCTTTGCCCCAACTGTCCGTAGAGGTTGGCCAGATTGCCGTGAGCTTTGGCCAAATGGTCTTCATCTCCCAAGCTTCGGCACTTGGTGATCTGTGCCAACAAAGCTTTTTCAACTTGGTTGAACAAACCTAACTCGCCTAAAGCCATGGCCTCATTGGAGATGGCGGATGCCTGCAAAAATGGATCATCCTCCAATTGTCCGGCAAGGGTATGAAAATGATCCGCAGCTTGGCGATAGTGTCCCTGACGAAACAAAACCATCCCCCGGTTGACCTCCAAGGCGTGAGCCATGGTCGGTCCAGAAAAATGTTCCTGAAAACCATAGGCCATGTCGATATGCCAAGCCGATTCGGCACTTTGTTCGGCAAAAAGATGGTAGCTTGAACTTTGCAGGTGAAAGGCCGGACGTAATTCGGGAAAACCAAACCGATCCAGAAGCCTCTCGGCAATGCGGAGAAACTGTCCCCCTTGTTCCATATGTCCAAGCCGGGAAATGGCATTTTCTGCATGATCCAACACAAGGTCAGCCAAATCCCGATGGCTGGATGTGGGCAGCGAGGCCAGAACACGATTAAATTCTTTTCCCTCGTCATCAAGAACATCCTTGTCCTTTCTATCTTTTTTGGCGCATTCATCCCTTCCGTCTGCTTGGATCAGCAGCAGAAAGGCATCCAACAGGTCTGGACGAGGGTGGGTGAGAGCCATGTGAGTTCGAGCGATGCGAACCAACGTCTCAGGATCTACCCTGTCCTTGAGACGTTCAAAAAAAACACCGTCTATCTGCGCAAGGTTGTCACGGATCAAAACCTTCAAACGCTCGGTCTCGGATTCATGGGTCAGTAAGCGAATCAGGCTATCCTGTGTCATGTGTTCTTCTTGTTACCTGGCAATATAGAGTCTTTTTCAAGGACAAAGTTACCAATGGTCAGTTTCCACTTTCCCGATAGGTTAAGACAAAGAATGACAAAGGCAATGTCTTTCCAATCTTCGATGGAAAAAACCTCCAGTAGTTGCAACACGGCTTGTACCGCATCGACATCCCCACCACGGACCGCTTTTCGGGCGACAACTTCCTGGTAGAGACCAATCAATTCTGGGTAATCCTCCAGAACGGCCCCAGTCACACGCCCCATCAGGGCCGACTGTTCATCCGAGTTCAGATTTTTCAACTGCGCAGCCATCTCTTCAACTTGGGTTTGGGGGATGGATGGACGTTCCATCTTCTCGACAATGGTTTGGGCATTGGCCATAAAACGCACAGAGTCCACGGGGCTTAAGACAAGAGGATTAATCATGGGAATGATTCCTTTTTCTGAGTTGGTTGAATGATTGAAAACGAACCAAGATCAGCCCATTGGGAAAACACAGGCCCCCAGCCTCTTTCCCGGACTCCTTTCCCCTTGAATGGAACACCGACGGGATTAAAGGGAAGAAGCCGGTTTCGGAGGAGAGAGGGTGTCTTGGGCAACCGGAGGCTCTTTGGGGTAGGCCGTAGAGAAAGTCCCGTGCGGTTTCAGATCGATACGAGCGATGTGCCGCAGCGGAATGACGATAATGGGTAGAGTATAAGTATCCTCGTGCTTGTTAGACGCATCCGAAATGGCTTTCTTAAAAGATGCCGGGGATGAATACACATTTGATTCCTTCCCCTCCCCTTTGTTTTCCTGCTTTCCGTGCAGAAAGTTGATATAGTCTACCTCCTCCCAGTGGCATCCGAAAACATTGGGCTTATTTTTCTCGGCGAGAAAAAGTTTTTGCCGATTTTTCAGGATATCCGACGTGCAAATCAGATAAACCATCTGGTTATTCTGTAGCACCAGTTTTTTTTCTGGGCAGGTTATATCCAATGTCTTATCAGGACTCATGCCCACTTTATAGTGCAAAGTCGCCATTGGGTGGTCCTCAAAACAATATCTATACTGATCTGCTATAAATTCTATAGCCATATATTTTGGCATATGCCATGGTTCAGTCAGGATAATGACGAAAGCGGCAGCGACCATAAGGATTTTGACGACGTAGGAAAGTCCCGTGTTTAGCCGCCCTTCCTTCCTCATGTATTCGGATGGACCTATAAGGCACACTCCGAACAGGATCACGCCAAATATGAGCAGAACACACCAAAAAGGAGACCATGATAGATACTGGTAAGCTGCGTAGAACAGAACCTTGGCACCCAGGTAGAACGAGTAATTCACTGGAACGTCCAGGCTTAACATTCCAATGTTGAACAGATTGTTGTAAACGTATTCCTGATAGTTGTATCCAAACCAAAACAGGACGACACCACTGAGAGGTAGCATGATGCTGAGAAACCCGGTAGAACTCATGCCACTCTGTGAATACTGGCTTGCGGGATTCAGTGCCGGATAGCCGATGGCGCATGGAGCAGAATCAATATGTGTCTGTTGTGGCATGATAATTTCCTGTCAATCATTAAAGTCCTTTGACGGGTGGAGGACGGTAACTAGGTTTTATATCGCATTCCTTTTTTTCTTTCTTACACTTTTCCCCCGTATCATTTTCGCACCGTTCAATGTCCTCTTCACATGTTTTTGGTCTTTCCAAATCCTGTTCGCTCACCCAATTCGGGAAGCCGCAAGCGGATTGGGACAGAAATGAACAGGCGAGGATCATGACTATAGCCGATGGCCGGATTTTTTTGACACAGGGTCCGTTGGTCTCAATCATTTTTTATTTTCCTCTGGTTTTTATCTTCCTCTGGCTTGGTGAGTACAAAATCATCGCCGGAAATATGTCCAGTTCCGGTCCCGTGCAAGTCAACGTACGGTACAGTCAAGGCGGAAAAATAGCCATTGTAATAGTCGATGAACAACCCGGATTCACCCGAATACCAAGCACCCGGTGGTTTGGGATCGGGTTGAAAACGATTCAGAAACGCTAACAATCTGCCAACAGAGAGGCGATTATCTTCTTTCTTGGGCGGTTCCTGGTTTTCTTTCTTGGGCGGTTCCTGGTTTTGAAATTTCAAATTAGCGTGGCTGTCGGGCCGGTCTCCGGCCAGCCAGGCACTGACTAGATAACTGATTCCCCCGGTGCTTGATTGATCCGGTCCGGCGGTTAGCAGTGCAACGTGCAGTGGTCGGTTCGCATTACCGTCAGCATCCGGGAAGGTGGCGAAGGTGTACCTTGGAGTAGTTTCAATGGGCCGCATGGTCTTCAAGTTGGGCACACAGGTGTCTACAATCATCAACAGGCGTTTCGCATTGATGGGATCCAGACCGTTTTCGCCGATCAACAGGCGCGATAGATCATCACCGCTGATGAGATAGGAAACCTCTGTTCCCCAATCGTACTCGGCATTGTTGGGAACCCAAAAATAATCCCGCTCTGCCTGGCCCTCTCTCTGGTGCATGATTCCATGTCCGGAATAATAGATCAAAACGGTGTCATTTTCTCTCGCCTTTCTGCGGAGCGTGTTGAATGCTTCAATGATCTCAACCTTGCTGGGATTGTGCGCACCTTTGACCGGAATAGACACAATCTCCCCATCCTCCCCCTTCCAGGCTTCCAATTCTGTGTTAAGACTTTCCAGTTCGGTTATAACGCCAGTCAGTTCAGCCATTAATTTGAATTTTGGGGTACTGCTTACGCCCAACACCAGGATCAGGTTGCGTCTCTTTTCCTCGGATTTCTGATTGCTTCCCTGGTTGCCGTTCTTGGAATCTTGCTGTTTTTTCTTTGGCGTATCAGCCAGAGGGAATGATTGTTCCTTACGGCTTAGATACGTTTCCATGGCATCGTAGAGCTGCGGGTATTTGGCTGTGTCAAGAACCCTCTGATTTGTGCTGGGTTTTTCCACCCTGACTTTCACATCAAGCATTGGAACATTATCCAATGGCGTCACGGGATGGTCACCGACAACCAGATAGTTATTGAAGGTGAATCCGGGTTGCCGCGGATTGTGCGGAGCGGGTTCGGTGAGGATGTTGTCGGCAGCCGCCTGGCCTTTTTCGTCTTTGGCAGTTTTGTTGTTCCACCAAGAACGCCACAGGGTGCCACCCAAAGTTTGGCCAGTGCCGGTCACCAGCAGATTGAACAGATGGCCGTCCTTCATGGTGACGGTGCCACCGGTGGTGGAAGATGTGGCAGGATTACTTGATCCCGCGCGCAGATCCAGACGCTGATTGACGAAACGGGTTGAGGTCTGGTTGGGATAGATGCTCTTGCAGTCATCGCAGCTCATGCTCTGACTGGCATTGTCGTAGGTATAGGGTGCGCTGCCGTCTCCGTTTGCCGTAAGTGGCATGCGCACCCGACCGTTAAGGTCGATGTTTCCACCTTTGGCATCGAAGATAGCGGTGTAGGGGGTATCGGTTATCTGGTTTTGTGATGATCCCAGTTCATAAATGTCCAATGAGGAGTTGAAGGTGATATTGTGCGCGCTGTTCTGAGAGATGATGTTGTATTTCAGGTCGTCGCCATTCTTATAACTGCCATCCAGTTGATTGTCTGCTTTTCCGGTACGTTTGACCTGAGCGGTACCAGGGCCGGAAAAGGTAAAATTGCCGTCCATGTTGATGGCACCAGTCAACTGTAGGTTGCCTGTGGTAGCCAGGGTCAAATGATAGGAGGGCAAAGGAGTGCTGGAACCACTGCTACCGTACAGGTTGCCCACGACGATGCCACCGCTATGATTGCTGGAACCGATACTCACGGTGCCGGTGGTCGTAAGCAAGTTCATCTCCGCGATGTCTATGGTCAGACTGCTACCATTGGCGTCACCCAAGACAATGCCGGTGGTGGCATTTACCGTGTTCAGAGTGATGTTGCTGGCACTCAATGCCGCTGCCAGCGCAAAATCCTCGGTGGTAAGCGTGGCGTCGCCGTTGATGGTGGCTGCGTTTTTGAGCGTGACTTGTTTTGCCGATGTTATGTTCAGACCACCCAGGGGATTATCGCTATTTCCCAAAGTGTTATTGAAGGTGATGTCTCCCGTCCCAGCGGTGAGGGTCAAGGTCGGTGCGCCGCTCCCCTTGATAGCACTATTGAAAGTAATAGCTCCGGCACCGCTGCCGGTGCTGATGGCACGGTTGGAACTCAAGGTGAGGTCACCGGTTAAGGTGATATCGGTACCCGATGTGGTCATGTCGGCATTGGCCTGGAGGCTGGTACCCGACAGGGTGATAGAACCACTGCCGGTGATACTGCCGTTGGTGGTGATAGCACCGTTGCTGGATGTCAGGGTGATATCCTTGCCGGTGACGGTATTGCCCAGGGTTGTGGCACCATCCGCTGTCATGGTTACGGAACCGCTGCCGGAAGTTAGAGTGCCGCTGGTGATGCTGCCGCCGGAGCCACTGGCGGTTAAATTGATGGCACCGTTGTTGCCGGATGTGTCGATGCTGCCGGTCTGGCTGATGCTGCCGCCGGAGCCGCTGGCGGTAAGATTCACCGAGCTGCCGCCGGTGAGGGAGGAAATAACGCTGAGGGCACTATTGGTGCCCGAGGTGTTGAGGTTGATGGCTCCGCTGGCGGTAATGGCCTCGGTTACGCTGAGGCCGCCGGCTGCGGTAACGGTTACTGCGCCCCCAGAGCTGATGACGCCTCTGGCGGTAATAGTCGCGCCGCTGCTTTCGGCCTTGAGGCTGATGGCACCTTTGGATGATGTCAGCGTACCCGTATTGGTGATGCTGACCCCTGATCCGTTGGCGGTAAAAGTGATGGTGTCATTGTCAGCATCACTGCCATTAACCTTCAGGGCACCACTGTTGGTGATGTTGCCACCGCTGGCATGATTTGTCTTGAAGGCGATAGCACCGCTGCTTGAAGCAAGTACCCCGGTATTCGTGATGCTGCCACCCGATCCGCTGGCTTCCAGGGTGATGTCGTTGTCGGCGTTGGCGTTGATGGTGCCGCTGTTGCTGACGCTGCCACTGGACTGGGTGGCCTTAAGGGTGATGGCTCCGCTGGCCGAAGTGAGAGTACCACTATTGCTGATACTGCTGCCGGAACCGGTAGCCTCAAGGGTCAACGCGCCGCTGCCGGTGGAAGTGATGGTGGCGGCATTGTTGATGGTGCCATTGGCACCGCTGGCTTTGAGGGTGACGGCACCGCTGCCGGTGATGCTGCCGGAAGATGTCCCGGTCAAAGTGCCGCCGGAGGATTCAAGAGTGACATCGGCACCGCTAATGGCACTACCCAGGGAGAGATTGCCGCCGCCAATCATGGTGACACTGGCACCAGAAGTGGTGACTTCGGTACTGCTGTTGGTGGTGATGCTGGAGGATGAGGCAATGAAGGTGATGGCACCACCGGCAGATTTCACGTTGGCCCCCAGGGACATAGCACCGCCAGAGTTAAGGTTGATGGCCCCAGCACCATTGGCCGTGAGGGCCGCTACGATACTCAGAGTGGTTCCAGAGGTGAGGTTGATGGAACCGCTGCCCAGGGTAATGGGCTGGTTGACGTCGATACTGCTGCCGGCGTTGAGAGTGAGATTGTTGTTGCCACTATGGGTGATGGCCTCATTGACAGTGATGGCACTGCTGGCATAGAGGATGACATGGTTCGTGTTCATGGCGTTTTGTACCGCCGAGGCGGTCATGGTAACATCATCCACCGATCCGTTGGTGTTTTCATCCTCATTGCGGGCATATTCTTGAGCACTGCCATCGCTGTTTTCCACACCGATAAGATCGGATGCGGTGCCGGTGGAACTGATGGTCAGGTTGGTGGGATCGAAAAGGACGGTGCCTACCTTGCCCTTGGGTGCGGCTGTGGTCACCCGACCGCGCACCCGTAGGGCCGACTTACCGGAGACCTCGGCGAACCCGCCATCACCACCACGCATACCGCCTTGGGCACTGATGTCGCCGTCGAATCGAGTGGTGCCGTCGGCCCAGACAATCACCCGACCGCCGTCACCGTGATCCAGGGCGTCGGCACGGATCCGCGCACCCGGGTCGATCCGCGTTGTTTGCGCGTTATCCACCGTCGGATTTTTTCCTTGGAAGTCGCCACCTATTCGGATGCGCCCACCCCCCCTGTCCGCCGATGCGTCTAGTTGCGCATGACTGCCAACAGAGACTGTGCGGCCCAAAACGTCGATGTTGCCCCCTGACGAGGCACCATTACCGCCTCTGGCATCCAGCCGACCATCGACACGGACGGCACCCTGGCCACCATGCAGTACAATACGCCCACCCTGCACACTTGCCCCCTGCGCCACCTCCACGCCATGCATGGCAAGGGTACTCTGCATGGCCACGCTGGCGGCATCCTTTCCGTGATCAGTTACGGCGACTGCTTGGTTATCATCCAGGGCGAAACCAAGCAACGGATAGTCATCCAGACGCAACAGGTGGGCCGGTTGCGCACTGAGTACCACGCGGCCATCATTGGCCTGGAGAGTGCCGGCATTGACGACCTCAGGAGCGGCCAAGACGATGCTGGATCCCTCCCGGACCTTAATGACACCATGGTTTTCGATTCTCGATGACGTTGATTCTGATGATTGGCTCAAAGAGAGCCGGCCATCGAGAAAATTTTTGCCGTCGATGCTGTGAGTCGTTGCCATCATGCCACCAACATCAACCCGCGCCCCAGAGCCAAAGTGAATACCTTGTGGATTGCTTATAAGCACATGGCCGTTGGCATTGAGCTGGCCATGGATCTGCGAGGGTAAACCACTCTGAACCCGATTGAGAAGCCAGGATCCTTGCGAGGGCTGCCGAATATCAACCCGCTCGCCGGAGCCAATGTCGAACCGACCCCAGTCGATGATGGCCCGTTCGCTCGACTGATCGATTTTTATCCCTGCTGCGTCATTGTGAATCTGGGCCGATCCCCCCTGAATGCTGCCGTTTTCCGGCAGGGCGAAGGCGGATCCGCTCAGTCCCGCAATGAAGGCGGCGAGAACAAGGGCTTGCGGCCTAGCTGAGGTCCGGTGGGGCTTCGTAGGTGTTGTTGGAGACTGTCTCATAGTTGGATGTCCCATTGAAAGCCGTCAGAAGTAATTCAGGTCGAAACGAAAATGGATGGATGGATTCCGGTCATCTTCAGTATTAGGGTTGCGGTTTATGGGTTTGGCCAGTTCCACATTTGCAATCACCTTGATCTCGGACCAATCCTGGGATGGTGTAAAATACTGGCGGATGCCAACGCCCACAGAGGCCAGGCTCTGGTGTTCCTCGCGGGTGTTACGGTAGGAATCGTCCAGGTTCCAGATGCTTCCAGCATCGCTGAATAGATAGGTATGCGTATGCGCATCGGTCGTCCCCATGTATTCCAGACCAGTTTCAATCTTGCCCGCGATACCGCGATCACCAACGATCTCGCCCGGGGCGTAACCCCGACCCAGGTTGCCGCCGCCTATGGCGAATTCCTCCTGTGGAAACAGCGGATCCTGGGTGTATTGCCCAGAGAACTCGGTGAGCAGGAAGGGTTTAAGACGATTGCCAAACCATTTTGGCCAGAGCTGGCTGGCACGGAAATGGGCATCGACGTTGAATTTGTCGAATACCGGATCCGCTTCCGGTCTGGCAGAATAGCGGCTGTCCTTGACAGTGGTATTTCCCCAGTCCAAACCATGGGTCGAGTAGGATTCGATCAGAAAACGACCGGCGGTTTGGTTTTGCTGGATGGACATGTCGAAGGTAATGCCTGGGGAAAAGGTGGTAAGTTCTTCTTCCTGAAAACGCAGACCGAGCAGATCGGTTTCGCCGCTGGAGTGGCGCATTGAGGCCTTCATGCGAAGCTCCTTACCATGGACGAGCCACCATGGATATTCCAGAGCGATGCCCCCTTGCCAACGGTCGGTTGCCAATTCCAAAGTTTTAAGGGTATATCCAGGATCGGAACGTTGCAGGGAGGCATCCATGATCAGATTAAGACCATCCAGTTTTTCCAGGACCGGCACATTAAGAGCCAGAGGCAGGAGGAGTTCGGCCTTACCCATGATGCTATCCTGGAATAAACCACCCCCTTGAGCCAACAGGCTGAACTGTTCCCCCAGACCAAACGGTTGGTTGAACTTTGCGCTGACAGCCTCCTGCTGCGGGCCAATGTAGCGGCTGCCGTAGTTATCCATTTTAAGACCCGCATTCATGGGAGCGTAAGTGACGTAAACAACAAGATTGGCGGCCCCCTCCTCCATTCCCTTGATAAGTCCGGTCGTGCTGGATTTGCTGTCGCTGGATGGAATATAGGGCCGCAGATGAGCCTGTAATTCGATCCCTGGCAATGCGTCGGCCAGGAGTACGGCACGTTGAAAATCATCCTGACGCAGGGGGCTGCGGTTCACGATGGTCTTGAAAATGATTCTGATTCGCTCCTTTATCCGCTCTGATGTGGCGGATTTGGATTTTTCATCATCCTTGACGGTGACTCCCTTGATGACACCGGAAATGATTTGGATGGGTACCACTCCATTACCCTGATCGATTTCGACGTCCTCGTGATTCACGCGGGAGGGAATAAAAGCATGGCTGAGAAAAAGTCCATCCTGACGTAAGGCTCGAGTCAATGCCACGGCGGCGCGATTGACGGCAGCAAGGTTGGTCATCCGGCTGGGATCGATTTGAATGCACAAGTTATCTCCGGCCTGGGCATCCGTTTGTTGCTTATCTATAAATTTGAGCCGGCAACCCTTGGCAATCTTCACCTCAGTATTGGTATTGAAATCCAGGGCCTCAGCGACGATTTCCCTGATCCGGTCGTGCTTGAGAAGTGGGTCTTGTTGGGTCTTTAGGGTATGGCCGATAATCTGAATGGCACTGAGTTCGAAGCTGATTTTCTCATTGTTGGCGATCTCCTGATAGTCGCTCTGCTGGCCAGAGGACTCCGTCTTGGGGGAATCCACCTTGTTGCCTCCCTGTTGGCCATCATCGGCGGCAAGAGTACCGATCATGGTGAAATAACAGGCAAAGACGTGGATGAAAAGGTAAAGTTTGAGGAATCTGTGCAGGTTCATCGCGGCATGACCCCTAATTGGACCAAGATTTTTGGTCTGATAATTAAGTTACCCGAGTTATTGAGAACTCATTATAGCTTTCCGCGTCATAAATGCAACCTGTAGTATTTATTATCATAAAAAATATGGATTTATCTGTATTTTCATATAATTGATATAATTTACAGATCTATATAGTAGAAAATATTCATTGTTAATTATATCTTTTGAATTACAATAATATTATTATTGAAAGTATAATCCTGGTCGTTGACCGGGAAATGGAAGCATTGGAATGGAGGCGATCCTTGCACAGGTGGGCCGTTTGCAAATTGCCCCTTGACGGCTGTCCCTCGTAAAAACCTCGTCTATACGCCCACGATCTATTTCCCACCAACCTCCCAACTTTCGTACTCGGCACAGCATCCGAATTCGCCATTTTTGTGGCCGGATGGAGTTTTGAGGAGAGACAAGCATCAAAAAACTTGAACATCGAGTAAAAACAAGATCAAAATCAACAACCTGGTGGCAATACCCAAGCCCAATTTTTTTTGATCGTTTCCAAAAACTGGGGGAGATCTGAATGGTTACCAGTCAACGCTCCCGAAAACTGGTAGACTGAATCTGCATCAAAGGTGCGAGGAGGTATTCGATGAATTGGCGATCCCCGATGGTAATGTCTGCCGTGACCGACATGCCGGGGGTGAGGGGAACTTCTTTTCCCTGAATTTGCATTCTGGCCCGGTCCAGTTCGATGCGGGCGGAAAAAACCAGCCCCAGGGTTTCGTGTTCCACGGCATCCTTGGAAACGTGGATCACATGACCCGGAATGGTGCCGTATTTGGTGAAGGGAAAGGCATCCACCTTCACCGCCGCAGCCAGGGAAGGGGTGACAAAGCCGGCGTCCTTGTTCAAAACCATGACCTCCACTTCCACCTTCTCCCCCACCGGAACGATGACCAGCAGATTTTGCGCCGGGGTCACCACCCCGCCCAGGGTATGGACCGCAAGTTGCTGCACCAATCCCGCCACCGGGGCGGTCAGATGTTGTCGCGCCTGGCGCTTCCACGCCTTTTCCAAATCCTGGCGCAATCCACCCTTGCGCCGTTCCGCTTCCAACATGCGGTTGAGGATATCCTGGTGAAACTGCGCCTCAGTCCGATGACGCGATTCCTTCAGCCCCACCATGGCCGCCTTCGTCTGCTCCAATCGCCCCGCCTGGCTGCGCAGATCCCCGCTGACAGTGACCCGTTCCTCCTCCGCTTCATAATAGATCAGCCATGAACCGTAGCCCCCCTCCGCCAACTTTTTCCGCGCCGCCGCCCGCTTTTCCACCAACGGCAATCGCGCCTGCATCTTGCCCATCTCCGACCGGAGGATCCCCATTTCGGCCTGTTTCTGGGCCATCTCCTGATCGATCCCCTTGAGCGATGCCTGAAACAAACTCCATTCCGCTTGCAGCATGTCCCGATGCCGGGCCAGCAACGATTCATCCACAACCTTGGTGGAGGGGGCGAACCGCTTCAGGGGATCCCCCTCCGCCAGGGCAAGGGCGCGCAACCGCGCCGACTCAACTTCCGCCTCCATCCACTCCTGCTCCAGGCGCACGACATCCGCCGTACTCTCCGTGGGATCCAGTTCGATCAACACCTGCCCCGCTGCCACCATCGCCCCATCCTTGACGTAAATCCCCTGCACCACCCCCGCCTCCAAAGGTTGAATCACCTTCACCCGCCCACTGGGAATCACCTTGCCCTGGGTGACGGCGTGAATCTCCACCGTGCCGATAATGGCCCACAACAACCCCACAGCGAAGACCGTCATGATCAACCAGGCGGTACTCCGTCCATGGGGCGCGGGGGGAGATTCGGCGATCTCCAGCACCGCCGGGAGAAACTCCCGTTCCGCAGCCCCCCTGACCACATGGGAAGGTCGCTCCCGTTCTGCCCGCCAAGCCTCCCTGGCCACCCCCCAATGATGCCGCACCCCCTCGAACATCAATGTTCCCCGGACTGAAGACGGTGCAGATGCGCATACCGTCCGTCCTGCCGCACCAGGGCCTCATGGTCGCCCTCTTCCACGATCAACCCCCGATCCATCACCACGATGCGGTGGGCATGGCGCACGGTGGAAAGGCGGTGAGCGATGATAAACACGGTCCGCCCGGCGCAAATGGAACGCATGTTTTCCTGGATAATCCGTTCCGATTCATAATCCAGGGCACTGGTAGCCTCGTCGAAGATCAGGATGCGGGGATCTCCCACCAAGGCGCGGGCAATGGCGATGCGCTGCCGCTGCCCACCCGAAAGGCTGGAACCCCGCTCCTCCAACACCGTGTCATACCCCTGGGGCAACTCCAGAACAAACTCATGCGCCCCGGCCAGTTGCGCCGCCCATACCACCCGCTCCAGGCCGAGGGAAGGATCGGACAGGGCAATGTTGTCGCGCACCGAACGGTTGAATAAATAGTTCTCCTGCAACACCACCCCGATCTGCCGTCGCAGCCAGGCAGGGTCCACCATCACCAGATCGACGCCATCCACCAAAATTCGTCCGCTCTCCGGCACGAACAGACGCTGCACCAGTTTAACCAGCGTGCTTTTGCCGGAACCGGAAGAACCCACCACCCCCATGACCTGTCCCGGGGTCACATCCAACACAATGTTGCGCAAAATTTCATTGCCGCCGGGGCGATAACGAAAGGTAACCCCCTCAAAACGGATGTGTCCCTTGATTCCCGGCAGGGAGGTGCGCCCCTTGCCCGCCACCGGCTCGGTGGGGGTATTGAGCAGATCACCCAAACGTTCGAGAGAAACCCGGACTTGTTGAAACTCCTGCCACATGGAAGCGATGCGCAGGATGGGGCCGCTGACCCGACCGGATAAAATATTGAACGCCACCAGTTGCCCCACGGTGAGGGTATTTTCGATCACCATGAAGGCCCCAAACCAGAGTACCAGGGCGGTATTAAGCTTGTGGATAAGGCTTGCGGATTGGTTGGCGATGTTGCCCAAATTGGCGGACCGGAAGCTTGCGTGGACATACCCGGCCAATTGTTTCTCCCAATGGGTGCGCATCTGCGGTTCCACGGCCAGGGATTTTATGGTCTCCATCCCGGCCACCACCTCCACCAAAAATGCCTGATTCTCCGCACCGCGTTTGAACTTATCGTCCAACCGGCGGCGCAGGATGGGAGTCACCACCAGTGAAAGCAGGACGTAGCAGGGGATGGCCCCGATCACCACCCAGGTCAACAGCGGGGCGTAATAAAACATCACGGCGAGAAAAACAAACGTGAAGAAAAAATCAAGCACCAACGTCAAGGCGGAGCCGGTCAGAAAGTTGCGTATGTTTTCCAACTCACGGACACGGGCCACGGTATCGCCGATGCGCCGCGCCCCGAAGTAGGCCATGGGGAGGTGGGTCAGGTGACGAAACAGGGCGGCACCCAGCTCCACATCCACCCGGTTGGTGGTATGGCTAAAAATATAAGTGCGCAAGGCACCCAACAAAGACTCAAACACGGAAATGAACATCAGACCGACGATCATGACATGAAGCGTCGTATAGCCGTGATGCACCAGCACCTTGTCGATCACCACCTGGAAAAAGAGCGGCATAACCAGGGCGAACAGTTGCAAAAAGAGGGACGCCAGCATTACCTCGCCGAACAGGCGGCGATGTTTGACGATGGCGGGAATGAACCAGGAAACGTCGAAACGGCGAGCCGCCCCGGTGATCTGGGCGCGGGTGGTGAGGAGGATCAACTCTCCGCTCCAGGCATCCAGAAAAAGATCCCTGGGCACAGGAAAGGGACGGGCTTGGCGGGGGTCGTGAAGCAACACCTGATCCGGGGCCACCTTGGCCAGAACAACGAAATTTCCCTCCTTGAAGCGGGCGATGGCGGGCAGGGGGGTGGTTTCCAGCCGTTCCCAGGTGGAGGTAAGGTGTTTGGCCCGGACTTCGTTGCGTTTGGCACAGCGGAGCATGTCTTCCACGGTGAACGACCCCGAAGCGGGGCCATATTCGTGGCGCAGGTGTTCTGGATCTGCGGCCAACCCCAGGGCGCGAAACATCAGGGCAAGGCAGATCAGCCCGGTGTCCACCGACGGCTTGGGCGTGGCCCCCTCCCCGCCACCGCCGGGGGGATCGCCACGGGGTGACGCGAGGACTTTGCAGGAACGAAGGGGTTCATGCAACATGGTGCTGCTGCCACGACGCAGCCAGCACCGGCTCCAAGGCTGTGCGGTATTCCTGGGACAGGCTGGTTTCGCCCTGGGCTGGCGGCGCAAAAGCCGCCATGGCATTCACCAACTGTTGGACCTGAGACTCCAGCAAAAAAGATCCCGATGTCGTTTCGATGGTGTCCACATGGTTGGCCGTGTCGGTGTACCACCCTTGAATCGTCATCCCATCCTGGGTGCCGATAAGCTCCATCAACAAATCATTGCCACTCTGGCGCAACCAAAGCTGATCCGAAGCGATCGCATCCCCCAGCAGTATCTGATCCAAACTTCCCATCTGGGCCGTATTGTTCACACTGTCCAGGCCATATCCCCGCCCCAAGCAATAGGTATCGGCACCGGCACCGCCGGTCAGGAGATCGGCACCCGCCCCGCCCGAAAGAACGTCATCGCCCGCACCACCCTCCAAGGTATCCGCTCCGGTGGCACCGATCAGCATATCCCCATACCCGGAACCAATGATTTTTTCCACGCCACCGAGGGTATCGCCCTGGGCATCCCCGCCGAGTCCCAATCCCGTGGTCAGACTGACGTTCACTCCGGCACCGGACAGTGCATAACTGACGGTATCGGTACCACTTCCGCCCGTCAGGGTATCGGCCCCCATTCCCCCAATCAACGTATCGTTGCCGCCGCCACCGTTCAACAGATCATCGCCCACGCCGCCATCCAGGACATTGACCGCCGAGGAGCCGGTAAGAGAATCGCCCCACTGGGATCCGATGATGTTTTCGATGCTGCTCAGGGTATCCCCCGTCCCATCGCCACCATTGACCACCCCCGTCCCCAGATGGATCGTCACGCCCGCCCCCGACCCGGCATAAGCCACCGTATCGGTACCATTGCCCCCGATCAGAACGTCAGTCTGACCACGGGATTGGGACTCGGCGGGGATGCCCAGGGCGATACCCTCG
>PEAO01000110.1 GCA_002753615.1 Magnetococcales bacterium DCbin2
GGCATCATGCACCACCAACGTCGGGGCATCGGCATCGGGATCCACAGAGACGGCGATGGTCCCCGTCGTGACGGCGGTATCGGAACCATCGGTGGTGGTGGCGGCGACACTCAAGCTAAAATCGGCGTCGGAGTTGGCGGGCGGTGTAATGGTCAAGCCAGACAACTGCTCGGCGGAAAGGGTCCAAGAACCGTCTGCATTCTGAACACCAGCGGAAAGCTCCGCCCCATCGGGAACGCCAGAGATGGTGATACTGAGCGATTCGGAACCATCGGTATCGTTCAAGACCGCCGAAAGATCCAAAGCAATCGGTTGATCTTCCGTACCGCTGGCATCATGCACCACCAACGTCGGGGCATCGGCATCGGGATCCACAGAGACGGCGATGGTCCCCGTCGTGACCGCAGTATCGGAACCATCGGTGGCGGTGGCAGCGACACTCAAATTAAAATCAGCGTCAGAATTGGTCGGTGGTGTGATGGTCAAACCGGACAACTGCTCGGCGGAAAGGGTCCAGGAACCGTCTGCATTCTGAATACCGGCGGAAAGCTCCGCCCCATCGGGAACGCCAGAGATGGTAATGCTCAACGACTCGGAACCATCGGTATCGTTCAACACCGCCGAAAGATCCAAAGCGATGGGTTGATCTTCCGTACCGCTGGCATCATGAACCACCAACGTCGGAGTATCGGCATCGGGATCCACAGAGACGGTGATGGTCCCCGTCGTGACGGCGGTACTGGAGCCATCGGTGGTGGTGGCAGCAACACTCAAGCTGAAATCAGCATCGGAATTGGCGGGCGGTGTGATGGTCAACCCAGACAACTGTTCGGCGGAAAGGGTCCAGGAACCGTCCGCATTCTGGACACCAGCGGAAAGTTCCGCCCCATCGGGAACACCAGAGATGGTGATGCTAAGCGATTCGGAACCGTCGGCGACGGCCAGTGCTGCCGAAAGGTCCAGGGCAATCGATTGATCTTCCGTACCACTCGCGTCATGGACCACCAACGTCGGGGCATCGGCTTCGGGATCCACGGAGACGTTGATGGTCCCCGTCGTCACCGCAGTGTCGGAGCCATCGGTCGCCGTGGCGGTGATACTTAAACTAAAATCGGCGTCGGAATTGGCGGGCGGCGTGATGGTCAAACCGGACAATTGATCGGCGGAAAGGGTCCAGGAACCGTCCTCATTTTGGACACCGGCGGAAAGTTCCGCCCCATCGGGAACGCCAGAGATGGTGATACTGAGCGATTCGGAACCATCGGTATCGTTCAAGACCGCCGAAAGATCCAAGGCGATGGGTTGATCTTCCGTACCACCGGCGTCATCAACCACCAACGTCGGGGCATCGGCGTCGGGATCCACAGAGACGGTGATGGTCCCCGTCGTGACCGCAGTGTCGGAACCATCGGTGGCGGTGGCGGCGACACTCAAACTAAAATCGGCATCGGAATTAGCCGGTGGCGTGATGGTCAAGCCAGACAACTGCTCGGCGGAAAGGGTCCAGGAACCATCTGCATTCTGGATACCGGCGGAAAGCTCCGCCCCGTCGGGAACGCCAGAAATGGTGATACTGAGCGATTCGGAACCATCGGTATCGTTCAAGACCGCCGAAAGATCCAGGGCGATGGATTGATCCTCAACGCCTGCCGAATCCGCAACCTGTAACGTGGGCAGTTCTGCCGTCGTGTCAATGGCAGGTGGCACCTCGGTCGGCGGCACAACAGGAGTCTCTTCCTGACCGGAAGCACTTTCCTCCTCGACTGGTGCGATAACGGGTTGCTCTTCCACCTCTGGCACATCCACAACGGGTGATGCGGGGAGTTCCGTCACCGTTTCGGTTGCCAGTGGCACATCGGTCGGCGGTGCAACAAAAGTGTCTCCCAGATTGGAAACACCCTCATCATTGACCGACCCTGCAACAGGCGGATTAACCACTTGGGCATCCGCTTCCAAAACTTCCGGGAATGCATTGGCTTCCGGCACTGAAATTTCCGAAGGCGGATTGGGCGATACACCTTGGACTTCCTCGCTCGGTGCTGAATTTTCTTCTGTCTGTTGGGTTTGATTGCCACTGGAGACAGCATCGGATTGGGTCGAGTCCTGTTCCACACCCGGGTTCACGCCCACCGGATTGGCATCACCAAGGGCTATTTCTTCGGGTAAACCAACACCCCCTTCCCCATCCCCCGTCGGTGGTTTGGTGGCCGCTCCCGAAGAAAGATTCAACGTCTCTTCGGAACCAACCATCACATTGCCCCCGATGGCACTCGAAGGGGTTGCATTGTTACCAGACAGGACACCCAGGGCATCGGCCAACCCCTCATATCCCATTTGCGAAGACGAGGCATTGGTCTGCTCGCTGGCATCCGGCGGGGCACCAAAAGAGTTTTCCTCGGCACCAAGCTCCTGGGTCCGAACGTTCTGCAAAACGGTCATATCGTCCAAGTTCTGGCGATTTTCATCTTGACCACCCTGGTTCTCGTCAGTATTCACACCAAGATCTTCAGCCACGGCGCAATCCTCCATTGATCAGCATTTTCGGTGCTTTGAGACGGTCACATCGTCACATTCCGTCACCACACCGCAGAACCAGTCTATCTTCCCAGAATTCAAAAAGAGCCAAACCTCTCGTATGTATTATACGCGGTTCGCTCCATTCGACACATTTAATTTGCATTGACAATCATTTATTTGTAACAGGAATGTAACAACCCGTTATCTTCTTGCGGATCGGACGTTTTTGACCGATACTGATATCCATGAACGGAAATGAATTCATCAGGAGAATCCGCAAATACGGCAAAGAAAATGGGATTGTCGTTGCATTGGTCCAAGCACGCGGCAAAGGTTCTCACAGCCTGCTGTATTTTGGGGAAAAGCGAACAACCATCCGTAATCTACCTGATGAATTGAAGACAGGAACATTGACTGGAATGTTAAAACAGCTTGGATTAACACGAAACGATATTTAAGGAGTTAGGCCAATGGATCGGTACACTTATCCGGCCACTTTGACTCGAGACGAAGATGATGGCGGGTTTGTTGTGACATTTCGAGATATTCCCGAAGCCATCACCCAGGGGGAAAGTCTTGAAGAGGCATTGATTGAAGCCGCAGATTGCCTGGAGGAAGCTTTTGCCGGGCGTATTGATCACAACGACGTGTTCCCTGTTCCAAGCCATCAAAAAAAAGGGGAATTTCTGATTTCTGTTCCTGCCCAGACAGCGATGAAGGCGGCCATGAATCAAGCGGTCATGGAGGTTGGTATTTCTAAAGTGGAACTGGCCAGACGACTGGGTGTCGATGAAAAAGAGGCTCGGCGCATCCTCGACCCAAAATACGGAACCAAACTGCCGTTGATGGAACGCGCATTGGCCGTCGTTGGCAAGCGACTGGTAGTCACGGTCCAAGATGCGGCTTGAGAATAACGCTTCTCCCTTCAGACCAGTCCCTTCACCGAACAATCAAACCCACCACAGCACCGGTCATACACGCCGCCAAAGTGCCCGCAACAATGGAGCGAAAACCCAATTGCACCACCTCATCCTTGCGTTCTGGTGCCATGGCCCCCAATCCGCCAATCATAATCCCCAAGCTTCCAATATTGGCAAATCCACACAATGCATAGGTCATGATCAATCGGCTCTCATCCCCAAGTACTTCCCGGGGCAGCTTGACCAAATCCAGATAGGCGATAAATTCATTGAGAATGATCTTTGTCCCCAACAACGATCCCGCCACCTGCGCCTCATGCCAGGGGATCCCCATGAGCCAGGCAATCGGTGCCATGAACCAACCCAAAACCCGCTGCAAAGTCACCGGCTCCCCCAACACACCCGGCAAACTCTCCAACCCCTGGTTCACCAAAGAAACCAACGCCACCAAAACAATCAACATGGCGATGATGTTGATCAACAAGGCCACCCCATCGGACGTACCACGGACAATGGCATCCATCGCTCCCGTCGCCATTGAAGGGGGCATCGCCTCACCCACCGTCCCCAGACCCCTCTGCGGCACCATGATCAACGATACCATCAACGCCGCCGGCGCACTGATGATGGAGGCAGTTAGCAATTGTCCCATGGCATCGGGAATCACCGGGGTTAAAATCGAGGCATACAAAACCATCATCGTCCCCGCAATGGTCGCCATGCCGCAGGTCATCACCGCAAACAATTCCGACCGACTCAATAACGCCAAATAAGGACGAATCATCAACGGAGCTTCCACCATCCCCACAAAAATATTCACCGCCGCACTCAGCGCAACCGCCCCCCCAACCCCCATCCCTTTTTGCAAAAGCCGCGATATCCCCAGAACCACCCAGGGCAATATCCGCCAATGATACAGCAATGCCGACAACGCACTCACCAAAAGCACCAAAGGGAGTGCCTGAAACGCCAAAATGAACGTCGTTCCCGAATCACCCTTAGCAAACGGGACATCACCACCACCCAGATAACCAAAAACAAAGGCGGTCCCTTTCCCCACAGCATTCTGCAAGGCAATCACCCAGTCATTCAACAAAAGAAACCCGGAACGAACCGGCGGAAACTTCAACAAAAGAAGGGCCAAAACCATCTGCAAGACCAACCCCATCACCGCCACCCGCCAGGGAAAACGGCGTCGATCCTCACTGACCAGCCATGCCAAGGCGGTCAAGCCCAACAGTCCCACCACCCCTTGAATCATCGTTTGGGTTTCCTTTGAACGCCAGACCGAGTTTTCCCCCCTTTGGAAATATCACGGGAACCCGACAACGATTGCCCCTGCATCCCCGTCATGAACGCTTCAAACGCCTCCGGTGCCAAAGGACGGCTGAAATAATACCCCTGAATGACATCGCACCCCTCGGCCCGCAAAAACGCCAATTGTCCCGCCTCCTCAACCCCTTCCGCCACCACCGACAACCCCAGACTGTGCGCCAAACCAATGAACGTTCGCACAATCGTGGCATCGTCGGCGTCTTCAACGCAATTGCGGACAAAAGAACGATCAATCTTCAAAGTATCGATGGGAAACCGCCGTAAATAACTCAATGATGAAAACCCAGTACCAAAATCATCGATAGCCAACTGGAACGTCTCATCGGAAAGGGCTTTCAACTTGTCATAAGTCCCTTCCACATCCCCCATGGCAATGGTCTCGGTCAATTCCAACTCCAGCCATTTCTTCTCCACACCCGTTTCATGGACAATTTGGATAATCCGCTCGGAAAAATCGGGCTGTTTAAACTGAATACCCGATAGATTGACCGCAATGCGCAATGGCGAAAAACCTTTTTTTCTCCAAATGGCCATCTGTTGGCAGGCGGTCTGCAACACCCATTGGCCAATGGGGACGATCAAGCCGGTCTCCTCCGCCAATGGGACAAAATCTCCAGGAGAGATCATCCCATTCAAAGGATGTTGCCAGCGAATCAGGGCCTCCGCTCCCACCAATCGACCCGTAGCCGCTTCAACCTGGGGTTGGTAATAAAGAATGAACTCCCCTTTTTCCATAGCACTGCGCAAACTGCTCTCCATGAGCATACGGGCCATGGTGGCAATGTTGAGATCATTACGATAAAATTGAAAATTATTCCGCCCTTGTTCCTTGGCGTGATACATGGCGGCATCGGTGTTGCGCAGCAGGGTTTTGACATCCATCCCATCCAAAGGCGATACCCCAATGCCAATGCTGGCACCGACAAAAAACTCGACCGCTTCATCACCATCGATCACAAAAGGTTTTCCCAGGGCACCCAGCAACGTTTGGCCAATGCGGGCGGCATCGCTGGATTGATCCAAATCGGGCAAAATAAATCCAAAGGCATCCCCTCCCGTCCGCCCCATCACCACATTCCGGGGTAATACCTTGCGCAACCGGCGGCTGACCCGGATCAACAGTTGATCCCCCTTGTCATGCCCCAAGGTGTCATTGACCACCTTGAAACGGTCGATATCCAACACCATCACCCCCAACAAAGAGGACCGTTCACGATTCTCCGCCAGGGCCAGGGCCAGACGTTCCTGGAACAGGTGACGATTGGGGAGGTCGGTCAGGGTATCATGACCCGAAAGGTAGGCGAGATTCGCTTCCGACTCACGCAAGGCGGTCAAGTCGGAATACAAGGCCACGTACCGTTCCACCTTGCCGTCCACCCCGACAATGCCGCTGATGGTCACCCATTGCGCGATAATGGAACCATCTTTGTGTCGGTTTTGGAATTCCCCCTGCCATTTCCTGGTGTTGAGCAACGTTTCCCAAAACTGCGCATAAAATTTTTCATCCTGCTGCCCGGAGCGCAAAAAACGCATGTTGGCCCCAACGACATCGAAAGGGGTATAGCCGGTGATCTTCGTAAAGGCGGGATTGACCGATTGAATCGTCCCAAGCTCATCCGTAACCACGATCCCCTCCGTGGTATTATCAAACACGCTGGCCGCCAGATAAAGCCGCCGTTCATGATCGATTTCCCGCAGAAGGTAGGTGACGCGATTGCGCAATATGGCCCAGTGGACCGGCTTGGTAATAAAATCAACCGCACCCATATCATAGGCGCGATCCACCGATTCATCATCATTCAAGCCGGTGATCATTAAAATGGGGATCCGTTGCGCCCCTTTTTTTTCCTTGATGGCCGCCATGGTTTCAAAACCATCCATGTCGGGCATACGGGCATCCAGAAGGATGATATCGGGGAGATGATGGTCCAACTCCGCCAAAGCGGCCAAACCACCATCCAGACGGATCGTGTCATATCCCTGGTTTTCCAAAAACCGACCCAGGGTCAGCCGGGTGACGGCATCGTCATCGACAACAAAAAAGAGCGGTTTTTTGTTCATCTCCTCCCCGTCGTCTTTCCAAGAGCCGCCAAACCACCCCGCATCAGAGCGTCACAAACCGTAAGCAGTATACATGGTACAGCTCCCCCCTGCCTCCCAAAAGTGAGACGATTACAAAAAAGAACCCAGATTTCCTTCGACACGCACGGCAAGCACCTTGCCCCGTTCCAAACCGATCCATTGCTTGAGAAGATTCGCCATTTGATCATCCATCCCTTTGCCCGCACGCACGCTTCCGCGCAGCACATAGCGGCCATCCGCATAAAGCTTCATCACCAACGCCGTCTGCACCACCCCGTCCACGTCGCGGATATGCAGCAACACCTCTCCATCCACCCCCAACTTGGCCTCCAAGGTATAACCACCCAGGGCCTTGTCCCACGGGATGCCAACCGCAAAGTTCATCAACTGCCCACGGGCACGAATGGCAACTACCTTGCCATCATCCACCGCCAGATGATCCACATGCACTTCCAGTTGACCCACCAGATCCACCGGAATTCGGACCAAAAGTGGACTCATGCTCGACAGCGGACTTGAAAAAACCATCTCCTGTACAAAAACCGTCAGAGCCTTATCCACCATCACCGATCCCTGGAGATGAAACGCATCCTTTCCTTTCAGGTCAAGAGTGATCCGAGGAGTCAGCTTCCACAAGGAATCGATTGGAATCTTCCATTGAAGCGGTCCCATCTCAAAATGGGCCGCGCTGATCCGGGCGGCACGCCCCGACCAAGGGGTTCCAGAGATTTCTTCCAGAGTTAAAACCCCGGGATCCACCCGCAACCAAGACCAAGCAAGACTGGCCGGAAACGAAGCGACCAGAAAAAACAGATACCCCAGCACCCCCAGCCACAGAGTCCTTTGGATCCCCATTATTGACCACGGCGACCGAGAACCAGACGCGCACGGACCATTCCCGGTTCCGGTTCTCGTTCCAACGACACCGAGAAGGGTTCGACCCCCTTGGTATGCAGATCGATCAACCAAGTGGCCAAAGTTTGAAACGGAGCTTTTTCAAATTTCATCAAAACCTGATCGTTGCCGGAGGGTTCCACGCTTTTCAGCACCCCCCCCAGCCCCCCTTGACGCGCACTCCCTTCCATAAACGATAAAAACGACCCCGACAAACTCAAGTTTGATGGGATCGAAGCCCCCAGACCCGCTTGCATGGCCTTGATTTCCACCGCCTGGGACTGCATCCAGTGCAACGTTTCCGAGCTGGCCGCCACCCGCTTGCGGGCGTTATCCAACCGTTCCATAAACGGCGACCAGATCATGAAATAAAAAAACAATACCACCAACACCGGCACAGCAATCGCAACAATCCGGCGTTCCCTCCCCCCCAGATCCCGCCAGGTATCTTTCAGGCCCGATAATGACAAAGCGTTCATGATCTACAGCACTCCGATATCAATCTGCCCCTCAACCCCGTCGGCACCACGGTCCGCCTTGCGCAACACAGCACGCAATCCATAATGATTCGTCAAAGCACCGATCATCCGGTCCAGCCGTCCCATATCGGGACTCTTGACAACAATCCCCAGGGTGCCATCCCGATAATTGACCCGATTGAACAAGAGACCGTCTTCCCCCTTGGCAGCCATCCCCACTTTGGTCAACCATTCCACAAACCCCCCTTTTTGGCCCTCCCCCTGTCGCGCCTTAATCGCCTCCAGCCGTTGCAACATCTGCCCCTTGGGGTTCACCACCACCCGCATATCGGGAAAAACATCGGTCAACACCGTCTTGGCCTGATTTTTAAGCAGCACCTCCCGTTTTTCCAGATACCCCAATTCCACAAAACCAATCACGGTACGCACCAGCACCCAGACGAACAGCAACAACAAACTCCAACGCATCTGTTTCCAACCACCCCCCAGCAAACCGACCGGCTTGTAGACCCCTTGCAGAAGATTCAACCCTTCCGTCCCCAGACCAACACCGACCATCTCCACAATCCTGTCGCGATGGCCCACCACCCAATCCACCGGCACGTCCACGCTGGCGAATTTTTCCATAGGGATTTCCCGAGAAAAATCCAAAACACGGATCCGTTCGGGAGGGGTTGGCCGTTTGAGGGCCAGGGAGAGAAAAATTTCCAGGTTAGGCCGCTCCACCATGAACCCTTCGTGTTCACCCAAACGGACCCACGCCACCCCATCATCCATGAAAATTTGCCACTTCCCTGCGGTCAATGGGAGCAGCAACGTATCGCAAATCATGACATGGGGTTGAATGCCCATCTCTGCGACGACCGCCATCCAGGCATCCATGGTTTTGCGCGCCACCACCGCCACTGGCAAACGCCCATCCTGACCCACCTTGCCCAAACAAAAATGGAGTTGTTCCACCCCATTCAGCAAATCATCTTCCAGGAGGAATGGGACTGCTTTTTCCAGTTGCCGTTTTTTTGCACCGGCGGGGGGGTCCACCCAGGTTAGCAGGACATCCCGTCCGGGGACCACCAACACCACCTGTTGTCCTCGGGCGGCGAATGCGGCGACCCCCAGGGATTCCCGACGAACCCGGTCCAGACCATCCTCGCCGCCGACAAAGAGGATCTTGTCATCGGCCAACGGGGGGAGAAACAGGAACAAGGGATAACGCATCGACCTGGAACCATCGCCTGTAAAGGATGAAAACCGTTAGAAAGAGTTTTGCCCCAAAACCGCCAGCAAAACCCCGGCCAACTCCAAAGGGACGGAAAAGAAATAAATTATTAAAAGAAAAAAGGGGTCTGGGGGATTGCCCCCAGGGT
>PEAO01000197.1 GCA_002753615.1 Magnetococcales bacterium DCbin2
TCTAGGGTGTGTCTCAAGTTATCGGATACCAACACGGCCTAATGTCAAGGGATTCCAAATGCAATTGCCCTGGAGAGACATCCTCTTTATCTTGACATGGCCTGACATAGCCTGACATGGGTTCATCCCGAAGAACGTTTGCGCAACGGTGGGTTTCCCGGAAGTGAATTCGCGGCATCGCTGGCAGGCAAGGAGGCCGATTTCGGGGTGGTGCCGGTAATGGCGGGGCCAATCAAATTCCAACGCTCAAGAATGTCATAATAATGTCGTATCCGCTTGACATATTGGACCGGCTCCAGCCCGCGAGCATACCCCCGTTTCAGGTTTTTATGAAACTTCTCCACGGATAACAATGGCAACACCGTTTGCAAATCGACCCACAGGTTGGGATTTTTTCCAAACTGCAACGCCAGTTCTCGGGCATCATGGATGTGTCCGATCCCGACATTGTAAGCCGCCAGGGCAATCCAGGTCCGATCCGGTTCACCGATTTCTGAGGGGAGTTTTTGTTTGAGTGATCGCAAATATCCCCCGCCGCCAATAATACTTTCCAAAGGATCCATCCGGTTTCTGACCCCAATGTGATCCGCCGTCTCCTGGGTCAGCATCATCATGCCACGCACACCGGTCGGGCTTTTGGCATGAGGATCCCACTGCGACTCCTGATAGGCCAAGGCCGCCAGCAATTTCCAAGGTGTTTGTACTTTCTTTTCCGCTTCCCGAAATATTTCTTCATATTCGGGGAGCCGTTCGTTGATACGTACCATGAATACCCTGTTTTCCACATAGTCATAGTCGTCGTGATAATAATCAAGATAGCCATAATACCGTTCAAAAATACTTTCAAGCTGGCCATTCTTTTTCATTTCTTGGAACCATTGATCGAGTTCCAAAGACAACAACTCCTCACCCTTGGGAAGTATCCAGGCCAACGGGGTGGCATCGCCTAAGGGAAACTTGACCACCAATTCGGGATAATAGCGGCGGTTGATGGCGATGACGTTGGAATCGGCGATGGTACAGTCGATTTCTCCCAGCCACACCTTTTCCAGGATTTGTTCTACGGACAGACTGGGTTCCACTTTCCAAAATAAATGGGGGATCAATCCTTTCAGCTCATTAAGCCGATTCTGGACCCCTCCGCCCTCAGCGATGACCAGGTGAACACCGGCCAGTTGCAGCAGATTGTTGGGCCTGGGTCCGCCGCGACGGCAGACGACTTGTTGATCAACGTTTTGATAAGCGGGTCCAAAGGAAAATTTTTCATCGGGATCACGGAACTGCGTTAAACCAGCCGCCGCCAGATCCACTTCACCGTGATGCACGGCGGCCAGCAATTCTCGTCGGCTGTGGTAGATGTTGAAGACGACCCCCACATGGAGATATTCGGCAAAAGATTGGGCCAAATCATGTTCAAATCCTTCCGGCGTCTGGTCCCGGCCCAGATAATAGGTGGTCGGTGCATTGCGTGTTGCGACGCGCAGGACGCCACGTTCGCGTATTTGGGTAATTTTTGGGCTTTCCATCCGCCAGTCACACCCAGTCAACGCCAAGGCAAGCCCAAAACACCCGATGAGGATGGCCAAAGAGATGAAACGATTCAACAATGCGGCACCTTGATAGGGAGACGTTTGGCCCCCCATGTCCCCGGTGTGGGTTCAAAAATCCCCGGACAGGGTGTCTGACAGGAAAGACAACGCCCTTGATTGTCCAGATGCCATTTCCCCAGGACATAACCCGACCGTTCGATCAGGAGTTGCCGACAGGTGTGACAAAACGTGCTGCCCCACTGGCGGTTGTGTACATTCCCGGCATACACATGGTGGATGCCATTATTGCGAGCGATTTCGCAGGCCCGTATCAGCGTGGCCAAGGGGGTTGGTGGCAGATCACGTAATTTCCAATCGGGGTGAAACGCCGAGAAATGGAGGGGAACCCCAGGTCCAAGGGATTGGACGATCCACTGGGTCATGGCGTGGAGTTCTTCTGGCGAATCGTTGACTCCAGGGATCAACAAGGTGGTCAATTCTACCCACACACGGGTCTCCCGGACCAGATATTCCAAAAGATCCAGCACCGGCTGTAAATGACCGCCACACATTTTTTGGTAAAAGGAGTCGGAAAAAGCTTTCAGATCCACATTGGCGGCATCCATCTGCCCAAAAAGCCGCTGGGCCGGTTTGATATGGATATACCCTGCGGTGACGGCAACCGACCGTATCCCTTGTTCACGGCAGGCCTGGGCCACATCCACCGCATATTCCAAAAATACCACGGGATCATTATAGGTATAGGCGACACTGCGACTCCCGGAAGCTTGTGCCATCCGGGCAATCTCTTCCGGCGTTGCCCGATTGGCCAGTCGGTCCATGTGGGTTGATTTGCTGATATCCCAATTTTGGCAAAACTTGCAAGTCAGGTTGCAGCCAGCGGTGCCAAAAGAAAGAATCGGAGTACCGGGGAGAAAATGATGCAACGGTTTTTTTTCCACCGGATCGACACAAAAGCCGCTGGAGCGGCCATAGGTGTCCAAAACCATGGTATCATGCGTGCGTGAACGGACAAAACAGACCCCTTTCTGACCTTCGGAAAGGTGACAGTGGCGCGGGCAAAGATCGCACTGTATACGACCATTTTCCAAGAGATGCCAATATCCAACGTCCATGGTTGCCTGCCGACTTTTGCAATTTCAAGGATCTTGTCGTGCCATTCGTAATTGCCGAACCTCATGACTCTCTGGCATAAATTATTGCACGGAACGCTTTTTGTCAAATATTTTACCTCATTTTCAATAACAATAATTAAAGAAACGTTGCATGAAGTTATTAATGAAAATCAAAAAAATGGGTGAAGATCGTGGGTTTGACAGGAATCAATCTTGAGATACACCCTA
>PEAO01000111.1:0-3714 GCA_002753615.1 Magnetococcales bacterium DCbin2
CCAGACCCCTTTTTTCTTTCAATAATTTTCTAGGGGGGGGTGAGTGGTACCATTTTTTCTACCGCGCCGCAACATCTGAATACGCCGATTCAGGGCCGTTCGAGAAATACCCAACATGGCCGCTGCAACACCCTGGTTACCGTTGCTGCGACGCAAGGCCTCCGCCAAAAGCTGACGCTCAATCGCTTTGAATGTCGGTAACGGACCTGAGATGGCACTGAAAATCGTAGTATCCTCATCCCAGGCTACAGCCCCCTCCCCTCCAGAGACATAGCCCGCATCTCGAAGTTTCATTTCAATCGTTTCCAGGGATAACACACGACCACCACCATGACAGGCCACGGCATCGTGGATCAACGCCTGGAGTTCCCGGACATTACCCGGAAAATGATAGGCTTCAAGACGTTTCAAAAACGCATCGGATATCTGGGGAACCGGCTTATTCAGAGCATGGGCCGACTCGGCAACAAAATGCCCGGTGAGCAAGGCAATGTCTCCGATACGCTCCCGCAGTGGCGGTATCGACGCACGGTGGGCCGAAAGACGATAATAAAGATCGGCGCGAAACAATCCCCGTGTCATTTGTTCCTGAAGATCACAATGGGTCGCACACACCACCCGGGCATCGGTTGATCGCGTAACATCCGCCCCCAGGGGATAATAGATCCTTTCCTGCAACAATCTGAGCAACTTGGTCTGGGATTCCTGGTTCAGATCGCCAATCTCATCCAGAAACAATGTGCCACCCTGGGCTTCGGCCACCAACCCATGACGAACGCTTTCAGCACCAGAATAAGCACCACGGACGTGACCAAACAACGTATCGGAAAACATGGCACCATCCAGTCCAGCCACATTCACCGCAATCAACGGCCCATCCAAACCGCTGGCCTTGTGCAACGCTTGGACCATCAACTCCTTGCCAACCCCTGTTTCACCATGGACCAAAACAGGTTGTTCCGAACGCGCCACCGTTTGCAAATAGCGAAAAATCTCAAACATGCGCCCATTGCCAGTTTTAATGGCCACGAAAGGGTCCACATCTGCCACACTCTGACGTTGGAACGGAGATTTCACGGTCGCTACGGGCGGTTGACCCCATACCACGACGGCCCATCACAAGCCTGCGGAGGATTTTGCATCTGCAATGAGTGGTAGAAATTTCTGCACATCTGGGCATGGGTCGTATTTTCCGGGCACCCCCGCAACCCCTGGGCAATCATTTTTTGATAGCTATCCATACGGATCTGACAGTTGCGCCGCCATTGGCAAACCATATACCGCTCCTGATCCAAACCGGGTCTCATGGGAGGCGGACCACACTCTTCAATTTTAACCACCGGATTCGACACGCTCGCCGCCCCGTGACCGCCCCCTTCAACGCCCACACCACCCCCTGAACCATGATCCCGAACCGGAGAACGCCTCTCTTCCGAAGGTGGTTGGCTCGCAAGCTGGGATGGTCGCAGAGCCATGACCGAAACGGCAACCTTTGGATGGGATAACGTCTCAGGGCCGGAGTTCGGCACAAGAACCGTAGCACTGGGATCCGCCACACCCCCACCCCTTGCTGGGAGAACATCCCCAGGGACACCGGGGCTGGTCTCCCCCTTCACCCTGGAAATGCCGGATTCACCCCCCCCATTTCCATGCATCTCCCCACCCATGACCCCAGACAACCATGCCACATGTTGGGAAAGATCTGGGGTACTTTGCAACAACTTTCCAGGAGCGCCGATAAAACGGGCAAGCAATACAAAAAAACCAATCCCCAACAGTATGCCCACAAGATAGGGAGTCAGGGAACGAAACAACCAATTGAGAAACCGCATCATCACAATCCCACCCTATTGGACATAAGCATTTCGGAAATTCACACGACGACTTAAGATCCCAGCCTTGAGGAGGCACCCCATTCATACATCCCGACAACCGCAACCACCATCAACCGCAGATGGTCAACTCTTGAGGTTCTGCGTTCCCATCCCGAAGCAAAAAACCATTCATATCCAGCCGCCCCAGGGTATCCAGAGAAACGATCAGATACAGGGCATCGGGATAGTGGGATTCTTGCAAATCCCGAGACGACGGTTGCGCAGCCGACCCCGGATGACTGTGATAAATGGCGACGATCTCTTCGCCACGATGGCGCAAGTCCTTCATGATCTGGATCTGCTGCGAAGGATCGGCAAGAAAACGACGCTCATGATGCAGATCATTGGTCATCGGGTGCCACCCTTTGATCTGCCGCTGGCTCCCCGAAAGCAATCCGACACATTCCTGCGGTGCCGTTTGCATGGCATGGGTCAGGATGCGGTTGACAATAGGCCGGGGAATAACCCAAGACTGCGATGGTATTGTTTCGGCCATGATACCCCTTTTTTTGTTATGCTGAATTATAAATTTTTCACATTGACTTGCGAACTGACATGGTTTCTGTCCTATTATAGCTAGGTCAAGGGACGGTACACGGAAAAATCGCACAGGTGGATCAAAGCATATCGTTAATGAAAGCATACCTACAAAAAATCAATCCCCAATCTGGAGAAGTTTGGTTTTACTCCATCCAGATTCAACGCGATCTCCTGGGAGAATGGCAAATTATCCGGGAGTGGGGCCGTTCCGGTTCTTCCGGGACGGTGCGCCGTCAGACGTTCGACAACCTAGACCCTGCCATGGAAAATATGGATCTTCTGGTAGACCAACTCCGGGAAAAAGGCTACAAGGTCGTCATGCGCGAAGGGTTGACCGCCGATATGGCACACTAGCAGGACCATAAAACCGTCAAACATGCCGTTTAACAACTGATTTTAAAAAACTGCAATTCAAACCCTTTAAGGAAGAACTGATGGTCACACCTTATCATCTTGCCATGGAAGCGGGCGTTCTCCAAGTCAATTGTCAGATTCTGGCCAACCGTGAAGAAGGGCTAGCGGTGATCATGGACCCTGGTGGCGATGCCGATCGGATTTTGGCGCAATTGGACAAATTGGGGGTAAAGCTGACCCATATCATCAACACCCATGGCCATTTTGATCATCTGGGTGGTGTCACCGATTTGAAAGAAAAAACCGGATGTGAATTTTGGATTCATCCTGGAGATGCCCCCCTAGTTGCTGCCGCCAAGCAACATGCCCAAGCCTGGGGATTGCCCTTCGGTCCCGCACCCACCATCGACCGCGAGCTTGCAGACAACGAAACCCTCCGGGTATCGGGGATGGAGATCCACGTCATCCACACCCCTGGACACACACCCGGTGGTGTCTGTCTACGCTGGGGAGACAGCATGGCGGTAGGGGACACTTTGTTCCAGGGTTCCATCGGTCGCACCGATCTTCCGGGAGGGAATCACAGCCAGTTAATCAATTCCATCAAGAAACGATTGCTCCCTCTTGGAGACAACATAACCTGCCATCCAGGTCACGGCCCTGACACCACTCTCGGAAAGGAACGCAAACACAACCCATTTCTGACGGGTATGTTTTCTTCCCCCTTTTAGGGCGTGTTAGCATAGAATAAAATGATTAAAAGAAAAAAGGGGTCTGGGGGATTGCCCCCAGGGTTTTGATTTTGTTTTCGCATTTAAACAAAAAAGCCCCATCCTCCGCTTTTGACTTTGTTTAAATTCACAAACAAATTCAAAAACAAAAGATGGAGCTTTTTTTTTAAAATCAAAACCCTGGGGACAATCCCCCAGACCCCTTTTTTATTTTT
>PEAO01000111.1:3752-9494 GCA_002753615.1 Magnetococcales bacterium DCbin2
CCTCCATGAAGAATGGCGGAATCTGTACCCAAAACCGCGTACCTTCGTCCGTGACAAACATATAACGCCCCTCCATGTGACCCGTGGGGGTTTCCAATACCGCCCAACTGTTGTAGTTGAATACCCCACCCGGTTCCAAACGCGGCTTTTCCCCCACGACCCCCTCGCCACGCACCTCTTGATGACGACCATTATCAGAAGTCACCATCCAATGTCGGCGTAACAATTGTGCCGGTTCGGGACCATCGTTACGGATGGTAATGGCATAGCCAAAGGCATACTCCCCATTCTCTGGATTGGAATGGGATTCCAGATACTGAGTCGTCGCTGTTACCACAATGTTCGTCGGTTGGGATTCTTCAGTCACATCCTGCCCCTCCAAGTTACCAAGGTGAACGAGCAATCACAAGCACAACAGGCCACCCTCACGCCAATCTTCGCCACCCCTAAAGAAAGGCTCGCCCTTGCTTTGGGAAAAACAGGGATCTATCCTACCGGCGGTTGGGCTTTTAAAGTTTGTTTCACGCCAAGTCGATATACCATGGTTGCCCACAAGTCCGATCCTTCGGATAATACCACTTCCAGGTCTTCCTCTTCAATCACTCGGTTTCTCCCTTTTATAAAGAGACGACCCATGCGCAAACGTATTTTTTTCTGTCTGGCTGTCGTTATTTTTCTGTCCAGCCGCAATGCCCAAGCCGATCCGATCATCCTGATCCATGGCTATCTGGGTAGCGCGCAGTCCTGGCAAACCAGCGGCGTCGTACCTCTGCTGCAATCCCAAGGTTGGCCGCTGGGCGGCATATTGATTCCCGAACCTCCGTGGATTCTCCCGTACCCCAAACCCACCAGAACCAATCTACCAGCAAACACCATTTACCTTGCGCAGTTGCCTTCCCTGGCCCCCATCGCCCTGCAAACCACCATTCTGGAAACCCAACTGGCCCACCTGGGTCGAGCCTATCCCAATCAAAAATTGATTCTTGTCGGCCATTCAGCAGGGGGAGTCGTGGCACGCATGGCCCTGGTACGCGCAAGAATTCCCCCGATCAAAGCCTTGATCACCATCGCCACCCCACACCTGGGCACTCCCCGGGCCGAACAAGCATTGGATGAAATTTCCGATCCCTGGCCCATGGAAATCATCAAGGAATTTTTTGTCGGTGGTCCCTACCCCCTCCTCAGGAACTCCAGCAGTCTCCTGGTTGATCTCACACGACCTGTTCCCGGTTCCATGCTCTTTGCCCTCAACAACACGCCACATCCGAAAATCGGCTATTTCTCTCTCGTGCGCAGCCAGCCATTTGTCCTGGGAGACAGTCTGGTTCCCGGTTTCAGCCAAAACATGAACAACATCCCAGCTTTGTCTGGGAAATCAGTGATCATTCCCACCGTGGGTGAACACCCCCTCAACCCTGGGGATGGTTTCATACTGGCAACGCTTCTCCATCAGTTGACCGCGAAACGATGATGCCACAAAGACACCCCCCCCCCGTGCCAAAATCACGTCACGGGGGATTTTTAATGAAGAAATCCCCCGCTTTATCGATAATCATCGCAATGTCTTTGGCCTCCACACCATGAAAAAATTCACCTCCAGGGGCAAGACGCATGTTAGGCCCCTGGTGACACTCTCCCAGACAGTGGACCTTCTCCAAATCAATATTCAACCCTTTTTTCCGAATACCTTGTTGAAGTTGGTCAGCCAATGCCAAACTTCCTCGGCCAGCACAAGAATCGGACGTTTGTGAACGCTGCTTGACGCAGACAATCAGTTTTGGTTTCATCGTGCCTATCCTTCTGGAGGATTCCGACAGAAATTGCGACCTGAGGGTCCAAAGATTCTGACCACAAGACCCCATTCTAGTCGTGCCATTTCACTCCTTCAATTGTTTTCTCCCCTTCATTGTGGAGAATGGATCCCGTTTCCACCCAGGAAATTCCTGAAACTCGTTAAGAAAGGTACCAAGTCACCCGCAAATTGTGGTAGAAAGACGGCATGATCCATGGGACCGTTGAGTGGGCGAACGTTGGAGTGGAAAATGGAAACAAGTGAAAGCAAAAAAAGAGTCGGCATCGTCGGCGGTGGTGAAAAAAGCAAGAGTCTTTTGGAAATTTTTCATAAATGCAAGGGGGCCGAACCCGTCTATGTCGTCGATCCCGACGCCAATGCACCGGCCATGACCCTGGCGATGCGCCTGGGTATCAAGACCTTGACCAAACCGGAAATGGCAGTCAAAAACTTTGCCGCCGACATCATTCTTGATGCCTCGGAATCCGCCGAAACGGCTGACTTCCTCCACAAAAACCGCGGAACTGCCCAGGTCATCAGTCTCAATGCCGCCCTGCTGTTTATCGCAATCATCGAAGAAAACCGCAACAAGGCCAACGATCAGGTCTTCACCGATCTGTCAAGTGTACGACAGGAAATCGACCGCAATACCCGTGACGTTTCCAAAACACTCCATGGGATCGAGAAAATATCCAACGAACTCGAAGTGTTGGCCATAAACGCCGGTATTCAAGCTTCGCGCGCCGGCGAGTTCGGCAAAGGATTTGCCGTCGTCGCCGGCGAAGTCAAAAGCACCGCCCGCGTTGCCAGAGATCTGGCCGGAGACATCGACCGGGTTATCAGCGAAATCTCCTCCATGTCCAATCGGATTGAACAATCTTTGAAAAAGGTTCTTTGACGTTTCCGGCTTTTGATCAGAAACATCAAAAGCCGGACCAAATTCCTGACATGGCTTTACCGCTCACTTCCCCCGTCTCCTCCAGGGATTGCCCTGGTTCAGGTTGGTTTGTTCGTCCCTGATAATATGCTGTAAATTCTCCGTTCCGTCAGGGCAAATGCCCTGGCTAAGTCGGCGACGCGCACGCCCTGATCATATTGAGCAATAATCTCCTTGTTACGTAAAGCCCGTAATGCAGGGGCACCACGTACCACCGTCACACTCTCCCCCCCAAAGTAGCGACTCAACCGACGCGCAGCCTTCATACCCAACAAATTGGCCAACCGATGCTGCGCACTGATATGTTTGGGGATAAAAACGCGGGTGCCACCACAGCTCGTAACAAGCTTCAACGTGCTGTCCAATCCAATCACGTCACGTATTTCTTTCAATGATTCGGGAAATGTGGCTGCAAGCAATGGGTTTTTCATGTTCATGATGAAAAATGCTCCTGTTGTACGTTGGGTTCGACGGTTATCGTCATGGATTCATGGGGTTCCAGTTGGATGACGACTCGGCACATCCCATGGGATTGGTCGTGGAATAATGTCTCCCGGTTTTCCGTAATCATCTTGGCCAGTTTCATGATCAGAAAGTTCATTCTTTGACGCCTGGGTTCGGAAAAGGCGGATCCAGTTTTCTTGATTCTTTGGATGCTTAAATCCATATCGCTCTCAACGGCGGCAATGCTGTATTTTAACATACTGAATTCTTTTATTATTTTTAATATCTCATCCTTGATGGTTTGGTCTTGTTTCATTTTTTTCTCCACACGCCATTGTGATCCATGGTCACCATTTAACAGAGTATCATCTAATTATTTACGAACTTTAGGTTCATTTATGTTGTGTTTTCTGGGGATTTTCCACTATATCCGGTCGTTTGTCAATTAATTACGAACTTATAGTTCGTTTAAAAAAATTGGGTTACGGTAACTTTCAGTGCTGGACTGAAATAGTTCATCTGAGATATATTATGGTTCGTTATTATTAATTATGGTTCGCTTTATATTTTTGGAGATGGCTATGACCGAAAAATTTCCGATGGATCAACTGAAAGAACGCCTGGAATTTGTGATTGGCAAAGAACGCCCCTATGCGTTTGCGGCCCGCATTGGACTGGGCAAATCAACTCTGGCGGGTATCTTGAACAAGGGGGCGTGTCCTCAAACAAGCACCCTCATAAAAATTGCCATGAACACCAATATCTCCATCAACTGGCTTTTGACTGGAAAGGGACATCCCTGGTTAAACCATGTTTCTGTCGTTTCTTCAGACGATTCTGTAACCATGGCCAGAGAACCGGGAGAGCAATACCACGTTCCACCACAATCTTATGTCATCGTCCCGCGCTTCAGCATTCGGGTCAGCGAAGAAACCGATGACACCTTTCACTGTGGGCAGATCGTAGACCATATCGCCTTTAAATCGGATTGGATCCATTCGGTCATGCGGTTGGATCCAAAAAAGATTGTCTTAGTCAGCATCATCGGCGATTCCATGGAACCAACCTTGAAAGAGGGAGATCTGGTGTTGTTGGATCAGAGGGATCAAAACATGCGCAACGATGCCATCTACGTCATGCGTCGGGATGAAGATCTGGTGGCCAAACGGTTGCAGCGGGGATTCGACGGCTCGGTAACCATCAAAAATGACAACAATGCCTACGAAGATATCAAAATCACCCTCGAACAAGCGGGGCAATTGTCCATCGTCGGTCGGGTCGTCTGGGTAGGGAAACGCTTTTGATGGATCGCTCTATGATTTCTTCCAAGGGTACTTCTTTTTCCAATTGGAGAACGTGGTCGCATTCGGCAACCCCAACAAACGGGTTGCCAACGATTTATTGCCACCACTTTCGCTCAGGGCTTTTTCAAAATAGTGGTCGGCTACCTGCGTCAATAGCTCGCTCAGTTTAAAATCGCGGCTGAATTCTCGACCCAGGATGGTTGCTGGTGGTGCGAGGTGAATACCAAACATGGCGTCTTGAACGTCTTTGACTTTAACGACATTTTGTTCGCTCCAAAGAATGGCTCGGAGCAAGGTATTATACAGTTCACGAATATTGCCTGGCCAAGTGTGATGGCGTAGAAGGGTGAGTGCTGTATCGGATAGTTTGCGTTTTTTGTCAAAACCGGGATGGCGAATCATATCCCGGTTAATCTTTTCAACAAAAAGTTGGATCAATTCTTCCAAATCTTCCGACCGTTCTCGTAGCGGTGGAATGGTGAAAACAGCCACCGCAAGGCGATGGAATAGATCATTTCGAAAACGGCCTCGGCCAACTTCTTGCCATAAATCGCGATTGGTTGCCGCCAAAATCCGAAAATCCACCTGACGGGGATGCACCGAACCCACCGCCGTCACTTCCCGTTCCTGAAGCACGCGGAGAAGTTTAACCTGGGTTGCCAGGGGCAATTCACCGATTTCATCAAGAAAGAGTGTCCCCTTATCCGCCTCAGCGATATAACCTTTCCGCGCTAGGAGTGCCCCGGTAAAAGCCCCTTTTTCATGACCAAAAAGTTCCGCTTCTACAAGATTTTCAGGGATGGCACCGCAATTGACGCAGATGAAAGGTTGATTTCTGCGGGGGGAAGCATGATGAATGAGTCGTGCCAAGCCATCTTTACCGGTCCCCGATTCTCCCTGGATGAGTACGGGCAGATCGAGTGTGGCCACATGATGGGCGCGCTTTAGCAAGGTTTTCATGGCGGGGCTGCTGAAAACCATCCCCTGAGAATCTGAATTGCGTTGCGTTTTGTCATCCCCACTCAAATCATGGATTTCCTCGGTCAATTCATGATCATTTTGCATGGGTTCACCTTTTAAACTTAAGTCTTACAAAAAATTATTAAAAGAAAAAAGGGGCCTGGGGGATTGCCCCCAGGGTTTTGTTTTGAATTTGCTTTTGACTTTGTTTAAATTCAAAAGCAAATTCAAAAACGGAGAATGGAACTTTTTATTTAAAATCAAAACCCTGGGGGCAATCCCCCAGACCCCTTTTTTCTTTTAAT
>PEAO01000112.1 GCA_002753615.1 Magnetococcales bacterium DCbin2
GTGTGAGATACGATTCAAAAACGGTTCCCAAGAATCGTTAAGAGGGTGTTGTTTGCTTTTTGCTATCAGGGTGAGACTTTTCACGGTAAAAAGAAAGAAGGGGTCTGGGGAATTCTTTCCCCAGGGTTTTGACTTTAAATCAAAAGTTTCAATTTCTTGCTTTTGAATTTGTTTTTGATTTTAAATTAAAAGTTTCAAATGGAAACCTTTTTGTCTGAATTAAAAAACAACGTCAAAACCCTGGGGGCAATCCCCCAGACCCCTTTTTTCTTTTAATAATTCTAAAGGGGGGGGCTGAACGGTTACACTTTTTAAACCCATATGCGCAATCTAACAGATTCATAAGCGACCATAAACGAAAACACGATAAGATTCGCTTTTCTGAGCCGATTCACCACCCCACCTGTTGCCGCAGGAACGCCAAGGGTCTGCGCAGCAGGAAATACCACAGTCGCACCGCTTCTCCCTGAAACCGAGCCGAACCCCGCAATCCAAATCGCACCGGGCCACCCTCCGCCTCCAGCCCGGCCCGCACCCGAAATCCCAAAAACCCATCCGGTGCCTGCCGTGCCTCAAAATCGGCCATTCGCAACCGTGCCGCCAAAGGTTGATGGGGATGGATATTAAGAAACATCAAAACCCGCGCCCCCGGATCCAAGGCGATGGCATCGGCGACCGGAATCCATGCCTCCAGTTCCATCCCCCTCGGATCGGCCAACAACATGACCGTCTCCCCCACTTTGACCGGTTGCCCCAACCATTGGTTGGGATCGTTGAAGACGACAACCCCCGCCTTGGTCGCACGAACTTCCACCAAAGCCAATAATTGCGCCGCAAATTGCGCCTCCGCCTCTTTCATCGCCACCGTCGCCTGCAACAATGAAACCTCGGAGCGGCTGCGATCATCATGGAACCCCTTGCGCTGGGCTTTTTCCAAATTGGCCGACTCCACCTCCAATGCTTTGAGAGCCACCGCATGACGATTTCTCAATTCCGTCGCCTCCAAACGGAACAACAACGTCCCCGCATCCACCTCCTGATTGGGTTGCACAAACACCTGGGCCACCACCCCATCCAACGGCGAACTGATCACCATCGGATCCACCGGAATGATGCGCGCCGGAGCCAACACCGTCAAATGGACCGGAACAAACGCCAAAGTCACCACCAACACAGTAGTCAACACAGCGGTACGCCCTGGGGTCATCCAGACCGCCACACGCCAAAACAAGGTCCTCTGTTCCAACAAAACCAACCGTTCCCAACTTTGCGAATAGCTGGAACACAAATGTTCCAAAAGCCAAGATTTATCCTGAGAAAGCGGCTTCTCGCAAAACAACAAAAGCCCCCCCATAAGATGCCCCCGGATGGATTCCAAAGGGATCCAATAGCCAAAACCGGGGAGCCATTCCAACCATGGACGCCGCTGCCCTTCGGGCAGATCGGCAGCGACAATGCACTGCGGCCCCCGGCCACCGTGCGTTAACAACCATTGCGGCACAAAAGCCCGCAACCATAATAAAAAAGGGCCACCGCAATCGGGATCCACCACATCGGAAACCGCCCGCACCCGCCAACGCCCCCTGGACGAACATCCCAATAAAACCCCCTGACGATAACCTATCAGACTTCGCGTCTCATGGACGAGTAACCGGGCTGCAATGGCGGTCGTTGCGACACCCCGGAGGGTCGCCTCCAGTTTCAGCACTGCCGCAAGCTTTCGTGTCGCCCTGGAAGAATCGGCCAGCACCTCAGCGGGCATGTCCCCCCTCCCCCGGTGATCCCAAAGAATCCAATCGGGCGGTGACACTCATTCCCGCCAACAGTTCGGGAAACACCGCGTTCATTTCACCCCAAACCCCCAACGTCTGACTGGCCGGATCGACCCGCGCCCCCATGGCAGTCACCCGCGCCGCATATCCCGGTCCTTTTTCTTGCAACCGAATCTCAAACGGCGTTTTCACCGTCAGCCAAGTAGACCAGGACCAGGGGACATACATGGAGACCCGTAAAGGTCCGTTGGCGAGGATATCCAGGAGCGGCGCACCCACCGCAACACCATCAAACGGTTGCACATGCCGTTGACTCACACGGCCATCATAGGGGGCGTGAATCGCACAATCCTGCACAGACACCTGGGCCATTCCCACGTCGGCCCGGGATTTTTGAACCATGGCCTCGGATAAAGCCAGTTCTACCTGACTTACACTGTCCAACTCCTTCATGCGACGATTGACTTCATGTTTTTTTTCCGCCATTTGCAGATCAGCACGCTCTTTGGCCAAACGTGCCTTGGGCATGGAACAGTCAAAAGCGACCAAAAGATCACCCCGGGCAAAGGATCCCCCCTCCCGAACATGCATGGCTGCAATGGTCCCCGCCATACGGCTGGACAAGGTGGCAAAGGCGGCGGGTTCCAACAATGCCTGTTGTGAAACCATCTCCCCCCACGCCGTCCCCAAGCCAAGAAGCCAGATCAACCCTACCTGCGGCAGCCACCGCCATCCAAACAGACGTTGCATCATTCTCACCGCCTTTGGTTTTGCCAATCTTCATACCGTCCCTTGACGGTGGTTTCCATCAGATTGCTTTTGGGAATCGCAAAATCATGGGCCGCATAGACACGACCATCGCTACGGACAATTTTGACCGAAACATAGACAAAATCCTGCACCACCGAATAGGTACCCACCAACACCCCCTGGGCATTGTGTTCGCGGCTGATTTTTTGCAATTCCCGCGACAAGGCAAATTCACCCGCTCCCGCCTGGATATACAGTTGCTCGCGCAATTTTAACTCGATGAAGGAAAACCCCTGCTGGGTCAGACGCGAAGCCATTTGTTCCGCCACCAGCCGACCAAAGGTGGATGTTTTTTCCAGATTGTCCAATGCCACAAAACTGGCCACCAACAATGGCTGATCTCTGCGCAAAGGTTGTTTTTTTTCATCAACCCCCTGCCCCAGATTGAACACCAACCGATCCGCCGCCGGATAGGTGAATTCAATGAGAGAGGGTTGATAACTTTCGGTGGTACAACCCGCCAATGCCCAAAAAACCAGCATCCCGCACACAACCTGCATCCATCCCGACGGCAGTACCGTGGTATTCATTGATTGACCAAAACCCATTTTTTTGTCCCCTCATGCGTCACGGGTTCATCGTCCCGTCCTTGTTCGCCAGATCCCTGTTTCGAAGCATCACCCAGTTTCCATACCTTGGATTCGACATGATGCACCGCAACCTCCTTATCCTGAATACCAAACCATTGCAGGGCTTGATCATACCGATGCGCTAGGCTTGTCGCCTCCTGCGGCCCATGATGGCTCTCTTCGGGATACCGTTGGCCATGGACATACTCCGCCAGGGCCAACACATCGTCTCCCTGGATGGCATCGGGCGGTGGGAATTGTTCCAAACCCACCGAATTCAGGATCATCCCATAGGCATTCTGCACCGCAGCGTAAGCACGATCCCGTTGGATGGCCGCCACCAGATATTCCACCTGTCGGCGTTCCAACACCATGGAGGAACCACCACGGGCCGATTGCACCGCCACCTCCCGGAGTGTCTGGCGTTTTTTCAAGGACCACAACTCATTGGCCAAGGTATAATCATTCCTGGCCTGCTGAAAATCCTGCAATGCAAGATTGACCTGGGTCAATACCGTCATGGCCATGGCCAAGCGTCGCGCCACCGCCAACTGTTGACGAATCTGGGCCGTTTCTATCCGCGCCGGTGCCGCGAACAAATCATTCAAACTGGCACTGAGGCCGTAGGCAACCTCCCCCCAATTGGAATGTTGCAAATAACGATTATCATCATAACGACCGCTGATGGTCGTTTCAAATCCAGGCAATATTTTCAACAATGCCACCCGTGTTTCCATGGCACTGATCCGTTCTTGATAATCCTCCTCCCGCAACTCCGGGCGACTGACCATGGCCAACGCCTCCAACTGTCCTGGAGAAAACAAAACCTCCGGGATAACCAAGCGGTCCCAGCCGGTAACATCCAACGTGTAAGGGGTGCCAGGACGCAGATTGATCAAGGCCGCCAGACGGGTTTTGGACTGGAGCAATTCTTTTTGGAGTTCCATGAGCAATTGAATCTGGCGTAACAATTCTTCCTGAAAGTTCATGGCCTCATCGGAGGATTGCAACCGTTCTTCCTCCAATTTTCGCGATTTTTCCAGTGCTTTGCGCGCCGCTTGCAGATGTTGATCCACCTCCGGCAACATCATCTCGGCCCCCACCGCCTGCCAATAGGTAAAACGGACATCCCTGAGGAGATCCTGCATGACCTTGCGGTGCCGCTCCTGGGCAATCAGCCCGTCATCCGCCTGCTGTTGGGAACGGATATAGCTGACCCCAAAATCCAAGACATTCCACACCAGGGTCGCATCACCCGCAGTATAAGCCCGTTCCAACGATGTCGTATAATCGCTGGTCTGCATCCCACTGCCAACACTTTCACTGATGCTGGCCCCCTCTCGACTGCGTTCATGACGGCGTACCGAACCACGCATGCTGGGTAATAATTGTTGCAAAGCGAGCTGATACTGGCCATGGGCCAACGCCTCCTCCACCATTTTGACCCGTCGTTCCAGGTTGTGCTGCAAGGCCATATCCATGGCCATATCCAAGGTAATCGGTTGCAGTGCCAATGGTTCTTCGGCAACCATCTGCTCAAAATCATGAAGTACCCGGTTACCGACCTCGACGGGTTGCAGCGGTGCCGGCTGGACCGAACAACCGCCGACCAACAGCAACAATAAACCCAGCCACCCATAGTTTTGTCGTGCGACCAACGCCGCGATTTGTCGGGAAAATCCCTGCCGACCGGAACTCTCTGGGACCGATCCCGCCGGACCCGATTGAGGTTGCCCTCCCCCGGAAGGATGGTCTCGGTCACCACCCCCTTCCCGATGCTCCTGCGGTAATGGCTCAGGCAGTGGCAAACGCTCCGTCTCCGCAAAATCCTGCACGATTTTCCACGGCAACCCGCCGCTCCCCCAAAAAGAGCGTTCATGGTCGGTCCGCCCCATCCCAAAAAACAAGGAATCCATCCGACGCACCGTCGGTGAGGCGACACGCACCAGGGTTGCAAACGGGGGATCTGCACGTTGGCTATGGGCGAACGGCCTGTCGTCAAACGGCCTGTCTAAAGGTCGCACTTTTGCCGGAACCCAAGGGGCGACCGACCATGGACCCGAAGAGGGTGCCAAACCGATGTCCATGGAAACGGTTACCGGAACCGAAGGGTTAGTCAACCCATCGCCCACAAAATAATGCCACTGAGTGGTCCCGGGATGGCCGGGTGCCTGATAGATCACCCGGTTGTTATCTTTGTCCCAGAAGAGAGACCCCAAGCTGGGTTGGGTGATCCCCCGAATCACCAGGGGATCACCATCGCCATCCCGATCATTGGCCAGCACGGGAAGAGTGATCGATTGGCCAGAAATCACACGAAACGTATCCGCCACCCCCACCGGGCTTTGGTTGGGGGAGAAAAACACCCTTTCGGTATCTCGACCCAGCGTGTTGAAGATGATCATGGAATCGGCGTTGACGCCCTGTTGGCCAACCTCACCCCCCAAACCATCCCATGCCCGAAAAGAGAGGGGTGCCGCCCCCGTAAACCCGGCGTCCCTAGGGACAAAACGGATCCGTGTGGTATCAAGACCCTGTAACAACGTCATCGAAGCGGGAGAGAGACCGGACAAGGTTACGGCATCGGAGAAATCCCCCTGGTATGAAATCTGCCAATCACCATGGGTCGTATCGATCCCCGTCAAGGCAACCCCCTGGATGGGGCCTGTCCCCGAAAAATGGCCCTCCACAAGATGCGCTATCGTGATTCCAAGATTGTTATCTGGGGGGTGAGGGACGGAGGTGAGATTGACACCGGCCAGAACAGGCTCCGTTTTGGTGGTTTTGACCCGCCATTCCAAAGTGAGCGATTTAGCACTGAATGCGGTGGCACCACCCTTGAATGTCATGGCGACGCCCGCCTGGGCATGGTCGCCCATGGTGCCATCCCAGGCGTAAAAAGTGATGGAAGCACCGTCATCATAAGGGACTTTCTCAGGAATGAAGCGGATTCGGGTTTGGCCATCCTCCGCCAGGAGCGTCGCTGCGGACTCCGAGGATTCGGTCAGGTCGGACCAGTTTGAACCATTGTTGGTAGAAAACTGCCAAGCCCCCTTCCCAGAGAGACCCGTCACCGCCACACCCTGGAGATCATCGGTGTTAACATCCCGGTATCCCGAACCCAATAGTTCGGCAATCGTCACCCCTTTTTTGACATCGGGTTCGGCGATGGCCCGTTTGAGATCGCTATGGTTTTTGTCCAACACCGGTGCCCCGTTGACTTCGGCCAGGAATAATTGCCGTACCGTGGTCATCGCCGAGGTGCCATCCACCAAATTACCGGCTGATGAGACGTAGGAAACCCGATGACCATCGCCGTTGATGGCCGGGGTTGATACCACGGGACCATTGGACTCGATCCCAGTGTTATGCTGGGAGATGCGAACGGTCTGGCCGGTATCGATGGCATGGAGGAACAGGTCGGCCATCCCGTTAATATCCGAAGAGCTGATTCCGGGATTATTGATATCGGTGGCCTGGGAGATGAAGGTGACAAAACGACCATCGGAACTGAGTGCCGGACGGACACTCCCCCCGTTGGCCGCCCCGCCGTCGGCATCCCGGGAGAGAATGGTCACGTCCTGACCCGTTGCCACCAACACGATATCGCTAACCCCATTGCCATCGGCGGCGGCCAAATTTTCGGCAAAGGAGGCAAACACTACCCGCGAACCATCGGCATTGATATCGGGATGGCCACTGGGACCATCGGGTGCCGCCACACCCTGAAGACGGGTGACACCCCCAACCCCTGTTGCCGCCACCCTAAACACATCGGTCATGCCATTGGTATCCGCCATCACCAGATTGGAGGCATCCGAGGCAAACACCACCCATTGTCCATCACCACTGATGGCGGGATCAAAACTCGCCCCATCCGCCCATCCCTGGGCCGTTGCCACCGACAGATGGACGGTTTCTCCCCGGACGGTATCGCGTAAGAAAACATCCGCCACCCCATTGCCATCTCCGGTGACCAAGTTGGTTCCACGGGAAACATACACAATCCTGTCACCCCGGGTGGAAATGTCGGGAGAATCGCTGGCACCGTTGGCCTCGATACCGTCCGAATGGACCGACACCCGTTCCATCGTCCCATCGGCAATGTCATAACGAAAAATATCGCTACAAAAATTATTATCCCCCGCCACCAGATTGCTCGCCGAGGAGACAAACACCACGGTGCTGCCATCACCGCTGATCACCGGATCATCGCTGTCACCATTGGCCTGACCGCTTTTCCCCTGAGACAACAGTTGAATCTTCCCGGTGGCATTGTCGCGGAGGAAGATATCCCGATAACCGTTGGTATCACCCGATACCAGATTGGTGGCATCCGAGGCAAACACCAGAAGATTTCCATCATCACTCAGGGAGGAACCCTGGCTGTGGTCGTTGCCCAGGGGGGTGACCGATTGATTTTTGAAAGAAACGGCAGCACCGGGGACCACGGCAAAGGTCCATGAGGCTATTTCGGTGCTGTAGGGGGTCGTGCCGCCATTATGGAGGGTATTGTGTCCTTCCAGACCGCTGGTATCATCTTTCCCATCCCAGGCGCGAAACGAGAGGGTCGTTTCCCCGGTGAACCCTGCATCGGGGACAAAGCGGATGCGATCTTTCTCCGTACCCGTCAACAACACGGCGGACTCGGGCCTGACCGCAACCAACTCGGACCATTGCGTGCCACCATCGGTGGAATAGTCCCAATGACCATGGGCATCATCCACCGCAACCACCGCCATTCCCTGATTTTCAACTTTGGAATGGGGGTCGAGATCATCGACGATGTTGGGATCATCCACCCGGTTGCCCAATAGATTGGCGACGAGATAGCCTACCGTCGTAAACAGGGTAGCGGGATTTTCCGTTTTCAGGTCGGGGTCGGCCACATGGCCCGGGCTGGGGACCAATGTTGCCCCACCCCACTGTTGCAGGGTTGGGGCAAAATTCAATCCAGTTTCGGCGGCAATCTGGGTATCCTGTTGCAACGTGAAAACCAGGGGGGTGCTTTCGTTATAGCCGTCAGCAACCGTCACCGTGACGGTGCGATCGGCCAGGTTCAACGCTGTTTCGGTGCCGGTATGGCGATAGAGATAAGTCACCTTGTTCAAGGCGGCCTGAAACTGATCCGCCGAAAGGGGACGACCATTTTTCGGCGTCAGGGTTAGAACCCCCTCGTCCCATGCGCCGACGATGGTGTTGTTATCGGAAAAATCAAGTTTATCCGCTACGGCATCAAAATTCGCACCCAATTCCAGCCTAGCCTCCACCAAGGATCGATGGTCCGCAGCATCGATGGTGATCTCCGGTAGCGAGATCGAACGGCCATCGGTAGAAAAAATGACAGTATCCGTCGAAGAAGTGACCTTTGGCGTCGCATCCTGGTATGCCAGACCATCGACGACATCGGAAAAGCCTGCGGCATCAAACATCATCCTCGGTTCCAGAGCCAACAGGCGTCCGTGAGCCACAGCGCGGCGATTGACCGTGACGGAATGGCGGGTGAACAACCTCCGCCCTATCCGCTTGATCAGGCCGATCAACCCCTTTTGAGTGCATTGGTTGCATGGATTGGTCGATGCCAAACAAATTCCCCAGGTTGTCATGTTGATGGTTCGCAAGACATCTAAGATCAAGATAATGCAAAATTGACACCAATGATGATACGATCAAGCATCACTGTCAAAAGGGGTTCCCTTATGGTACATTTTTGCAGGGGAGATCTTGACCGAAAACAAGGAAAAACGATCATGGGAAATACGATTGCGTTCGATACCCACGCCTATATCAAAAAACTTCGGGAAGCGGGGGTCGATGAGCGACAAGCGGAAGTTCAGGCAGAGGCCCTGGTTGCGTTGGTGGAGGATCGATTGGCCACCAAAAGGGACATTGCAGACCTGAAACGAGATTTCAAGGAACTGGACGTTAAATTGGAAACTAGGTCCAAGGAGCTGGACGTTAAATTGGAAACCAATCTCGCGGATATGAAACGAGACTTTAAGGAAATGGATACCAAATTGGAAACCAGCCTCAGAGAACTTGAACTCAGAATGATCCTCAAGATGGGAGGGATGATCTTGGCGGGGATCGGCATTCTTTTCGGCCTCATGCGGGCGTGGCCCTTGCCGGTCCAGTTCGCCCCCATCCCTGGCCAGGAGATACGCCAAACGGTTCCGCAATCCCCTCTAGGCAGATAAATCGTATCCCCAAAATTCTCGGCATCCCCCGAGTTCCATCAGGATGCAAAAACCTCTTCCAGAGAATTGGCAAACAAAACGTTTTCACTCCATTGTTCAATAAGTTCAGAACGCGCCTCCGTCACTTTTTCGATGAC
>PEAO01000113.1 GCA_002753615.1 Magnetococcales bacterium DCbin2
ACAGCTACAGATCTTGGGGCTGCAAACCAGTATGGCGTGAGAGACGTGACAACATGCGGGGACCGATTTTCTCTTTGTCGTGAAAGGCAAATACGACGTCTGCCCACCCATCCCTTTCCAGAGTGCGATGGGATCCGCTTTGGTGTTTGATCCGCCAGCCGATGCGAAGCAGCGCGGCTAACACAAGACGCGCCTTGCTGGCGGGCCACATGGTCATGCGGCGGCGAATGAAACCGAGAAGGCCCGCCCTTGGGTTTCTCCATTTTCGAGGCGTTCCGCAAGAACCCGCAGAGCCAGAGCTTCGACCCGGGAGATAGCCTCCTCCTCGGTCCGACCATAAGCCACCACCCCGGGCAGATCCACCACCTCGGCCAGCCAGCGACCGTCCGCTTCCTGCTCATGTTCTATGGCATAGTTCATTGCCATGGACTCCTGTTTCGTGGTGCCCCCCCCTAAGTCTGGGGGACGTCTTACCTATTTTTCATACTTCCACAATCCAGCTTATTATCTGTATTTGTTCCCACACAAATAGGCCACGCCCCATCCTCTTCACAAAAATAGATAAGGTGTGAAAGCGAAAGGGAACAACGATGCGTGCAACCCCAGCTATGCGCATGGTAATCATATTTTTTATGCCGTCACAAGGGGAAATGGCAAGATGTCCCCCGAAAGCGCACTACCGGATTTTCTGCGCCACCACAAAAAAACCTCTTGCACCGGGGGATGGGTCCATATATGTCCCCGGATTTCCGACACGAGTCACCCAGTTATTTTGATTGACGCTTGTTTTTTTCTGATCAAATCAATCAACTGAGCAATATTTCTTCTGCTGTCCACGCCATCCATACTGCACTGCTGGAAAGACTTCATAGATTCCATAGTATGCGACATTGGATGACTGTCAACATTTGCTGAGATATAATGTCCGCCGGTTGGGGTGAATGAATTAGTACCGCTATCCAAATCGAATTCAATTACACCAAACCCATAGTAAGCAATGTCACGCTGACATACAAGAGTTGCACGATATGTGTAAAAATATTTTTTTTCACTAGCATCAAAAGCACCGCTAATTGTTTCCCAGTGACATCTTGGAGTTCCACCATTATTGTAGTTCGTACCATCAAATGCAATAATAGATTTCCTTCTGTTGAAGTAGAATTCTCCAACACTATATTGACAATCTGTCGAGTCCGGAACTATCTCCACCCACCAACCGAAAGAATGTTTGATGGCCTTCGTAGTTCTATAGGACCGATATTTTTCATAAATAATGGTTGCGAATAAGCTTGCGATGGCACCAATAATGAACTCTACCATTGCTGCTCCTCTTTAGATGCTCAAAAGCTAGAGTTTTATCCGAATATCGCTGTGCCAACAACCAAGTTCACCAATAATATTTGGTCATGGGGTCAGGTCTTGCATTACGACATAATGGGAACGCATCATCAGAGGTATTCTCCCGAATTGCTGTCTTCGGTATTGCTTGACTACCAACTGCAAAACAGTCTGTCCAGAAATGACATCAAATTAACGCTTTGTTTTTACAGATATTCAATTTCATGGACTCAATTAACTAGAATCCATTTGCTGGATAAAAATATTGAAAAAATAAACCGAGAAACGCCATCTGTATGACTGAATGATTCCAGATCTTATCGAAAGGCCTTTTCTAAGGCAAGAAAATAATCCGTTCGACGCATCATTGATCCCGCCACGGCACGCAATGGGTTTGAAGAGAAACTGGGTGATGGAAAAGCCTTCATCCAAGATTTCACTTTGCGCCTCTTCGCATAATGGCTATCATGGCCATGGGGAGACTTGGCACGGGGGTGGTGTGGAAAAATTAGCCAAAAAACAGGTCTTCTCAAAGACGGGGTTCCATTCGGATAGCACGGGTGATGGGATTTATTTCAATCACTGATCAACAGCCGCCATTCACGGTCAACCCCTGGTGTCGGTGTTCAAACCAAAGGAAAAATATGTCTGCATCGGTCGCCAAACTTGCCATTCTTGCCGTCATCCAGGCACCAGACGGGGACGATTTCATCGGCAATCAAGCCCTGCACCTCGTGTTGGGCCATCCATTGCTCGCATGGACCATCTGCGCGGCGCGGGATGCTCACCTAGTCTCCCATGTGGTGGTGGTGACCAACAACGCGCTGATCGCCCAAACGGCCAAAGACTATGGGGCCGATTGCCTCTTCCCCTTCCCAGAGGAACTTTCATGGCAACGGATCAAAACAACGGAAACCCTGAACCGAGCAATCCAAGAATGGGAGCAAATAAAACAACTTCGCTTTGATGCCGTCGTGGAGTTATCCCTACTCACCCCCTTGCGCGATGGGGCCGATGTCGATCGGGCGTTGGAAAAATTGATGCAACCGAGCGTCGAAGCGGTCGTCAGCGTCTCTGAATTTTCCCCTCCCCCCGAACCCATCACTTTGAGTGCCGATGGGGGACAAATCATCAGCCATCAAGCAACCTCATATCATTCAGTCCAAGGGGATTCCCCCCAAAAATACTTTGCCCCCAATGGTGCCATCCTGGCCATGCGACGCAACCTGATCGTGGAACAACATCAATGCTTTGGACACAATCCCCATGTGGTCGTCCTTTCTCCCCTCCGTTCCGTTGCTGTTCGGAGTGTGGGGGAAATCCCATGGGTCGAAAGCCTGCTCCGTGATGGACACAGCGGTAATCGCCCCGCAAAAAAAGAAATGGTGACCATCGAACGCCATATCCAAGGGGGGCGTCCCTTGGTGTTGGTGACGGTCAATATGTCTTTCCTCCCCAAAATGCGTGCCGAAATCGCTCAGGTCGTCGATTGCATCTTCGCCTACGGAGCCGACCGGCAAACCATCGTGGAGATCCTCCCCCATGTCGATGCCTGGCTCTGCTCCCCGGTCCCCCCTTACCTCATGGACGGCGCGTTGCTTGAATTGGCACCACGATTGAAAATTGTGGCAACCCCTTCGACCGGAAGCAACCATATTGATCGTATCTGGTGTCAGCAAAAAGGGTTGGAAGTCGCTTGCTTAAAAGATACCGCTGTGGTCAATTCCATCTATGCCTCCTCGGAATTTACCTGGGGATTGATCATGACGGTGGTGCGGCGTATCCACATGGCGATCGCCCGAGTACGGCAAAACTATTGGCGAGACGTGGAAAATGAACTGCGTACCGTGGAATTCCACGGGAAAACCATGGGAATCATCGGCTATGGGCGGATCGGCGGCAATATCGCCCGCTATGCCCACGCCTTTCGTATGAATATCATCGCCTATGATCCCTACAAGACCATCCAGGAGACCTACGTTCAGCAAGCGACCTCGGCCATGGCGGTGCTGCAACAGGCCGATTGCCTTTTGATCAGCGTCCATCTGGATGATACCACCCGGGGTATGGTCACTGAAGGATGGTATGCTGCCATGAAACCGGGAGCGATCTTTATCAACATCTCCCGTGGTGAAATCATCGATGAAGCGGCCCTGCTGCGCTATCTCTCCAATGGTCATCTGTCGGGAGCCGCCCTGGATGTCATCTCCGATGAATATCTAAGCGATAAACGCCAGCATCCGGTACTCTGTTATGCCCGTTCCCATGAAAATCTGGTGGTAACACCCCATATCGCCGGTTTGACGGTGGATTCAGAATACAAGGCGGCGAAATTTGCCTTCGATGCTATCCTGCGCACTCTTAAGCTTGGAAATGATCCGTCATGACCGAAAAACGCGATTATTTGCCCGATATTTCCGTGATCGTCTCCTGTTACAACCAGGGACACTGGTTAGAACGGTGCGTCCGCAGTGTCAGCCACCAAAGCGGTTTGAAACCGGAAGAATTTGAAATTTTAGTGGTGGACGATGGCAGTTCCGATCATACCCGGGAAGTCCTCCTGAATCTGGGGATCCTGCGTCATTTGCGATCCATCGTTCATGAACAAAATCAAGGGTTGCCCAACTCCCTCAACCATGCCATCCATAACGCCTTGGGACGCTATGTCGTCCGGGTGGATGCCGATGATTATGTGCAGCGGAGCTTTTTGTCGATCATGAAAATGTTTCTCGATTATAATCGACATTACCAAGCGGTCGCCTGCGATTTCCTGAAGGTGAATCAACAAGAACAGGTGATCGGTCGTTTTAATTGCTTCGAGGAAGAGATAGCCTGCGGTATCATGTTTCGCAAAGAGTGCCTGTTTGACGTGGGGTTATACAACGAAGCCTTCCGTATGCGCGAAGGCCATGAGTTGCGCAAACGTTTCGAGCGAAAATATCGGATTGGTCGTTTGGAGTTTCCGTTCTACCGCTACCGCATGCACGAAACCAACCGCACCAAAGATGAAAAAACGGTCAGCCATTTCGACCAGCAGTTAAACAAAGTGTGAATGTCGGGGCCAGGACCAACCACCCATGGGGTGCCTCGACGCATGGCAGGTGCCGGAGCGTGTTATTTCCTAAAATGGAGTGAGACGAATGCTTTTTATCGCCGAAGTGGGGATGAATCATAACGGAAACTTTGCCGTGGCATACGAGTTGATCCGCCAAGCCAAACAGGTGGGTGCCGATATCGTCAAGTTTCAATTGGGTTGGCGTTGGGGACCGGGGGAAATTAATCAAATTACCCCGGAAGTGATCACCGATCTCAAGCGGTGGGCCGATTTTTTTGAAATCGAGTTGATGTTCTCCATTATTGTTCCCGAAGCATTCCCCATGTTGGAACCTTTTAATCTGCCGCGCTACAAAGTCGCCTCACGTACCGTGCTGGATCATCCCGATCTGGTCAGAAAAATTTTGGCGACAGGTAAGGAAACCTTTGTTTCTTTGGGTTTTTGGAATCAGGATGGATTGCCCTTTCCTCCCGCTGCAAACCTCCGCTACCTGTGGTGTGTCTCCAAATATCCCACCGCCCCTTGGGAGATGAAAGGGATGCCAAAAGATTTTACCAACTCCCCCTATGTGGGATATTCCGACCATACCTTGGGGATTGAATGCCCCCTCTTGGCCATCAGTCGTGGGGCCAGAGTCATCGAGAAGCATTTTACATTGGATAAATCCGACACCCATATCCGTGATCATGCCTTGAGTGCCACGCCAGAGGAGTTTGCCAGGATGGTTAATTTAGGGCGTGGTATCGCACGGTATTTGGGTGGTGGGGCCTGAGAGGGTGCTTTTCGCTTGCCATGAGTGTGATTGGTTGCACCGGATGCCCCCGTTGCCGGAAGGGGCGGTGGCACGGTGTCGGCGGTGTGGGGCGGTATTGGCCAGTAGTCGGCCCGACCATCTGGTGCGAACATTGACCCTGACTTTTGCGACACTGGTTCTTTTTACTATCGTCAATGCTTTTCCATTGTTGGAACTGAAGCTGGGTGGTCGGGAAACGTCTGTGACCTTGCTGAGTGGGGCAGTGGAACTGGGTCATCATGGCATGTGGGATGTGGTGATCTTGGTGCTTCTTACCAGCCTGCTTTTCCCAATATTGCATTGTGTGGCACTGCTTTACGTATTGATGCCCATGGTGATGGGATATAAACCTCCAGGGGCGGTCTGGATGTTTCGGGTTGCCCACTCAATCTCTCCTTGGGGGATGATCGGAGTCTATATGTTGGGGGTATTGGTCGCCTTCGTCAAGCTGTCCGATATGGCCACGGTCGTGCCGGGGGTGGCTGTCTATGCGTTGGCGGCCTTGCTGTTTTGCAGCACCGCCGCAGGCAACGCCTTGGATTGTTGTGATATCTGGCGACGTATCGGGGAGGTGGATGATGGCCATCCTTGATCTTACGGCCAAATCTTCGGGTTTGATCCGTTGTCCTGTCTGCGCCCTGGTAACCCCGTCGCCTGAGAACCATCCTTGCCCGCGGTGTGCCACACCCCTCCATGCACGCAAACCCTCCAGTTTACAAAAAACCTGGGCTTTGACCATGGCCGCAGCCCTTCTCTACATACCGGCTAATATTTTTCCGATCATGACCGTGGTTCAGATGGGACAAGGCGAGCCAAAGACGATCCTGGCGGGTGTGGCTTCCCTGATCGAAACCGGAATGTGGCCCTTGGCGATGATCGTTTTCATCGCCAGTGTCGTCGTTCCCCTCGGGAAAATCGTTATTTTGATCTATTTGTTGGTTTCGGTCCATGTGGGGTTGAAAACCTATATCAAAGAGCGGATCGCCCTGTATCGTCTCATGGAAGTGTTTGGCCATTGGTCGATGGTGGATATCTTTCTTGTCACGCTCCTGACCACTTTGGTTAAGATGGGTGCCCTGGCCACGATTGAACCCAATAGGGGTGTCTCTTTTTTCGGTGCCGTGGTGGTTCTGACCATTTTTGCCGCACGTACTTTTGATCCAAGGCTTATTTGGGATAGTGCCCATGACCATGGTTGATGACCTTCCCCTTGCCGATCCCGTGATTCATCCTAAAAAGGCGATCTCCCTCTTCTGGTTGATACCGTTCGTGGTGATTGTGGTGGGGGCTTGGCTTGTCTACGATACGTTGGCCTCCAGGGGACCGTTGATTACCATCACCTTCAACTCCGCCGAGGGGATTGAAGCTGGAAAAACCAGGGTACGTCACAAGGCTGTGGATGTGGGGCGTGTTGAATCGGTGTGGCTCAGCCCCGATTTTGGCCAAGTTGAACTCACCGTGCGCTTGGCGGCGGGCATGGAAGGTGTTCTCATGTCCAATGCAAAATTTTGGGTGGTCCAACCACGGTTCTCGCTTCAGGGGGTGTCGGGTCTGGGGACTTTGGTTTCTGGAACTTATATCGAAATCGAACCGGGGAATACTGGGCCGCTAACCGATCGGTTCAAGGGGTTGGAAAGCCCCCCTTTGGTCCGCTCCGGCACCCAGGGGATGAAAATACGGTTGACTGCCGAAAAACTGGGTGGATTGGCGGTGGGCACTCCGGTCTATTATCTGGGGATTCCGGCTGGGGAAGTGTTGGGGTTCGATCTGAATAAAAATAAAGATGGTGTGATTATCCATGCGTTTATTAAATCGCCCTATCATCAATTGATTATGCCGAACAGCCGTTTTTGGAAAATCAATGGTATCGATCTTTCGATGAATGCCGATGGAATTCGGATGACCGCCTCCTCATTATCGACTCTTTTGTTGGGCGGTGTCGCTTTTGAGACGCCGGCATCTCTTGAAAATCTTGAACCCCCATTACCGGGAAATCTTTTTACCCTGTTTGAAGACCAAAGTGCGGTCACCGATTCCAGTTATCGGAGAAAAATTCCGTTCCTGATGTATTTTGATGGTTCTGTTCGGGGACTCAAATCGGGGGCACCGGTGGAGTTTCGCGGTATCAAAATTGGCTCGGTGCGGGATATTCGCATGGAATTTGATCGCGCCAACACATCATTCCGGGTCGCGGTGTTGATGGAAATCGAACCGGAGCGTGTTACGGAAGTCGGGGATCACAATACGGAAGAATCCTCGGACGAGTTTATACAAACCCTTGTCGATCGCGGATTGCGTGGACAATTGGAAACAGCCAGTTACTTGACCGGGCAACTCTATGTCAATCTGGTGATGCGTCCCGAAATGCCTGTCCGTCTCTTGGGAACGCAAACTCGTTACAAGGAGTTGCCGACGGTAGCGTCTAATTTGGATGAGATCAGTGCTTCTATCACCTCATTGTTAAGAAAGTTACAGACATTCCCATCGGATGAAATTGGTAAAAATTTGAACGAGACCCTGGTCAGCTTGAAAAAAACCGTGGAAGCCCCGGTGATCCTTGAAGCCGCCAGTGCCATGCGGGATGCCCTGGTGACCTTGAAATCGACGATGGTGCAAATCAATGGAAAAGTGGATCCCATGGGGAAGGATTTGGCCAAGGCGACCGAAGCGGCGACCAAGGCTTTGGCATCCACGGATCGGTTGATGGCAAATCTGAATGACTTGATGGATCCTGATGCCCCGATGAACTATCGTATGCTTGAGTTGACCCGGGAACTGACGGCGACTTCCCGTGCTATCCGCACTTTTGTCGGCATTATGAGTCGTCAACCGGAGTCGCTGTTGTTTGGAAAGGAGAAGAAGGAAGAATGATTGCCCAATGTGTCAGATTGTTGGTGTTGTGTTGGATCGGTCTGAGCGGCCTTTACGGATGTTCCTCCATCATCAAAGGCGAAGGGTCTCCGGTCACCCGCTATTTCTTATTGTCATCCATGAACCAGGGACAGGCGGGTGATGAGGCGTTTCATCGGGCAATTCGCCTAGCCATCGAGCCGGTGGAATTGCCCGATTATCTTTCCAGGTTACAGATTGTTCATCGATTGGGTGATCATCGGCTGGCTTTTGGCGAGACCGATTTGTGGGGTGAGGATCTTGACTCAGGGGTGACGCGGGTCATGGTTGAAAATTTTTCCAGGCTGATGAATTCAAGCAGGGTTTGGCGGTTACCGATGAAAAACCCCATCCAGCCCGATTTTCGTTTGCGGGTGCAGCTCATCCGTTTTGAAGTCGATTCTGACGGGAGGGTGTTGCTTTCGGCGCGTTGGACGTTGCAGGGGGCATTCAAAGATCAGGAATTTGGAGAATTTTCCGAGATTCACGGTGGCCACGTTGGCACTCAGGATACCGATGCCCAAATTGCAGCCCTCAGTACCGCACTGGAAACCCTCTGCCGTGAGATTGCGGCCAAAATCCCAAACCAGGGCCGTTCATGATCAACGGCCAAGGGATACACCCTGGAAAGGCCGGGCATCATTCAGGCAGACCCACCTCATTCGTCATCAAAACTGCGGACAACCCTTTCCTTGTGTTCTGCTCTGGTCTTGCAACTGATGCACTGATCTGTTACTGGGCGGGCTTCCAAGCGTCGCAGGCCGATTTCCACACCGCACTCCTCGCAGTAGCCATAATCATCGGCTTCGATGGTCTCCATGGTCCGTTCTATTTTGGAGATCAGTTTGCGTTCTCGGTCACGGGTGCGCAATTCAAAATTTCGGTCGGTTTCCAGTGTAGCCCGATCAGCGGGATCGGCAAAGGCGGCTTTCTCTTCGGTCATGACCGCAACGGTTTTGGTGGCATCATCCAGGAGCTGTCTTCTCCACTCGGCCAGAAGACGGTAGAAGAATGCCCGCTGCTGGGGGGCCATATAGGTCTCATCCTCCGAAGGGCGGTAGCCCTCGGGGAGAACGATGTCAGCGATTTTTGTCATAATGAGAAAGTCTCCATTAAGAAAAACTCACTCATGTTAATGGACAGTTGATCCATTTGTCAAATGAACACGGACTTACAACGGCAACTTTTGTCCAGAGTTCATGTGTTGCACCGGGCTGGCTGCGGCGTGGGATAGGTTCACCCGGTGGTGCGATCGTTTGTCTCATGGCACCACACACCAGTATACAACTGGAAAACGAGAAAGGCAACCCATGGACCTGCGCTGTGCAGGGCAATCGCATTTGAAATTGGCACGTCCAAATGCCTCGGAAAAGATAAATTATTAAAATAAAAAAGGGGTCTGGG
>PEAO01000114.1 GCA_002753615.1 Magnetococcales bacterium DCbin2
CCTTTTTTTTTTTAATAATTGATCATTTTCGGACATTTGTACGTGCCAATTTCAAATGCGATTGCCCTGTACCAAACGCGAGAGCGTCCATGGAGGAAAAAAGGTTATGCGTCACCCACCAGACCCCGCCGATTTCCCCAACCGCCATACCAGCACCATGGCCAAACCGGATGACGACTGGTCGTTCCCCCCCGAAGCCATCACCGATACGGTGGTCATCGCCCAAGCCCAAATCAGCCCGTCGTCTGATCGTACGCCCCCAATCGTTACCCCTCTGCTCCCCCTATGTCAGGGGAGAAAAGTCCATTCCAGCATCACCTATACCCTGATCGAAAAACTGGCTTCCGGCGGCATGGGTGAAGTCTACAAGGCCATTCTTGAAACCCGCATGGGAACCCGGGAACCTTCCGTGATCAAAACCATCAAGCGCGGTCAAGGCCCCTTGACCCGACTGATGGAGGAGACCCTGGAGCGGGAAATCGCCATCCTTGCCGAACTCAATGGCCATCCCAATATTGTCGGTTTCCGGGGTGCCGACACCATGGAAAATGAAGATGGGAGCCGCGAGATTTTTTTTGTCATGGAACACGTCGATGGCTTTGATCTGCTGACGTTCATGACCATGCACAACATGACCATCAACCATCTTTTGGCAGACAAAGCCCTAAAAATTCCTTATGAATGGGTTGGATTTATCCTGTTTCGCATCGCCAATGCCCTGGACTATGCGCATAATCTGGAGTTTTCCGACGGCAAAAAAGGGATTATCCATCTGGACATCTCCCCGTCCAACATTCTCATATCCCAAAAGCTGGGGTTAATCAAACTTTCCGATTTTGGCTTGGCCCTCCCCACCAGGAGCATCGCCAATACCACCGGGGTCATCGTGGGTAAACCACACTATATCGCCCCAGAACTGGTCCGCCGTCGCCCGTTCGACGCCCGCGCCGATCTTTACAGTCTGGGAGTGGTCATGTATGAACTGCTCACCGGCTTATGTCCCAACCGTGTACCGGGACTCAACATCGATGACACCAAAATGATGGAACAACAGTTGCTCGATTTTCATTCCCGTCCCCTGGTCCCGCCCCACAAAGTGATTCGCGGTCTCCACGAAGGGTTATCGGAAATCGTCATGTCCATGATGGAGGAGAACCCTGAAGATCGGTTTCCCTCAGCCAAAATTGTGCGTGAGGTGACCGGCAAAACCATCTACAGCCAAGGCTACGGCCCGACAGATCACAGTTTTTCCCGCTATGTCACAGAACTTCAGATTTTCAACCCAGCGATGCCACCATCCCAAACACCCCCCGATCCCCAAACGCAGGCTGTTTTCAAGCATATCGAATCTTTGAGCCAGGACAAGGAACAACTCATCCTGTTCCGCGATGCACGGCGAACATTAAAGCAAGGCCATAACCCCTGCCGCCTGTGACACCGCATGATCCCCATCCCGAAAGGGGTCCGGTTCATCCGAATTTTAGGTGGAAATCCTCCGCAACCGATTCATAAATCTCACGTACCTCCTGAGGGCTTTTTCCAATTCTTTTTGCGGCGTCTTCAATGTGCGCATCCGTGATCGGCTCTCTGGGATCAATCCACGGAGCTAACCCATCAATATTTAGGGACAGCAGTTCTTGTTCCGTCTTGTCACGGATTTGTGCAAGTGCCTCAACGGCATTTTCCCGCTTATCGGGATCGTCGTGATCTAGGAATTTATTGATTATGGAACGACCGCGGTCATCACCAAGGTTTATGAGCGCGATGGCGGTATAGAAGCGGATGTTGTCATTGCTTTGTTCAAACAGCGGGATCAGGGCAGCCACTGCTTGTTTATCGCCCAACCGTCCTAGAGCCTTAATGACGTTCAGTTGGTTTCCTGTATTCGAATCGTTCAGTCTGGCCAATAGAAGCGGGAATACATCTGGATCATCGCTTTGGCAAAGAAAGTCTATTAACAAAAAACGTGTGAACCCCTCACTTTTTGGAATAGCGTTCAATGCCCGATCCAGCCGATACAGATCGTTGCCCCGTGCGATCCAAATCGGCGTTGTTTTGTCTTGGCGAGATAAATAGCCCTCACATAATCCTTCTAATGCCAAAGCTGCGGCATAATTTGCCGGAAAGTCGTTTTGTCGCTCCAACAGACCCAGAAGGGTATCGGAAAGTTCCCCTACGATCTCAATATTGTTTTGATCTACCGCATCCACGATCTCCAGCGCAGCCGAGATGATCTCCGTGCGGTTTGTTGATTTAAGGCGCACCATGCGGTCTGCAATCCATTGTTGGGATACGGCACCCGATGGTTCTTTCCACACTCCCCCCACCGATCCCCAAAGGTTTCCCGGATTAATTCGCGTGTCTTCTGGACGACGGCAATATTCTTCAATCAATACTTCTTTGAGTTGTTCAGACCAACTGCTCCTCCCAACTTCCAGTGCTGCTTTTTCAACCAGTGTACTTGGTTGTAAGTGAAAGCCATCGTTCGTATTATTAACCGTGGTAGCCAGTTTTTTCAGCACCTGCTGCGCCACCTTTTCGCTGACGTTGGGTTCATCGGCAAGGCACAGGGCGGCCAACACGGCGCGTGGTCGAGCTGACCGTGCCGGATCTTCACCCGCTATCGGCTCCAGGATGGCGCACAATACTTCATCCACGTTATCATCCTGACAATCGGCCACGAGGAGCCGCATGGCTTCGTGCCAGGCATCCACCACCTTTTCTTCCTCATCCTGGAACAGATCCTGAGATTTCTCCAATTGACCAGCCAATGGTCCAACCTGCTCGGCCAAAGATTTGCTTTTGTCGCGATCTGGATAACGACCATCCAACAAGGCGCGTGCGGCAAGATATTCTTGGAACGTCAGGTGGCGGAATTCCCAGGCGGATTGCCCCTGGGGGGTCTCCTTGTGCCAGATCGCGCCGGACATGATGAGGATGCTGGAGCGTTCTTCCAGAAGTTTGAGGAATGCCTCCGGGGTGCGCTGGCGAATGGGGCGGATGTTCGGATATTCCGCACGTAACTTGTCCAAAAGATCGAGAACTTCATCATGTTCCATCCGTTGAACGCCACGTCGGCACATCTCAAAGGCAAGATATTCCAACTGGGGGATAGCCTCCTTTTCATCAATGGTATCGTAGAATCTTGGATTCCAGTTGAGCAACACAGAGACCGCTTCGGCATAGAGCTTGGTTCGGCGGGTGGGCAGTTTGCCGACCTTGCGTTTCACCAGGGCCAAGGTGGTCAGCAGCATCGGATTTCCGGTAAGCCGTTCGATGCGGGTGCTGGAGTGCAAAGCTTCGCGTAACTCCTGAATCCGTTGTTCCTGTTCATTGGCGGGGGGGTGTTGTTCGGTGACTTGCACCCAACGTTGGGCAAAAAGATCTTTGTCTTCGCGGTCAAGATCGGCGATCACCCCATGCTCGAACCCGGCACCCATGCGATAAGGCATGTTGCGATAGCCGACGATGCGGGAAGTAACAATAATGGGCGTTTCGGGATAACGCGCTGCCGTCCGTTCCAATTCTTGGCAAAACAGCATACGCACCCGCGGGCTTGCAATCTCGTCCAGACCATCGACTGCCAGCAGGACTTTACCCTGGGCGATGCGGTCAAGGATGATGCTCCCCATGATGCGAGCCTCATTCGGTTGGAGTTCCGTTTTATTGAGGTGCTGCGTCAGAAAATCTTTGAAACAACGACAAAGGTCTGCCTCGCCCAGGTCACGGCAGCGGATGAGGACGGGGATCCAGGGCTGTTCTGGCAGGGTGTCGGTATCGGGAAGCTGGTTGAACGCCTCTCTGTCTTTATCGCGCAACAGATAGGCGGTTGCCATCCAACGCAGCAGGGTAGTTTTACCACCGCCAGGTTCACCAAGCACCACCAGCCGATGGGAAAGCCCCAGGCGGGTGCCAACAGGCGAACGATCGGTATTGGTACTGTCGGATTCTCCCCCCAAGAGACGGCCAGCTTCGCGATGGCGGCGGGCGTCCCGTTTTTCCTCAAGTTTATCGAGCGGTGCATCACCATCATGTTGTGTCGATTCCACTTCGATGAATAACGGCATGTAAAGCTGACGCAAGAGAAGCTTTTGGGTGGCTAGGTGGGAGTCGCCTTCAGGCAAATTGTTCAGGTCGATAATATCCCACCGAGCCAGTTCCTTGTCGCAATATAAGTCGAGTGCCACCTTTTGCTGTTCTGGGGTAAATTGGCCAGCGGCTTGCGCAGCGTACTCCCGTAGCGTGGCCACCTGCCCCCGGAGGTAATCGAGGCTTAACTGGTGCCGCCAATGGGCGAGAACTGGATTGGCGAACACTGCTTTATCGAGTGTTTCAAAAAAACGGGTTTCCAGAAATTCTATCTGCTCGGCAGTGGCGTGGGTCTCCGTGAGGGATTGCCCCATGGTTGTCCGCAACCGTATCTTTGCCGCCTCTCCTTCGACGATATCGCCCGCAACCAGCCATTCATACAAATCCATTTGGAAAGGCCCGTCGTTCAACAAGTTCAAAAGGGCCTCTTTCTGCGGCGTCATACCGTGGCTGTATTGATCGCGGGCGAGTTTGACGCAGGCCGCGTTCAGGTCTTCACGCAGCGAACGTTTGGAAATGCTGTCTTGGTGACGCTTGAATTGCTCCTGTAGCTCCTTGCCCAGCCCGCTGGCGATGGCGTCACTGCGCAAATTGACAGCCAGTCCGAGAAAATAATTTAAAATTGTGCTTAGGATTAGTTCCATATTGGACCGTCCCTGGGAGGTTGGTTCACACTGTTCGCGGCTATGATGGCACGAAGGAGAAGGAAGTGTTCATGATATAACAAATTTTAAGTTATTTCAAGAAAACTTTTCGGAAAATTCTCCAACCTTATATCCAATCCATTGCAGGTAATGCAAACGCATTGACTTAGACAATGGTATTGCATTACCATGAGGTATGTCAGTTCCTTGAATGACTGGAGAACATTATGGCCATCACCCTTGAGGTTGAATCGACACTCACCGACCGTTACCAGACTACGGTGCCGGAAATTGTCCGTTTAGCACTCCGCTTGAACAAGCGCGACAAGATCCACTACGCCATCCGCCCAGGTGGCGAGGTTGTCCTAACACGCGCCGAAGCCTCGGAAGGGGACGATCCGGTACTGGGCCAATTTTTGGATTTTCTGGCAAAAAACATCGCTAGTTACCCTGAGCAACTTCAGGCCTTGGATGCCGGCCTTTTGGAACGCATCCATCCGTTGATCGGAGGTATTGATGTCAATCTTGATCTACCCCTATCGGCAGATGATGAATGATCCAAGACAAATCTACCCCCCTGGTAATCGGTGGTTGGACGATTTTTGCGCACCCCTTGTTTTTGGAACAGCTTGAGTCTTTGATTCAGCAGGTTGAAGTACTCAAGCTCAAAGACCCGTTGAACTATACCAAAAAAAATACGACCAAACGGTTGGCTGCCGTTGCCAAACTGGCCTTTGATGTGATCCCCCAAGATCCTACAAAGCCGGAGTATCGCCAGGGCAACACTCTGGGCGAAAAGCATAAGCATTGGTTTCGTGCCAAATTTTTTCAGCATTACCGACTATTTTTCCGCTACCATGCGTCCAGCAGGATTATTGTGTTGGCGTGGGTCAACGACGAGGAGACAAAACGGGCCTATGAGAGCGGTGCCGATGCGTATCGCGTGTTCCGAAAAATGCTTGAAAACGGCCATCCGCCCGATAACTGGGATCAGTTACTCACTGCGGCCATGGCAGACAGCAAACGATTGCGCATGAGTGCCAACGCAATCCAGGAAACTTGATTTCGACAGAGGTTGCCAACCGCTGTTGACCCGCTTCTTGTTTGCATATAACGGCCATTCACCAAACGCAGTATCCTCATTCTCCCCCCATTGTTGCATACCACCAGCAGGTGGGGTGATCAGCCAGGAGTGACCTTCAGAAAACCGGGGCTGCATGTGTTCTGGCAAAGTACGAATAACCATGCTGGGGTTTCGCTCTCCCCATCAGCCTGGTGCCATCAATTGATTGACCAAATTACAAATATTGCGAAAATCTATGGGCTTGGCCAAAAACCCATTGGCACCCGCCTTGACACCCAAACGGGCGTTTTGACTCCGGGAATCGGCGGTCACAATGACAATTTTACCGGCAAAACCTTTGTTGCGAATGGTTTGGATGGTTTCGATACCATCCATCCCTGGCATGTGAATATCCATGAAGATCAAATCCGGTTTCCAGGAAGCCGCCAATGTGATCGCGTCTGGACCCGAATAACAGGATCGGGAGGGGTGCGGCGTTGGACACCGCTTGAGGGTTGCCTCCAGCAACAGGCAATTTTGCGGCTCATCATCAACGACCAGAATTTTTGCCAAAGGACGACTCCGTTGCAGCAGACCCAGGCCAACACCCCTGACCCACAGGGGTGATACAAAAATACATCGGAAAATATCTGTAAATCCCTTTCCCACGCTACCACAAATGGACCAGGATTGGAACATTTGAATTGTCACCGGCCATCAATCTAAAAAACGGGTTCCTTAGTTGCCCGACGATTGTACAACGCCATCCAATACGTTAATCTCTAGGAAAAAGTTTTTCATGGCCTCTGCCTGTGGCAGTGTGCCCCATTTAACTTTCCTTGAGATGGAGACAAATCGATGAAATGGAAATGCACCGTATGTGACTATGTGCATGAAGGCGACCATCCCCCAAAGACCTGCCCGGTATGTGGAGAAGGTCCAGAAGCCTTCGAGAAACAATCATAAAAAAGGCATTTATTTTCTCCGGTCCGTCACCGCGATGATCCCACGTTCAGGTGACGGGCCGTGGTGCATGGTGGTGTGCTTGATCAACAATCCACTCCGCCAGCGCCAACGCACTGGTAAATGCCGGCGATATCGCATTGAGGACGTGCAGTGCGTCGGGGGACTGTTCCAGGATAAACTCCATTTCCAACCTGTTCTCGCGTATGTTGACCAGTTGCGGTCGAATCCCCACCTTGTCACAAGAGACCAGATCTTCTCCGGTCAGGCCCGGGAGTAATTTGTTCACGGAAGCCAGAAAATCTTTTTTGCGGTATTTCCCAAGCTCGGAATGGACCAGTTTGCGAAAATTTTGATGATTAGCGCGATACATTCTGGACAACGCATACCCTGTCCGCCAGGATTCTTCCCATTTTGCCCCTTGCAACATCCCATAATTTTCCCGCCCCAATGCGGGAATCGCGGTAGGACCGGCGTACACCTCGCCGTGGATGGAACGGGTCACATGGACACCCAAAAAAGGTTGTCCCATGTCAGGCACGGGATAGATATTGGCACGCACCATGGGATTGCGTTGGGGGTGCAGTTTAAAATAAATCCCTTTAAAGGGGAGCAGTGCATAATCCAGCCCCCGTTCAAAATATCGGGCCACCTGATCGGCAAACGCACCGGCACAGTTGAACAGATAGCCATAATGCCATTCTCCCTGGGGGGTTTTGACGGTTCGGGCCAGGATATCGACGGCGATCACCTGGGCATTGAACACAATAAAAACGTCGTCGTCCTTCAACAAGGCCACCAGCTTATACAAGACAGCCTTGGGATCGATGACGGCGGTATCCAAACAATAAATACCCTGCTGGAACACACCCGCAAAGGGTTCGATCTGGCGAATCCCCTGTTCATCCAAGACTTCGATACGGACACCATTGTGACGGGCATTTTCTTGCAGACACTCCAGGGTGGAGAGATCCTCCGGGGAGGTGGCGATAATGATCTTTCCGGTATGGTGGCAGTGGATGCCGTGTTCCGCCGCGAAGGCTTTCATCCGTCGCGCCCCTTGGGTACATACCCTGGCTTTCACCGTACCGCCGCCGTAGTAGATGCCGCTGTGCAATACGCCACTGTTGCGACCACTGGCATGGTAACCGACGGCAGCCTCTTTTTCCAAAATGGTGATCCGTCGCTTGGGGTAACGCTTGCGCAATTCCCGCGCCACCGCCAACCCGACGATACCCGCCCCCACCACGAGATAATCCGTTGATTGCCCCATGCTGTAATCCCTCGCCATCAGAAGATCGGCCAAGCCCTCGACACCGCCAAATCCTCCCACAACCCCGCCGGGTCTGGAAGCATTGGAAACACCAGGAACAATGCCAGATAAACCCCCAAGGTGGGGATCAGATCGGGACTACGCCATTTGAACGCGCTCCCCAAGGAGTGCCGTACCCCCTGGATGCCAAACACATTGAGACTGGCCATTTCGTCCAGTAACAAATGGAGTACATAACCCAGCAGGACAAAACCACCGCCAAGCCATGATAACCGGTTGGCCCAGCCAAAAAGATGATGCAACACCATGATCGTCAGAAAGCCGGCCAGGACGGCTGCCGGCAGCGAATGAAAAAGTCCGCGATGGATCGTCAGCCGCGTGACGATGCCAAATACAACCCACTTGAACAACAGATAACAAGCGAGCCACAGACCGAGCAATTCCACAACGGTGTGGTGATCACTGTACCGAAACATAACCAGGAAGGAAACGATGAGCGCGGCCATGGTCATGCCCGTGCCCAGCAAGGCGGAATTGTCCGCATCCACATCGGGTAGCAAACCGCCCAGGGTCGCCAAAAAAAAGCCGATCACGACACCCTGGGGTTCCAAGATCCCCCCCTGTAGCAACGTCGTCCCCACAACCCCTCCCATCCCTGCCGCAGTCACAAAATGGACACGAAAACCGGCCATGACTTCTCCCCCAAGTCAGGATTTTATTTCCTTAAATTTTTCCACCCGATACACCCGAATACCCGGTTTACGCCGCCAACAATCGCCATCCAACCCCGCTTTTTGGCACAAATGATTTAAGAAAGTCTCCTTGGCGGGGATTTGCTCCCAGACCTGGGGCAAAAATGTCGATCGTCTTCCAGAGTGGGACAAAATGACACCATGGACACCGGGTTGCAGTTGGGCGAGGAGATCTTCGGTATCCTGGTAATGGAGTTCGACCGCAGGGGTCAGAATGGACACCTCCAGGGTGATTTCGTCCAATTCCGGGCGGGTCACCGGGCGAAAGCGGGGATCACGGGTGGCGGCAGCCAGGCAATTATCCAGCAAATCATCCAACAAACTTCGGTGCGCCTCCAAGGAGCCAATGCAGCCACGCAAAGCCCCCTTGTGGGTCAACGTGACAAAACAGGCCCCCTGTTTCCCCAAGGGGGGCAACAACTTCACCCATTTTTCCCGATCCTTAAACCCCGGTTTTCCTTCCAGACAGGCCGCCAAATGGGTTCGCGCCAGCATGGGCAAATGGTTCATTTCTAGGTCCGGTGCATTGTCCATAAAGACTCTCAGCAGTGGGCATTCAATGATTTTCAAGCATTTTCTAGTCGCCGTATTGTGTCATCCTCTTGCCAGGGCAATCGCATTTGAAATTGGCACGTCCAAATGCCTTGGAAAAGATAAATTATTAAAAGAAAAAAGGGGT
>PEAO01000115.1 GCA_002753615.1 Magnetococcales bacterium DCbin2
GCAATCCCCCAGACCCCTTTTTTATTTTAATAATTTATCTTTTCCGAGGCATTTGGACGTGCCAATTTCAAATGCGATTGCCCTGTGGATGACCCCAATCTGCTCATGAAAATACTTATCGTCGATGATGAAGAATCCAATCGGTTGTTTATGGTAAAAATGGTTGCCTCTTTAGGTCAGTGTGATCTGGCTGCGGATGGTTTTGAAGCCCTGAGGGCATTTAAATTGGCTGTGGACAACGGAGAACCTTACGACATTGTTTTCCTTGATATTATGATGCCAAATATGGATGGTCAGGATGTTCTCAAGGCGATACGGACCTTTGAGAAGGAAAATGCTTCGATGGTTGGAACATTGACTAAAATTTTCATGGTTACTGCACTGGGAACTCATGAAAATGTCTTGGAGGCATTCTTGGATGGAGAATGTAACGATTTTCTGATCAAGCCGATCAGCAGGCGCATGGTGTTTGACAAATTGGCGGAGAATGGGATTATTGTGGACTGCTGACCATCAGGATTGTTCTTAAAGAACCGGGTCTGCATGGTATGCAGCGACCCATTTACGGATGAAATATAGGAATAAAAAAATCATTAAAAAAGCGTGGGGTATTAGCCCCACGCCTAGCATTGGTCGTTCGTCCAATGGTGATCAGTTGCCCGCGTTCTTGTTGTATTCCAAAGCCGCCTCTTTTTTAAGGTCGGTGAGAACCAAGTCATGATAGGTTTTGATCAGCAGCGGAAACATGTCGATATCGCCTGGATTTTCCTTGAAATACTTCCGGTACAAATCCATGGCCGCCACCGTCATCCCCTTCTCATCCAAAAGATTGGCAACCAGAAAATCATCACCGGGAGTCGAAGCCTTGATCTCGGAAAGTTTCTTGTTCAAATCCTCCAAGGCAGCACCACCCAACCAAACCATGGTTTTGTCTCCCTTGGGGGAGAAAACCGAGACGCCGTCCTTAACGACCTCAACCCGATACTTGTGTGTGCCAGGAGTTAGCCCGGTGACTTTGAAGCGAACCATGTCCTCCTTGCTCGCCGGAACGTCGATCCCCTTGTTGTCGATAATCAAACGGTAGGAAAACTCTTCTCCCATGTTGGCCCAAACCATGTCGGGATGGGTATCGGAAAGGGTAATCTCACGGGCCGTGTTGAGCTTTTTATCCTTGTCCTTCTTATCGACACTGCGGCGCACCGTGGTATACCGTTGTGCCTGCTCAAACCGAGAACTCATACTGGCCAATACCCCATCCCCAGCCTTCTGCGGCTCGGAAAGGGTGCCAGATACCATCTTGATCGCAGTCGCCGTGACCTCAATCTCACTGCTAGCACCAAGATTCTGACTTGTGTTGGTGGTTTGATTGATGAGGGTCGCCGAACCGTCGGCACCGGTACGAACCTTGGTCCCATCAAAAATAAACTTGTTGGAGGTGACTGCTTTCCATTCCTTGCCCTTGGAAATCTCTACCGTCCCCTTGACCTGCGAAAGCATCGCAACGGGGGGTGCGAGTGCCAAAGCCTGATTGACCAGTCCAACAACAAAGACGGCTATCAGCAGTAGACTGTACTTGATCAGATGCGGTTTCATGAACCTTCTCCCTTCAAAACGATAGTTGCTCGATAAAAACGTAACGATATCTTTCATTGGAATGCCCTGTCTGCGGCGATTCCCAAAAAACCGATGGTCCCTATTTTCCAACCAGCATGAATGCGGACCAAATGTATGGGCTACTCCATTCGGGACTGTTCAACATCTCCAACTGCGATTCCCGCATGGCCGAATAAACCGACTGTCCCCCCATTAACCGACCGTAGAACTTAGTCATCAAGTTTTGAGTCCCCGCATCACTGACCTCCCACAACGATGCGACGATGGACTGAACCCCTGCCTCCATAAATGCCCTGCGCAATCCGTAAACCCCTTCCCCCTCGTGAATCTCCCCAAGCCCCGTTTCACAGGCACTGAGGACCGCCAACTGCGTCCCTGCCAGATTGAGTCCCAACACCTCCAAAGCGGTCAAGACACCATCGTTGACTGTATCCAGTTCTCCAAGAAACGATGCGTTGGCATTGATGCCGGCAAACGCCAGCCCGGCCCGCAGCAACGGATTATCACCCGGCGGCGGCAGTTGAATATCTGCGCTACGTTGTAGCTTTAACAACCTTTTCTTCAGATTGTCGTCCGGTTTCAAGAAAAACCCGTGGGTGGCGACATGGATCATTCGTGGCGGCGTCTCCAACCCCTGCATCAGTTTTTCCTGGGCGTCATTCTGGGTGAAGATCTGATTTTTCTGCCCTTTCTCCTTGACCGTTGCCGTAATCAGATTCCCTTCCTTTTCAGCCCCCGGAAGCGGATCAAAATGCAACCCTCTCATCCCATTGCCTGCACCACGAAGTGCCTCTTGGGTCGCTGCGGCCCGTTTTTGACTAACCTGCGCCAATTGTACATCACCCACAACCTTTTTGGAATCATAGTCCGGTCCCGCAAGGATAACCATATCTCCTTTGGCCTCTGGAAGGTCGGAAGGGAGTAAGTCACGGCTGGAGGAAAGGATGTGAAGCTTGATATTTTGGAGGAGAAAGTTGTCCTTCGGATCCACCAGGGCATTAAACGGGAGAATGTTGAGGATCCCATCGGGAATCAGATAAATTTCATCCCGTGTCCCCATGGTGTCGGCGATGGGCTTCCAAACCAGATCATAGATCTCCTTGCCAACAACCTTGACATCCTCAGGATCCATTTCTTCGTCTTGGATGGCGGTGCGGTATTCAACGACCCCTTTTTGGATGGCTTCAAGATTGGGATAGACCACCAAATTAAAAACAGGCTTTCCTTGTTCCATGACTAGGGTGCTGGCCATCAATTTTGCTTTATCCCCTTCGTGGAATATTAGAAAGTCTACAAAGCCCGCTTTAGGGGGGAGCTTTGAGACTACTTGGTCGATGGCAAACAAACGTGTCGTATGGCGATACCGCAAACTGGCTTGGCCAAGCTGGCGTTCAATATCCCCGATCTTGGATTCCAGAGTGTGGATGGCCTCAAGATGGTTGGTGACCCCTGGGGCGGGACCAGCCAAAGTCAGGGCGACCAGTTCCTTACGTGCGGCGGTCAATTGTTGCGTCATCTCGGTCAGGGCGGGATCTTTGGCAATCTGGGCCACTTGTTGAATCTCGGAAGTTACTTTCAACAACAAACCTTTCCGCTGCAAGCTGATATCAATCGCATGTTTCCCCCCTTCCTGCGGTTTCAGGCGGGTTAACAGGGAAAGATAAGCGTCCAGTTCTGGGGCATGAAGACGTACATAGCCCTCACGCGCATTCTCATCCGCGACCCAGAGCATACGATTTAAAAATTCGGAACGGCGGTCAAAACCCTCCTGACGTAATGTTAAGGCGTCCTTGATGGCCGCATCATCTTCCATTGCCCCCGCCAGGGCATTGATTGTTTCAAAGGTATAAGGATGTTGTTTGCCCAGAACCTCTTCAGCCAAGGCCAGAGCCTTTTTTAAAAGATCCAGGGCCTCTTTGGTCCGTTTCTGGGTCCGGTAGAGTGTTGCAAGATCAAGCATGGAGCGTAATACATCGGGATGTTTTTCTCCGAGAACCTCCTTTCTCAAGGATAGTGCCCGCAAAAATAGGGTTTCTGCTTGTTTGATCTGACCAGCCTTATGTTCTGTACGCGCCAGATTGTTCATGGCTTTGAGGGTTTTTTGATTTTTTTCGCCAAACTCTCCCTGCCAAGCGGTCAGAACCCTCTGAAAATAGTTTTTTGCCTCCTTGTCATCATTTTTCAGCATCAGGAGGTAAGCCAAATTGTTGACGATGGCAATGGTATCGGGATGTGTCGCCCCCAGCTTGGCTTCCGACAAGGGAATGGCCGTTCTGTAGAGGGCTTCGGCTTTATCAAAAACCCCCTGACTTTCGTACAACATAGCCAAATTATTCATGTTGGCCATGGTGGAGGGGTGATCCTTTCCAAGCAACGTCTCAGAGGATTGGTAAGCCTGACGGAACAAAGGTTCAGCCTGATCATAGAGTCCTTCGTTTTCCAAGGTCATAGCCAGATTGTTCATCAGGGTGATGGTCCCCGGATGATCTTTCCCAAGAATTTTCTCAAAACCCTCCAAAGATTGTCGATAACTTTTTTCCGCTTCGGAAAAGTTGCCCATGCGCCGTTGCAGACCAGCCAAATTGTTCAACGTTGTCAGACGATTGGGATGATCCTTGCCAAGGGTATTGGTTTCATAGGCAAGAATTTCTTGCGTCAATGCAATGGCCTCCGCAAAATTACCTTGATCTTCGGACACTTTGGCTACGTTGGTTTTGGCCATCATGCGCACTTCGATCAGCGTATCACCCGCACTCTTGCTGAGGATATCATCCAGTTGTTTGCGCGCCTCTTTGAATTTTCCACGGATCCGCAGTAGTTCAGCTTGATCGGTCAACGTCGAAAGGATATCCGGGTGATTTTCCGGCAATGATATTTTCTGAATGGCAAGGGCTTGTTTGAAACTGGCCTCGGAGTCATCCAAGCGTCCCATGACGCTTTCAAGAACCGCCAGTCGATTAAAACACCACCCCGTTTCGGAGTTTTTGTCTCCGGCGGTTTTTAAAAAATCGGCACATGTTTTGCTAAGAATAGGGTGGGCTTGATCATAAAGTCCTTGATTTTGCAGTTCAAGGCTCCGGTTCAAATTGGCGGAAAGGGCGGCCAGCGGATCGGTTTCCTGGGGGGCTTTTTGTTTAACCTGAGTCAATTGCTCCTTGAAGGCGGTGATTTGGGCTTGATCAGGGTTTTTTTCCTTGCTGGCAAGCTCAATGGCCCGTTCCAGGAGGCGGACTGCATCGGGATGGTTGCTCGCGGCTGCCAGACCGTACCACCGGGCTGCCTGGACTGGATCGGCAGGAACGCCTTGTCCGGTATCATAGAGGATGCCCAAATGTTTGCGGGCACCCGCATGACCTTGCAGGGCAGCCTTTTGAAACCATTCTACGGCGTTGGCGATATCCTTTTCCTGGGTGGCTCCCATGTAGAGCAATACTCCCAGGTTTGCCTGGGCTTCGATATGATTCTGCTGGGCCGCTTTTTCAAACCAGAGTTTGGCTTTTTCTGTATCTGCTTTTCCACCCTTGCCCAGATAATAGGTGTTGCCAAGCTGAAATTGCGCTTCAGGATTTCCCGATTCGGCAGCTTTGCGTGTTTTTTCAAGCTCCTTTTGCGCATTCGTTTCCGCTTCGGACGCAGCGTAACTCCGATCTGGGACGATTCCCATCAGGAACAAGGTGATCATCAGGTAGGCAATAAACCGAAAGATCATAGGTTGCGTCTCATATCTTTGCCAGAGTGAACCGTTATCGAGGGCCGACGATGGCCGTCGGTGTGTGTTGCAATAAAAGGACAAGTCGGATCTTCGATCATTCCATCTCAAACAGTCCCGGTAGCAAACTATGACGTAAAATTTCATAGAAATCTAGCTATTTTTACCGCTGTGCCTGTCAAAACGGCTTGAACGTCGGTACAAGGGGCATGTTTCACGCAAGGTCACAAAGTGTCACATGAATGTTTCTGTATAAGGCATTGATAATATGTTATAAAAACAAGTCTGTTACATAAATTTCGTCCAATGTAACCCCAGATGAAAAATGATAGAAAATGGTACCACAATGGAAATCCATTTCGGTATGACAAGCAATCCTCATTGACTCAATGTGGCGGTGGAAGCCACTGACGTGTCTTTTCGATCATTTTCAAATGGACATGTGCATGTTAGGATGAACGGTCATTTGTTCATGAGGGTATGTGATGGTCTGCCGCGTACCCGACGCGAGATCGTATCTCAATGATTTGTGTGCGCACCTGCAAGAGGATCCAGACTATGGCTTATGACACTATCAGGAAAATCGCTGTTGTCGATCTCAAGCCGGGAATGTTCGTGACCGATTTCAACAGTGATTGGCGCGACCCCGAGTGTCAGGATAAGGGGTGCGACCCTTTTCGTAAACCGCGCTTTATCGAGACGGATGCCGAGATCAATGCTGTCATTGAGCTTGGCGTCAAGGAAATTTACATTGATGTTTCCAAGGGTAAAGAGGGGGAGGGATCTTCTCTGGCGGAGATAGAAAACAGGCTTGCGGAACAACTCAAGGCACTGGATGACGATGAGGAACAAACCGCCATCAAGCCGGTATCCAAATCTTTTGAGGAGGAATTGACCGGTGCCTCTGAAGTCAAATCCCATGCCCGTAAAATTGTTGGAAATGTCCTTTCCGATGCCCGTTTGGGTAAACAGGTCGCCCTTGGGCCGGTCCATGATGCCGTTACCAGCATGGCCGAATCTATGTTTCGTAACCCTGACGCTATTTTAAGCTTAAGTCTCATTAAAAAACGTGATGAGTATACTTTTCTGCATTCTGTCAATGTTGGTGTTTTCCTGATGTCCTTTTGCCGCTCTTTGGATATGGATGAAGAAACCATCATCGAAGTCGGCGTCGGGGGGATGCTCCATGACATTGGTAAAATGCGGACACCGGAAAATGTTTTGAACAAGGCGGGTAAGCTGACGGATGAAGAATTTTTGCAGATGAAGCAGCATGTTTCCTTTAGTCAGCAGATTCTGGAGCAGACACCAGGAATTGCTGAAATCAGTGTGCGCGTCGGTGGACAGCATCATGAACGGTATGACGGTACGGGTTATCCCGATGGCTTGAAAGGGGATGAAATCAACGAATTTGGGCAAATGGCGGCCATCGTCGATGTCTACGACGCGATTACTTCAGATCGTGTCTATCACAAGGGGAATCCCCCTTATTTGGCACTCAAACGGATGTTGGATTGGTCAAAATCTCATTTTAATTTGCAGCTTTTCCAAAAGTTTGTCCAATGTGTCGGTATTTATCCCATGGGGACGTTGGTCAGGCTTGAAAACAACTTGCTTGGCGTCGTCATCCGTCCCAATATTGAAAGCTTGCTCCATCCCGTCATCAAGGTCATCCTTGACGCAAAATCGGGCAAAAAACTGAAACCTGTGGATCTCAATCTACTGGATTATGTGAAAGACTCTACAAAGGGCTATCGTATTCTCCGCCCAGAACCGAATGATAAGTGGAAGGTGGATTCTAGTCTGTTCATGCCCAAACCCGAACTTTTCAAATAATTGGGTGCTTACAGGGTGTGGGATGGCCGGTAGAAAAAAATTGCGGAACGGTATTTTTTGCTTTATGGCCGCGTGTAATCGGTCGATAAGTAAACCATGGAGGCGTTTCTCAAGCTTATTGAGGGAAGTGTCATGGATGCCAACACAATCAACGGTTCAGTCAACAGTGTGATCAGTTCGTTTCAACTTGCCGCGACTACGTCTAACGTAAGTCCGAGTGTGAGCCAAGGAGAGGTTCGGACGGCAAAAACTCAGGAGTCAGGTAAACCACGTGCGCCGATGGATAATGTTGATCTTGTCGGCCTGGAATCCATATCTCAGGCGTTTAAAACCCTGGGAAAAACAGAACCCCTCCCGGTTCCAGAGCCTGTGTTTCGTGCGATTCAGGCATTGGCGAGGGACGTGTTTGAGGGTCTGCCGGGCGGCAGAGCCAGTTTGCACTGACCTGATGCGGGGGATCAATAACAGGCTGGAGAAACTCTCCAGCCTGTTTTCGTTTATGGATTTTCTAAGGAGATCCCAGTACCCGAGGGGCAGAGAGACGGAAACCCAGAAGTTGATAGGATCGGTTCGGTTCCATCTCATGGCGCATGGTTGCAAAGGATCTGTTTCCTGGACTGAGCCAGCCACCGCCTCGAAATACGTGAGACAAACCCACCGTGGGACCCGTAGGGTTTTTCCTGGGGGCAGTACGATAATAATCGGCACTGTACCAATCGGCCACCCATTCCCACAGATTACCGGCCATATCAAACAGCCCAAACCGGTTTGGGGCTAGTTCTCCAGGAGGATGGGGTTGGCTGTTGGCGTTTTCTTCGACCCAGGCGACCTCTTCCAGCGTCCCTTGGCCGCAATGACCCTGATCGATCCCTCCCCCGGTGCAGGCAAATTCCCATTGGGCTTCGGTGGGAAGGCGGAACTGGATCCCAGAGCGTTTATTGATTGCCTGAATAAATTTTTCCACATCAGACCAGGAAACGTTTCCCACGGGAAGGTGGTCGGCACGGATGGACTGCTCTGGGAGCCAGCCAATCACTTGTCGCCATTGCCTTTGGGTGATTTCATGGATACCCACCCAAAAGGGATCTAGGCAAACCTCATGGAGTGGTTGTTCATTGTTTTCCCCATGGGCATTACCCATGGAAAAGCATCCCCCCGGTACAAAGGCCAGGGTAATTCCGGTTTCCGGGTCACTCCAAAGTTTTTGGTGAATGGGTTCGGTGTGGGAAACCAATGGTTTTGGGGGTATTGGGTAAGCCGGTGCATCGCGATCCGGCAGTTCCCGGAATAACGCGGCGGATGCTGGTGGTATGGTGTTTGGTTTGGATTGGACTTCGGGAGGGGGCAACGGATCCACGCCAGGACGGGAATTTTCGGGACGGACCGTGTTTCCGGTTTGCGCTGGACTGGGGCGTGGGGCATCACCACGGTTGTTTTCAGGCGGCACCACCTCTTTGGGGGTACTGGAGATTAGCTTATCCAGTGACCAAACTTGCCGCTCTTGGACAACTTGGCCAGCCGGATCGGGCGGGTGGGTAAAGATGCCCGGTCCATCTTTTTGTCCTTCGACGTAACCACCTTCGTAGTGTGCCCCGTTGGGCCAAGTGTAAACGCCGTGGCCATGTCGTTTGCCATTGGCAAAATCGCCCTCATACCGCACCTTCGAGGGCCAGATAAAGAGTCCATGTCCTTCGCGCTTATCGTTTTTAAATTCACCTTCGTAACGTGCGCCATCGGGCCATGTTTGGACTCCACGACCATGACGCATGCCATCCTTGAAATTTCCCTCGTAGTGGACGCCATCCTCAAAATTTTTTGTACCTTGGGTTGCCTTGGGTGTGTCTTTAGGTTCTTCTTGAGCGAGCCACGACGTGGTATTGGTAAGAAACGTAGGCCGTTCGCCCATCTGTTGTCCAGGCGTTGTGCAACCGCCGAGGAGGTAAAGGCTTGCCAGTAAGAGGACGGTGGTGTTCCTTTTGACTGAGCGGGTCATGGAAGAGTTTTTGAGCATGGTTCCTGTGATGATTTTTTGCAGGGTCAATTTTTCCAAACGCATAGCACGTTAATGATAGCTATGGCGCAGACCAATAATCAAGGATCTACAAAAAATTCCCACTTTATGGATGGAAAATGATCTTCGTCGCCAATCATTACATGATTGGTGGGTCGATATCCTGAACCTGATTGGTGAGGGGCTATTGCAACGGCATGGACAGGGCAATCGCATTTGAAATTGGCACGTCCAAATGCCTCGGAAAAGATAAATTATTAAAAGAAAAAAGGGGTCTGGGGGATTGCCC
>PEAO01000116.1 GCA_002753615.1 Magnetococcales bacterium DCbin2
CAGGGTCATCAGTTCTTCCGCAACGCTCTGCCCATCCTGGTTGAAATCCCGCCAAACCCGAAAATCGCCCCAACGGGCGTCGGCGGCGGTCAGGTTTCCATCCAGGTCGGAGTCAAACGCAACCCGCAACCCTTCCAGATCGGATTGGGCTTCCGTGGCATGGCGGTTGAAGGCAATCTCACCCGCATCGGTAATTGCCCCATCATGGTTCAAATCAATCGCGAGCAACCCATCTCCCGGTCCCACCCAATCGGTCTGTTCCCGGTAGCCGTCCCCATCAACATCAAACATCGCCCCAGTCGCGCCACTCTCCACCACGGTGATCCCGTTACCGTCCAGGTCTAGGAGGATGGGTTTCGTAAGTTCTCCTTTTTTCAACTGATAGACATCCGGGAATTCAATCAGGGGATCGATACGCTGGGAATGGTTATCAGAATCGAGAGGAAATGTATTATCTATATGACCAGATTTATTTCTCCAATCTAATATATCTTCGTTATTGGCAGGCAATAGCTCAAAATGTAAATGTATATCATAATTACCTCCTGTGTCTCCAACAATTCCTATTTGATCTCCTAACATTACAGAGTCGCCATGTTGAACACTGAAACTGGCTAAGTGCCCATACAATGAATACAAATTCAAATCTGCATGATAGAGTATAATTGTATTTCCATAGCCTGGAACAGAACCCATAAAAGCAACATCACCATAAGCAGCTGCCTTTGCTTTTACACCAGTGTTTTTCTGAACACCGATATCAAGACCATTATGCGGTTTACCATCTCTCGGCCTTGAGTAAGACACTCCTTCATTGACTCTGTATTGACCTTCTGTCGGATATCCAAGATGTTCGCTCACATACTCGCGCGATATACCAACTGGTCGTTGATAGGACGCAAATATTCCATCATCGGCATCAGTTTGTTCCTTCTCCGCAGCACCTGCATCCGGAAAAACAAAGTCCCATGCACTAGACCCGAAATCAGTCACACTGGAAACAACTGAATTCCATACAGAAACGTCGTCATTGCCCGCCGATAGACTCAATTCTTCCGCTGTAGAAACGGTATTCTCAGATGGAACATTTACGGATGCAAAATCAAAATTCATTTTTCCTTCATCAATAGTGTATTCTTCATAACCTCCGTAACCGTTAACTTGGATCGTCAAACTCCCGGCCTGTCCATTTCCAGTCTCACTGGGTAGGAAAAAAGTTCCCGTCCCGAGGGTAATATCACTCATCCGCACGTCGATCCGTCCAACAGTTCCATCGGCGGAAATCAAATCATTCAACCCACTGCCACTGGCACCATTCAACCAAGAATCGGAAAGATCGAGTACCACCCCCAGGGAACCCTGGTTGGCCTTTGCCACATCATATTCTGTATCATCACCTCCCCATCCAAATTCATTTCCATCCAGGAAAAGGGATTCCGCCGATTCATCATCGAGCCATTGAAGTTCGACCCCTTCCATACTCCAGGTAGAACCATCTTCGATCCATTCCTCCGCAGTACTCCCCGGTTGGGAGACCGTTGTTTCCAGCATCGTTTCGTAGGCAAGGCGGTCCATCAATGTCTGGAATGCAATTTGATCCAGGGTCACAGCCAAATCCCCCACTGCGTCCTGAACCGGGACCATACTCCCTGTCGGTGGTGGGGATAAGTCTTCTGGAATATCGATTGTCAACGCCTGCATCCATTGGTTGGCATTCCGGGCAATGGCATCGGCAAAAATGGTATGATCGATTGCAAAAAACGAAAGATCCACCACCTCCCCGACCGCATGGTTGATCAGGTAGGATTCTGGATCGGAGATCAGTTGATAGGCTTGGTAGGGACTGGTGATTTCGGGTATCAGGTCGATGTTGTGGTCCGCCCAACTCCTTCCTTGCGCCCCCCAATCGTCCCAGACACCGATAGACTGCTCGAAGGACTGGCTATCCAGGCCAAAAAATTCCGCCACCTCCGACCCAATCATGGTGTTAATGTTGGTAACAGGGTCGGTGATAAAATCAAATTGATCCATCACCACTTCATTGACGCTGGCGAACGGCTCCAGGGCCATCACGGAACCCAATGGATTCTGTGAATATTGCAATCCTTTTCCCACAAACGAAAGATACGGATTGGTCGATAACGACAATCCCCCGCTCACCCAACTGAACATGGCATTGGACAAAACACTCTCGATAATCGGACCCAATTCCTCAATATCGAGAGGATCAAGAATGAATTTTTCAATCGGACGCATCAATTCATGCGCAATCGGATAAAAGACATTTTCAATAATAGGATCCAGGATGTATTCTGAAAGTGGATCAAGAATTTCATCCTTGAAAAAATCTACGACATCCTCGCCAAAATCGATAACCTCTTCAACAATATCTGAAACAATATCTCCAAAATCGAAGCCCATAGCGTTCCCCTAACATTGGATAACCAGCATCAATTCAGAACCAACAGGTTCGACAAGATCCATACTACAGGACAAATCTTTAAAATTGCCTGAAGGCAACAAGTAACAGCAGAACTGAACCAACCCATGACGATTTCCCATGTTTACAAATTCATCATTGGTAACCCGCCGACACGATCAAGTTCTGCCTGATGCTACTTTGTTACACAACCAATCCAAAATTTGCGGCCCATGATACTTGCTTTCAGAAATGACTCATGAACATTACAAGATCCAAAGCAACTCCGATCTAATCACAGATAAACAATCAACAATATGAAAACAAAAGAAATATAAATGATTGACAAAAATAAATTAAAAGATAAATATCATATTTTGCCCGCAGATGCAAGGTCTTTCAATGCCAACCATTAGCGATAAAATTTTTTATCAGAACCACAGGAACTGGGCATGATTTCTAAGTCCCTACCAGACTAACAAAAAGTGCCATGGCCATGTCGCACCTAATGGTTATATTATAATATTAACAATACGATAACATCCAACACGTCTAGCGACTATCTGCAATTCACCTTTTCCAACCACACTTCGTCACCCTTGGTGCGAAGCAACCGGCCATCCAAAAATCTGGCCTTACTGTCCGCCTCCACGCTGCAAACGATCTCTCCAGTTTCCCAGTCAATCTTCCCAAGCAGGTAGTTGTTCAGTGACCATAACTCATTTCTATTTGGAATCAATTTCTTATGATAAACACCGTTCCATAACACCGTGCATGGATCACTTTCTTTACAATGATAATATATTTCTCGGTTCATCATATCATTACCATAGATAACAACCCCATCATACACAGAGAATATTTCATAGAGTTTGTGTATAGATCTTTTCCAATCCACAAAGTCAATCACAGGAAAGTCCTTGCACAAGTTCATGTTATTTCCCTGATCACCCGTGTCCCATAAACCTACTGGTGGCACCAATAATTTATAGTTTTCCTTGTTAGGACGAAGATAATCGTAGTGGGAAATATTCTGCCCTAACAAATAGCGTTCTCCAAGAACCCACTGAAATCTGTTTCGATCTGTTTCAGTAATTCTCCACAATGGCCTATAGGGAAGTCGGTTTGAACTCAAAAGAACTAGACGATACGACAACCCTTCAGGAAAATAGATCCAAGGCTGTTCGAACATAAATTGATTATCCAATGAATTACTACTCCAAGTCCATACCATGGCCACTTTTTTCCCGTCCGAAGACCACGTCAGATTCAACCCATTTTGCGCGATCTGCATCAAGCGTCCCTCTTTAGGACGATACAGGAACATCCCATGTCCCACTATATTTTTTAGGAAAATATCCTGCCCATCTGGAGAGCAATGAACCGGAGTCATCCCATTCATCTCCTGTGGTAGGCGTTCCACCCGTCCGGTCTGAACATCCCTCCAATACAAGGATCCTTTGATATTCAGAACCAACGCCCGCTCTCCACAAATTTCCCATCCTGATACTTTCCTTGCCAAAAAGGTCCGCCCTAGATGATCCATCACCAAAGGGGGAAAAAGCTCGATGTCCACAGGTCCTGGCTCCTCCAACACCGCCCGGTCCACGGAAAGATTTACAGGTACGGGTAGAGGATCCAACCTTTCTGTTGGACCAAAATTATTCGTTTCAATAAAGATATTCTTCTCTGTATTATGGTTCAGCCAGATAGAAATCCTATTACTTTCTGTATTCACCTCATAGGACAATACACGGCCTTCAATTTGCGTATGGAGAAACAATCCATCCACCAAGTCATCCCCCGGTTCATCGACATTAAGGGACACCATCCGCTCCCTAAACTGCGTTGGTCCTTCCCGGTTAAATTGGCGAAATACACCCCAAGGTGAAAATGGATGCGGTCCTGGCATTTCACCAAATTGAATTGCATCATAACAGTGCAAGTTCTGGCAATTCTCCGGATTATCATCAGGTCCTCCTTCCTCGAATAACTTGAAGCTTCCGTTTTTTGTGTTAACAATCCAGTCGCCGTGGATTCTTCTAGGTATTCTTTCTGCTTTCTTTTCATCGTAATTTCTAATAATCATGGAACCAACCAGCAATGCCTCTGACTCATCCAACAAATCCTCTTGCCATCTGAGTACAAAAAATTCTCCAATCCACTCTCCCTTACTGAAATCTCCCAGGTTCATCATGACAGGAACATAGTTCAACCCTCTGGGAAACCGCACCTGGATACCCCGTTCGTCTTTCGGATTTGGCTTCATCCCCGACCAGATTACCGCCACAAGTTTTCCACTGGGTGCCCAATCCAGGAACAGGCGAACATTGGAGATGATCGTGGAGCGACGATTGTTAATTTGAAACAGGGTGGTTCCGGGATCCCGACCATGAGAACCTTTTTTCTTTTCCAGGTTGGAATGGTACAGATCCATCCCGTCACGCGAACAACCGATGAAATAATCGGTGTCCATGCGCGTCAGACTGGCGTCCAACTGCGGCAGCGGAACCACCTTTCCCGTTTCCAGATGCCGCCAATACCATCCCCCCTCGACCAAAGCCACAAACGCCTTGTCCCCGCACGCCCTGAAGTGCAACGCCTCCCGCACCAACGGCACCCGCCCCCTGGCATCCTCCACCAAAGGCGGAAACAACTCTTCCGCCCCGACAGACAACCACGGTACCAGCAGCATGAAAAGCATCAACCAACGCCCGATCATAGAGTGCAGCACCATCACCGTTTTCCCTGGCGATTCATGCAGGGATTGGGATCCAGCCACACCGAAAAAGGAGATCTCCACCCCTGCGCATCCAGCTCATAGTAGAACAGGTTGCCATTCACCTGCATAAACTCCAGATAACTATCCTCAATGTCGCATACCACCTTCCATGTATCCGGATCCAACTTCTGTACCCGCACGATGTATGGATTGATGCTTCCCATGTTGAACATGGGGTTGCGCATCAGCAGCCACAGATCTCGCCCCTGAGCCAACAACCTAGCGGCAGGTTCCGGACTCCTCCAAACCTCACGCCATTGTGCCACCCCTTGGGCATCCAGGTAGGCGGCATACAGACCATAGGTTGAAATCTTCCAATCGTAGTTCTTGTCAAACACTTCGTAAGCCACCAGGGAATGATTCCATCCACCCGGGGGTGGTATCATGCGCTCCGATCTGAGTGCCAACAACAGATTTTCCGCCGAATGAACCACCAAAGTCTCCCGCGTGTCGCTATGAATACCATCATCGGGCAGGGTCAACGCCGTGACACTTCCCTCATGAAACCCCTGTTCGATCCTCAGCAAACCGGGCATCCCCTTCTGATCCGCCACGGGATTGGGTTCCCAATACCGCGACGAGGCAAATGTTCCGATAAGACAACACTCCTCTTGCCATCGCAGCCCTTTGATGGCCCCCACCCATACATTCTTTTCCGCTGAAAAATTGACCAGAATCGGCTGATATCCAAAATCATCCGGGAATTTGACCCACATCCGATCATACTGATTGGCACCCTTGGCCGGTGCCGGTTCATCCAAACCATAACCGGGCCAGTAAACCGCTACTTTCTTTCCGTCGGGCGACCATTCAGGGAGCAGACTGGCGTTGGAAACCAAATGAATGCTGTTGTCCTTGATGCGAAAAAGGACCGTCCCCCTGTGAATCACAAAAGGTTCCAGTTGCAACATGTTGATGGTGAAAATTTCCATGCCATCGGGAGAACAGGTGATGGAATATCCCGGTCCACCATTAAGGGGGGGAATGTGGAATCGCGGCAAAGGGACCACGGTTCCAGTCTCGATATGCCGCCAATACCACATCTTCCCCACCAGGGCGATCACCGCTTTTTTCCCACACGCCTCCATCCGACGCACATGCCGCAAAAACAACGTTCGCCCATTCGCATCCTTTTTGAGCGGGGGAAACAGCACCGAATCCTTCACCTGCAACCCCTTCACCATGGAAGAAGGTTGTTCTTCCCCCGCCCCCCACGCCATCCCCACGCCACCGATGACCCATAACCACACCAGGCCAACCTGAAACCACCTCAAAGAAAAAATGCCTCCCATCCCACCATCTCCTTGTCGGGTGTCCGTCCGGTGCCCTGCACACCGATCAATGGCTGTTTGCTTGCAATGGATCGCGATTCATATCCATCGGTGTAGTTGGAACATTCATCAATTCCGCTGGATCCGTCACACCCCCTTCCCACCTCACGACCTCAATGGCTTCACGTTCACGCGAAGGACGCAATATTTTTCCCCGCTCATTCCGAAATACCTTGAACATCAAATCGGAAAACACCTGATGCTGCCCCCCAAAAGGTGCCACCAGATCCACGATCCACAAGTTTTTGCCACCATGCCAATCACGGGACCGAATGCGGGACAGACTGCTTGTAAACTGCGTTTCCGCCTCATCCGACAACCAAGCCCAGGTGACAAAGGCAACGGGAACGTTGTCTTTTACATAAAGCTTGAACTGGCGCAGACGAATGGGTTCCATGACCAAATCATCAATCACCCCGATTTCCCAACGTTGATGCCCCGGCGATTTGCTCATCAACCAGATCACCCGCCCCAGAATCGATACGGCATCGGCCTGCTTGATGACCGTTTGTTCATCTTTTATCTTAACATCAGAAAACATCTTGTATTTCTCCTTCCGTGAAAAAATGCACACCCGTACAACATTCTACACAATATATCATTTAATGGCTGGAATAAAATACTCTATATATTAAACAAAGAATTTTTCATGCCTTTGAATCGTTCTAGCGAATCGTGGAAACAAGACACAATGTACCATCAAAACTAAATAGAAAACCAATGGAATTTGTATCGATGCCGAACGACCCCTCAGCAAGTTGCACGCTCTTCCACTGTGGTTGCATTGGGAATCGCACCGAAGACTTTGTGGAAGTAGGCACAAAGTTCCAGACCTGATGCCTTGGCCATTGCGATCAGGCTATAGGGGTTGGCGAAAGCCTTTTAGCACCTGCGACAAAATTGGAGAAGAGCCAGCCCTTGTAACCAATCACAAACGGGCGTATGGCATATTCCAAGGAGGTCTCAAGCCACCAAGGATGACCGTTCAGACCCTCCCCGTTCTTGGAAACGATCAAGAATAAAAAGGGGCTGGGGGATTGCACCCAGGGTTTTGATTTTTCTTGGTAACTGCCGATGTACTGCCTTAGCCATCACGCAGAACGGAGGCGTTGGATCACATTATTGGGATCCTGCATGAGGGTATGGAAATATCCCAGCCCTGTTTTCTGGCCATTGAGATGAGGCTGCGGATTGCCTTTTACCCTCACCAGGAGGAATCGCCTCAAAATAGGTACTCGTCAAATCGTAGAGCAAAACATCGAAAGTAACTTTGAATAAATTTCGCCACCGTTGGGTGAGAAACGAGAACAAATTTTGTTTGTGTTCCAGCAATTTGTCCAAGCACCGGTAGAGTTTATCTTTCTGAACTACCCCGAAATCTTCACCCAGCAGATCTCCCATAGCACTCTGTTCAAACCACTGCCGATGTAACCGCCATTCGCTGCCGGGGTCAAGCAACCGATAAACGACCAAAGTTTTTAATACATTGAGCCGACGATTACCTTTAAGTCATTGGGTCAGTTTATCAGCCCAAAAATCGTCGAGATTCAATTGATCCCAAAATTGACAAGCGAGCCAGCAACCACCCCATTGTCGAACACGGCAAATCTGAATTTCGTTGAGGCGAATTTGAACAACTTCGCATTCTGCCACCGGTGCCGTACGGTCTTCAGGGAAAAGTGCCAACTGTTTAGGCATGACTTTCCCTTCTTGGAAAACCTCAATAATTTTGCACCATGCGGCTTGCTGGGCGTCATTGATCTCTCCGAGATACAACACCTGACGCTGAACATGCCGGTTGCCCTGAACCCGCCGATTCTCAACGATGCTCCAATAGCGATGGGCTTTGCCATCTTTGAGCCGGATTTTTGATCGCAGAAACATGCCCCTATTTTTCCGAGAAATCCAATTCAGGTCAAATAGGTAGGTCGGCACCACAAAGGGAAAATGCCATTCTCGAAAACTTCCGGCGATGATATATCACGGTTTTTTTCCGGAAACCGGCCAAATTTATTTTCCATAGAAGCAAATCGCGAAAGCCGGGCTAGATAAGGGGTGGGTGCCGTCCGCCACAGCCCGGTTCCGACGAGGCCCGCTGAGAAAGGATCCGGTACCGGTCAGCCCATTCGGAGACCGTAAGCAATGGATCGGGCTTGAGCCCGTCCCGCAAGGAAGTCTCTGCACCGGATGCATTTCCATGAGTTTCAACATTGAAAAATCATTATTTTTTCAGTCGATTGGTTACACCCGTTGTAGTCAACGAGGTAGGGTGGGTCCGTTGCAAAGAGGTTTGCCCGTTCGCCGTTCATCAGACGGATAACATCTTCAGGATTTGTGCTATCTCCACAAAGTAATCGGTGATCACCCAGTACCCAGAGATCACCAGGCTGAGTAACCGGGGTAGCAGGTGGTTCGGGAATTATTTCTTCATTCTCTGTGCCGCTTTCGTTCTCTTCCATCCCATCCAGAAGTTCGCCCAATTCCTCGTCGGAAAATCCAATAACGTCCAGAGAAAAACCATCATCACGCAAGCGTTCCAGTTCAGCAGTGAGAATGTCATTGTCCCATCCTGATTCAAGGGCAAGTTTATTGTCGGTTAAAATATATGCCCGGCGTTGTGCATCAGTCATGTGGTCAAGGACAATGACCGGCACCTGATCCAGATCCAACTTGCGAGCCGCCATCAAACGACAGTGCCCTGCGATGATGCCAGATTTGCCATCGACCAGGATGGGGTTGGTAAAACCAAACTCCTTCATGCTTGCGGCGACTTGGGCAATCTGTGCATCCGAATGGGTGCGAGCATTGGATGCATAAGGAATGAGCCTGTCCAACGGCCACAATTCTATGGCCTGGGCCATTG
>PEAO01000015.1 GCA_002753615.1 Magnetococcales bacterium DCbin2
AAAAATCAAAAGAAAAATCAAAACCCTGGGGGCAATCCCCCAGACCCCTTTTTTCTTTTAATAATTTATCTTTTCCGAGGCGTTTGGACGTGCCAATTTCAAATGCGATTGCCCTGAGGGCAGTGGTCGTTTCAATGGCAAAGGCTGTTGCTTGCCTGTATCATTAGGGAGACGGGGTTCGTAAAAAGCGTTTGGGCCATGTTTGGTCTCAAGGGGAAAACTTATTTTAGTTTGGGGAGAATGCCATGCACGATTACCAGGGGGGCCACAGGTTCCGACTTCTCCTGTTTTTGCTGGTGATCTTCTCCCTTGCAGGATGCAAGGGAGAAGTCACCGTGTCCGATCTTGAGGTCAGAAACGGAGTCGCTTACCTCAAAGGAGGTTTCGACCCTTATTCCGGCTCCGTCAGGGATTATTATAAAAACGCCGACGACACCAACAACAAGCTTATGTTGGAAGGGACCTACTCACGGGGATTGAAAACCGATGTCTGGACGACGTATGGTTGGAATGGAGAAAAGTCTACCGTCAAGTATGAGGGGGGGCTGGAGGAGGGGACGGCGGAGGAGTATTTTCCCGATGGCAAGATGAAGCGGACGATTGCCTATTCTAAAGGTCGGCGTAATGGGATGAGCATCGACTATGACACCCAGGGGACCAAGATCCACCAATTTTACTATCGCAATGGCTTTATCGAGCCGCCACCGAGTACGCGCAAGGAGGGGTCACGTCAAGCAGAGGTGGACGATGGTCATGATAAAATGTATGGCAAAAAACAAATCACCATGATCGATTACATCATGGGGTTGTTCTGATATCGCCTGAGCAGAGTTGCCATTGATCTTACCCCGGATTCTGGCTACAATAGAGGCGATATGTGGGTGACAGTGGATATCCTTCCACTGTCTCAAAAGCGTGAGAACAAAGCCATGCCGAAGACTCGTCGTAAAAGCGTCCTTTCCGGCCTGGATGAACCCAGACCGGCACTGATGAACATGGTTCGCAAATATGGGGCGGGGTTGCTCATCCTGCTCTCCCTTGGCATTCTGGCAACCCAGTTCTTCGGAGGGTCTTCCGACGTTGCCCACAAACAAACTTTCATCCCCCTGGAAATCCCTCCTCCCGTCCAATCGGTCGCGGAAACGCAACCTGTCAACCAAAACACCCCTCCCATCCCCGACGATCAAGAGTGATGACCGGTTCCCTGTCTCCTGCCTGTACCGCCGCTATATCGTGCGACTGGAAAGAACTTCTTTGATGGTAACATCACCCCGGAGTTCGGCACGGTGACGGTGTGTTCTTAAAAACGCATCGACAATCGTAGGATCAAAATGGCTACCCGATCCCCGACGAATTTCTGCAAGGGCATCGGCCACTGGCCATGCTTTTTTGTACGGACGCGCACTGACCAAGGCATCAAAAACATCCACCACCGACACGATCCGGGCTGCCAAAGGGATTTCTTCACCCTTAAGACCGCTGGGATAACCCGTACCATCCCAACGCTCATGATGGGAAAGGGCTACCTGAAGCGCAACCTTGAAATTGCCATCCTCCGAAAGGATCGTGGCACCAATGCCCGGATGCGACTTGATCACCTCAAACTCATCATCGGTCAATTTTCCAGGCTTGAGCAAGACCGCATCGGGAATGCCAATCTTGCCGATATCATGCATCATGCTTGCCTGCCCCATCTCCAAGGCAACCTCCTCGGAACACCCTAATTCCAAAGCAGTTTCGATGGTTTGCCGCGCTAGCCGTTTGACGTGATCGCCCGTTTCGGTATCTTTGAACTCAGCTGCCACCGCCAACATGCGCATTGCCCTGCGGTTGGCCCCCTCCAATTCATCGTACAACCGAAAATTTTCCAAAGCACTGGCACACTGAATGGCAAATACTTCCATCAGATAACGCCCATTATCTGTTAAATAAGAAAGATTATCCAAAACAATGACACCAATGGGTTTGTGATGAACCAGTAACGGCAACATCACCTGCCCCGGCGCAATCACGACCGGGCTACAACCTGTTGCGGTCACCTTGTCGATCCCTGCCAACACAATCTTTGCCCATGGTTGCTCCAGCGCATTCCACTCCGAAGTGGCGCGAATCTTAAGGTCACCTTTTTCCAAGGTCGCGATAAACCCTTGAATCGCCCCGTGATCCCTATTTTCATGCGGCAAAACATGACACGCCGTTTGGCAAAGACGGATCACTTGCGACAACGCATCCTTGAAGAAACCCTGAATTTCGTTCACCGGATGGAGATACATCCCCGGTGCCGCCTTGAGAACCATTTCCAAACCTTGACGATTGGTTTCAATCAATTTCAGATCGCGATAGGATTTTAGAGCGGAACGGACCGTGGTATACAGCTTGATGGAGGTGAGTTCGGTTTTGTCCTTGTAATCATCGATGTCATAATTGTCGATGACAAACCGTTCTGGGGCATGTCCCGGTTGACCCGTGCGGATGATCAAGCGGATGGTTCGGTCTTTGATCTCCTCACGGATGGTTTTGACCAGCCTGAGGCCTGCATCATCGGTTTCCATGACGACATCGATGAGTGCCACGGCGATTTCCATCTCGCTGTGATAAATATGCAGGGCCTCCTTGGCACTGCCGGCGCAAAGCAAGCGGACAGGACGCCCTGAGAAATGAAAATCTTTGAGACTGATCCGAGTGACCGCCAATATGTCTGGATCATCATCAACAACCAATATTGTCCAGGGATCACCCCGGCTCTCCACGGGCATCTCTTCTGGGGGGAATGAGACGAAATTCTGAGGTGGGGGCGCTATGGATTTGCGAATAATCTTCATGCGCTCACACCTACTGGAAAAGAAATATGAAACTGTACCCCATGCCCCGGCGCACTGACGCAGGAAATGGTACCATTTAACTGGGATGTGACAATATTATAACACAAATAAAGACCCAAACCACTCCCGCCATGACTTCTTCCGGTGGTAAAGAATGGTTCAAAGGCCATGTTTCGCACCGATTCTTCCATTCCACACCCATCATCGGAATAATTCAAAACCATCCGATCCTCCTGAAGAAAAGCGGCGATCACAATGGTTCCATCGAAACTTTCATCCTTGAAGCCATAGGTCAGGCTGTTGATGATAAAATTGGTCAGGATTTGTTCCAACGCCCCTGGCCAACCGAACACGTTCAAGCCTGGCTCGACCTGGACATGAATGGAGACACGGGTCTTCTTGATCGGATTGTGCAAGGAACGGATGACATCCTCGACGACTTCGCGTACCGCAAATAACCGCTGAATATCGGAGCTTTGATCCACCGATGTCCGTTTAAAACTGGCAACCAACGTCCCGGCACGGGAAATATTGGCCAAGGCCAATTCCGAAGCATCACGAATCGTACTCATGACGCCATGGATTTCCTCCTCGGTCACCTCATCACGCTCCAGCAAGGTTTCCATGGACCTCACCGCTTCGGCAACCAAAGAGAAGGCGGTGACCGCAACACCAATCGGAGTATTGATTTCATGGGCAAACCCAGCCACCAACCGCCCCAGTGAAGCCATTTTTTCACTTTTGACCAATTCACCCCGCGTATGTTCCAGTTCATCAATCTTAGCTTTCAACTCCCGCGTCCGTTCCATCACCCGAATATCCAGGGTACTCAACAAATCGGCCAGGGCGTTTTCCAAGTTTTTACGCTGGGTAATATCTTCTTTCACCGCCATGAAATACCGAACATTCCCATGTTCATTGCGGATGGGCGATATGGAAGCATCTTCCCAAAACAGTTCGCCGTTCTTCCGGCGGTTGTACAATTCTCCGTGCCAAATGTCGCCCGCCAAAATCGTTTTCCATAAATAGCGATAAGCCGCCGCCGACATTTCCCCAGACTTAAAAATACTTGGACTCTTTCCCAAAAGTTCATCGGCCTCATAGCCCGAAACCCGACAACACGAAGGGTTGACATATTCGATACGGCCCTTGGTATCGGTGATGACGACACTGATGGGACTTTGTTCCAGGGCTTGGGAAAGATAACGCAATTTGCGTTCACTGATCTTTCTGTCAATGATGCCGGCCAGAGTCTGGGCAACGGTTTCCAGAAAACGGATCTCCCCGACATCTCGCACATGACCGGGTTGCAGGTACAGATTGATCACCCCCAACAGTCGTTCCCCCAACAGAATCGGAACGCAATAATGCCCATGGGGTGCCATGTTTTCAAATTGAATGGTATGGGCATCATCCACTGCACTGGAGAACACCAACTGCCGAAGCAAGGCGGCCCGTCCACAATGACACTGCCCAGGTGAGACCTCCCGGCAGAGCAGTCTGATTTTCTCAGAAAGCCCCTGATCCACCAACATCTCCAGTTTGTTGGTTTGATGGTTCATCAAGAAAATGGCCCCTTTATATTGTAACGCCAACCACGGAACCGCCAGAATGATCTGTAAGGATCGGGTCAGTTTTTCCTGGAGGGAAAGAGATTTTAAAGCGACTTCCAGGATACTGTTGATCGCAATGCGCGACATAAAATCACGATGGTTTTTTTCAGCATTTTTCTTTCTTTTGTCGATATTGCGAATAATGGCCGCAAAATATTGCCGTCCCGCCAGTGACCAAGTTGACAGGGTTATTTCTAGAGTGATTAATCGACCCTCTTTATGGACCCCTTGAACCTCAAGGGATTCCCCCCGATGACGGGTGGTTCCGGTCGCGACGGCGGTGGCATATCCACTCAAATGTGCCGGGATTGTTTTCTCAGGAATCAGCAACGCCACCGATTTGCCGAGCATTTCCTTTTCCTGGTAGCCAAAAAGTCGTTCCGCACTCTGGTTCCAGGAACTGATCAGCCCATTTTCGTCGGCAGAAATAATGGCATCGACTGCCGATTGCGTCAGTGATCGGAAACGATTTTCCTCTTCTTCCAGTTCCTTCTTTCCCGCATTCAAAGACGATTGCGCAGAGTCCAGCGCGATACCCAATTGATCGAAAGCCCGATAGAGTCGTTTGAGTTCAATGAGTGAGGTTGTTTCTTCCAGGGGTTTCCATTTTCCGGTCGCGACAACCCGTTCCATGGCCTCAGCACCGGTCGCCAACGGAATGAGTACCTGTTTTTTAAGTGCCCACCATAACAGCAGACAGGCCATCCCGACCCAGCCCATACTGCAATCATAGAGCGTATTATAAGGCTTTATCTCATCGTTCGTTGCCGATTTGGGAAGGTAAATAAAGGTCGCTGCGACAACAGGGTCCAACCCCAGAGGGGCGGTTCCCGAACGGGAAACACCCGGATCGGGGGCAACATCCATGCCTTCATGACAATTCAGGCAGGGCGTTGAAAAACGGACGGGAAGGGCCAAGAGATACCAATCGGCCCCGTCCCGCGTGATCCATCTTCCAGATCCCTGGAGGGGGGGGGTGGTTGCAAGATTTTTGAGGAGATCAAGTTCAGGTTCCAACGGGAAGTTCAGAGGATTGATCGGTTCCAGGCTTAAATCTTTGATGACATAATTTAAAATTTTGTTATCATTAAAATTCTTCGTCGCACTGCACCACGGTTTGGCGGTTTTTTCGGCGTCATGACCCCAAGGCGATCGGGCGCGGTAGTGAAAAACAAGATCCAGGATTTGGTCGGCTTGCATTTGAAAATGCCGCAACTGGTCCTGGCTGAAGCGTTCGTACACCCAAGCGAAGCTACAAACCAATGTTGCAACGCCAAGGGCCGCAATCCAACGGAAGAGCTGTGTCGTTAATGACATCTGAACCCGATTCCTAGTCCCCCCCGGGAAAAATTTACATTTTGTTACAGTCCTATCCCATTGAACATCATTGGCGTCCCTTTTTCAACATAATTATTTTTCCAAACAGTTTCTCCGTACTTCTTTCGCCCCCAGATGCCAGTTGGAGAAAATGGGAATCAATCTATTGCAGTATGGGCATTCGATGGGGGGTAGTCATGTGTCACTTCTAACAAAGTGTTTTTACCATGGCGACTACCTGCACAGCGATTTGCAGTGCTTCTAAGGCATCCATCCGATCAGGTTCCATGACATCTCCAGGATAGCGAATTTCCACGGCATAACCGTTCATAACTCCCAATCCCTCTTCAAAACGCGCCAATTCTGGCAGAAGTGGGGAAACGAGGTCGAACAAAGCCAGAAGATCATGGGTTCTGCCGAAGTCTGTTCCATGAAAAGTCAACAGGCCCTTCAAAGCTTTTTCCACAGCCTGCTGGGCATGAAAGCAGGGGGTATCCGTCGGACCATCAATGAGAGCCAGGACGCTGTGCGCCGTAATGAGATCATGTTCGGCCTTCTTGAGCCATTCCCGACAATAATCACGGTTACGTCCGTTCATAGAGAACCTTCCCGGAGTGCAGGGCATTCGTAATAATATGATTGACTGTACCCATCCAATGGTTCACTTCTTCCGGGGTATAAACTAGGATATCCATGGGACATGGTGAAGGTCGGAAAAGCATACGAATCGGCAACGCCCGTTTATATCTCGGCAAGGACGATGGCATCACCACCAATAAATCGAGATCGCTATCTGGCCCCGGATTGCCCGAGGCGTAGGAGCCGAACAGAATAATCTTGCTCGGATTGAAATGCTCGACGATGGTGTGGACTACTTTTGAAATGGTATCGGGTGTCATCAAACCATAGCGTTTTTGGTTCATTGTCACGTCCAGTTTCCAGAGAACGCTTCGTCATCCAGCAGGCCGGTAAGACGATCCACACCCATGGTGGGCGTGCGACCGGCCCAATGATGAACCCGGACGCGGCATTCCTCAAACACACGATCCATATAAAAAGATAACGCCACGGCGATTTCCAGCAAATTTAAGTCCTGGGTAAAATCACCGTGGACCCGCCAAGTGACGTGTTGGGCAACGCTTAGAAAACCCTCTTCCCGATAATTGTCCAGAATTGTTTGAAAAAAATCCATGTCGATCATGATTTGCCGCCAAGTAGGCATCCGTTTTCCAAGGTTGGCGGAATAGATGGGTTGTACTGTCTGCAACAGCGGATAGGCACGTTCTGTCGCCACTTCTCTGAGTGCCCAATACCACAACATGGCATGGATGGAGACACGGTAGCGCAGAAAGATGTGTCGTTTTTTCAGGGAAAACCACGGCAATTGCAACAAGGGATCTTCCATTTCCTCGGGAAGGAATCTCAGGGAGGTTGCAATTTGGGTGATGAGTTCCTTGGATGCGGATAGGGGTTGCGGCTTGATATTATTTTGCCAAGCCTGTTCCAAGGCCATCGCTTCATCCTGGAATGGGGAAATTTCCATCGCAAGTGTGTCCCGAATCATCCTTTTATGGAAACAGCCAAGTACAAATAGCCACCGAAGCGATGACGGCGGCCACATCGGCGACCAGGGCCGCGATCAGAGTATGACGCATTTTATTGACCCCCACCGCACCAAAATAGACGGCCAGGACATAAAAAGTGGTTTCGGAGGATCCCTGGATGGTGGAGACCAGCATTCCGGTATAACTGTCAGGACCGATGGCGGGATCCTGAAGCAATGAGGCCATGAGTCCATAGGCTCCCGAACCGGACAGGGGGCGTAGCAACGCCATAGGCAAGGCCTCGGCGGGAAGCCCCCAGGGAGCCGTCCATGGTGCGATGAACGCCACCAGGGCATCCATAGCCAGACTGGCGCGAAACATTCCGATGGCGACCAAAATGGCGACCAGATAGGGGATGATGCGTACAGCGACATCAAACCCTTCCCGTGCCCCCTCGACAAACGCCTCATACACCGCCACCCGGCGTATGATTCCAAACAAGAGTATACTCACCATCAAACCCGGGATGACCCAGGGCGAAATCGAACGGCCAAACAGGATCGTCAGGGGGATCAATCCGGCAAATCCCACCAAGGCCATGGTGGAAACCCAGGGGGGATAACCTTGATCATCCTCCAAAGGGTCATCCGGCCCCGATGACGCGATGGATGCCGATGGTGCGGCAACGACCTGGGAACCATTTGACGGGATGGGAAAAAACCGTTGCAACCCTTTGACCGCAACGATGGCAACAAACGTAGAAAAAAACGTGGCAAACAGGGTGGTCGGGAGGATGGCAGCGGGATCTTGGGAATGGACCGAAGCCCGCAAGGCGATTACCGTTGTAGGAAGCAGAGTCACCGAGGAGGTATTGATGGCCAAAAACAAGGCCATGGCATTGGTGGCGGTCCCTTTGGTGGTGTTGAGGCGATCCAATTCTTGCATGGCGCGGATGCCAAACGGGGTGGCGGCATTGCCCAGGCCCATGGCGTTGGCCGACATGTTCATGATCATGGCCCCCATGGCGGGATGTTCGGCGGGGACATCGGGGAAAAGGCGCACCATCAACGGACGGATCAACCGCGCCAAAAGGAGCAACACCCCCCCTTTTTCCGCCACCTTCATCAAACCAAGGAACAGGGTCATCACTCCAATGAGTCCCAAAGCCAGGGTAACGGAGGCGGTCGCACTTTCCACCATGGCCGTGGTCAAGAGTTCCATGGGGCCTGTGCCATTTTCCGCGACCCAGCCCCACTGGCGATAGCCAGCGGTGAGGAAAGAAACCAGCACCAATACCAAAAACAGGGTATTCATGAATCGGATGCACCATCACCGTTGGAATGGGTCGGGAGACGCAGTGGTGCGGTGTAGGTTTGTGAGGTAAATACCTCAAAGGTTGCCCCCTGACGCCAAGCATCGGGAGGCAATCCCGCCTTTTGCGCCAAATGGTTCAAGGTTTCCTCCCGACTCCACCCTTGTTCCACCGCCACCTCGGGGAGGAAAACCGCCCTTCGTCCCTGTTTACTCAACACCACCCCCTGACGCCCCACCTCAAAATTTTCCCAGGAGGCAATCGGACGCATCGGGCTTAACACACTCACCTCCAGTTCCATCCCATCGAGTTCGGAACTTGCGACCGGTTTAAAGCGACTGTCCCGGAGGGCGGCATGGGCGGCATTTTCCATGACCGCCTTGTACAGAGGCTGCACCGGCTGAAGTTGACCGATGCAACCGCGCAACCGTCCGCTCCGTTTCAGGGTGACGAATGCCCCAGAGGGTTCGCCGAAGCGTTCTTGTAATTCTTCCAGATCGGCCCCTTCTTCCAAAGTTTTGACAGCCCCCTGGCTCTGAACCGCCGCCATCACCGCAGTGATGGCCAGGGTGTGTAACCGTTTCATGTCATTTTTGGAAAGAACGCCCATTTCTGGTCCCATCTCCGCTAGGTTTTGGGTTGCATGAAAAGTCATGGCGACATAGCTTACCGAATGGGAAAAATCGCCGTTTTCCGAACCACTGGTCCGGTATTGCACCAGTCGGGGTTCAACCGGATGGCTGATGAGATTTAGCAGCACCATCACCGGACCAAACGCGCAGGCGGTAATGCCCGATTGTTGTTTATAATCCAGGAACCCTTGGGGATCGCGACTGAGAATTTTGGCCACTGCCCCCATGTCCAATGTTTTCAGATTATCGGCGATTTTGGCATCTACGGGGAAAGGTTGATAGTTGAAATGATTGCCATAGTGGGTAAAATCGCCGGAGATGACGAGCAACGTTTTGTCGTCGCACAGGGGGCGCAAGGCTTCCGCCGCCTGGGCAAATCCCATGGCATCCATCTGCCCCACCAGGAGTGGCAGCAGTTGGAAACCCTGGGCCAGTACCGTTTGTAACAGCGGCAATTGAATTTCGATACTGTGTTCCTGGTCATGGACTCCAGGGATGGTGTGAAACATGGGGTGGTTGGCCAACCGCGCCATGGCCCCGGCATCCAAGGGGATTTCCCCCAGGGGGGTACGAAAATGGGTCGCACGGGGCAAAACCAACCCCATGAAGCTTTTTTGGTGCGATGGTCCCAGGACGATCACCCGCTTGAAGGTTGCCCCTTTCAGGGGTTGGAGTCCCGCCAGGGCCGTTTCGCCGCTGAAACGATACCCGGCGTGGGGGAGGATGACCGCCCGTATGGGGGGTGATCCGGCTGCTTCGGTGACAGGTTTTGATCGGCCCTGCAACGTTGCGATCAACGTGGACAGTTCATCCGGTTGACCCGGATACCACGTCCCCGCCAACGCCGGCGGGCGGACCCGACGTTCCACCCCCTGACTGGATCCTGTGATGATTGTCGCCATAAGGAACACTCCACAGATGATTGAAATGTTTTTCCACCCGTTCACCGCCATCTCCCCCGATCAACACGTCAACTTACTGAATGGACTGAGCCTTTTCCATGGCCCGCATAATATGCGCCTTTGCGGCGTTCAAACGGGAACGGATCAGCGCGGCATCTTTGACTCCCCCGCGAGCATCCAGGGTGGACGCCTCCAGTTCATTGAGAATCAGCTTGGCCTTGCCCACCTGTTCCAGGAGTTCCTGTGCTGTTTTGGAGGGTGTTTTAGACATAAAAAAACCTGAAAAAAATCATGATCGAACCGTTTCTATTCTAAAGTCAAAACCGGGGTATGGAAACACTTTTTTGGTTTAAATTATGCAGCACTGTCCTGGAACCTTCCCAATCGTTTGCCAATAATCGCAATGGACATCCCATGGACAAAACCAGACTTGCGCAACTCTTCCAGCACGCCTCCCAGATTCATCGCGCCGGTGATCCCGCATCCGCCGAACCTATTTACCAGGAAATCATCCAGTTTTACCCCGATTTTGCCGACATTTGGCATCTTTGGGGTATCGCCGCCCAGGAAATGGGACATCATGAACAAGCCGTGGAACGTTTTGTCCGCGCCATCGGCATCGGTGGTGAACAAGCCGACAGTCTCCACTGTCTCGGTCGTTCCTATCAGGCCCTAGGTCGCCTTACCTCGGCTTTAAACTGCCTGAACCAAGCCCTGGAAAAATCTCCCGGCAATCCACACATCATGGCCAGCCTCGGCCTTTTGGCACAAGAGGAAAAAGCGTTTCAACGTGCCGAATCCTGGTATCTACAAGCCCTTTCCATTCAGGAAACATTTCCTCAGATTCATTTTAATCTTGGAACGCTTTGTCGGGAACAATCTCGGAATACCGAAGCCAAACACCATTTTCAACGGGCATTGGCTTTGGATCCTGGTCATTGGAAGGCCCATTTCAACCTTGGGTTGATCGCCCAACTTGACAACCAAACCCAGCAGGCCATCGACTACTATGAACAAGCCCTGCGATTAAAACCCGATTATTGGCGTGCCCACTGGGCGATGCTCCTGGTATTGCCTACCTGTTTTTCTGCCGAAGAAGAGATCATCCCCGCCCGAAATCGTTGGTTGGCGGGGGTGGAAGAGCTATCCCAAAATTTTCATCCGCAACAGGCCAAAGATTTGGAAGAAACCCGTCATGCCTGCGAATCCACCACCAATTTTCACCTGCACTATCAGGGACAAAACGATCTTTCAGCCCAAATAGCCCAGGGTCGGCTCATGACCCGGATAGCCCATTTGGTTTTTCCAGGCTATGACCAACCCCTCTCCTGCACAATCCCAAAAGCTGGGGAGAAGATTCATGTGGCCTTTGTCTCCTCTTTTTTGCACGGCCATTCCATTTTCAAAACCCATTCGGGTTTTATCATTCATATGGACCACAAGCTATTTTTTGTGAGCGTATTTTATACCGGCACCATCCAGGATGAATCCCTCAAGCGTGTTCGGGAAGGGTCGGATGCTTTTCACGCCATCGGGGCACAGAGTCACCTTCTCATCGAGGCGATCCGTGTCGCCCGACCCGATATCCTGATCTATACCGATTTGGGGATGGATCCGATGTTGAATCTGGTATCCGCGTTGCGACTGGCCCCCATTCAGATCAATGCGGGTGGTCATCCCATCACCTCAGGGTTGGCCAATATGGACTATTTTCTCTCCAGCGATGCCATGGAACTCCCCCACGCCCAAGCGCATTACAGCGAAACCCTTATTCGCCTGCCCAACTTGGCGCACTGCTATCCAACGCCCCGTTTCGAGAGGGCCGAACCCCCTGCCGGAAGCGAACGTCTTCCCGGCGATGTTATTTATTGCAACCTGCAAAATTTGATCAAACTGCTACCCCGACATGACGGAATTTATCCCGCCATCGCCCGGGAAATTCCCAATGCCCGGTTTTGGTTTATTGTCCCGGGAGAAAACTTGGGGACAACCTTCCGAACACGCCTGGAACGGGCCTTTGGCAACCTTGGGCTGGACTATGAAACCCATTGCCGTTTTTTCCCTCCCTTGGGCCATTATCAATTTTTTGGATTGATCCAAGCGGCGGATATCATCCTCGATGGGATTGCCTGGTCGGGGAATAACTCCAGCATGGAGGCACTTGCTTTCGATAAACCCATTGTCACCCTGCCAGGGGAGACGTTTCGCAGCCGCCATACCTATGGCATTCTCACCCATTTGGGGATCACCGCCACCCAAGCACAGGATCTTGATCACTTCATCGCCATCGCCATCCGCCTGGGGAAGGACATCGCATTTCGCACCGAGGTTTCCCGAACCGTCGCTGCGGAAAAACACCGTCTCTACAACGATCAGGAACCGGTCCGAGGTCTGGAAAAAGCATTGGTCGCGTTGGTGGGCTAGACCCATTTTTTTCAATTTTTTTCAACGGCCAACCTCTTGATGGCATAAGCCAATTTGTCAATAGTCGTTCAGTATGGTACGCTACGACTGGGTAGCCTTGAGTATGCTGATGGGAGGCTGTTGACAGTTCTGTGGATATTCCAGACATTTGCGGGAATAAAAATTGTAACTATTAAATATTTTCAATGCTTTGCGCTAAAATATGAACGAGTAGCATTGTCGGGTTTTGGCATTACTCGGAAAACGCTGTGAGGCCATAATTCTATAAACATATTCTTAAGGAGTGCGGAATGTTGGTGATGAAAGCGTCGTCAAAAAAGATGTGACATGCATTTAGAAACGTGACAACACCCTTCCTTGTGGGGTATTACGTGTGCCTAGTTGGCTCTGTTGCACTGGATAGGCACGACTGAAAGAAATTTAACCATGTGGAAATTCAGCTACATTAATCTTGCAGTTCAACAACAACATCACGTTGGGGAACGGGATACCCGCTCTCTTGATATTAATGTCAAATCATCCACCGGCCACAGTACCAAAGAATTGCAGACCGGTGGCACAAACACCGCTCCCCATGGCTCTTCGATGGGTTGTGTCGATACGGGAGACAATGCTGGGTTGAACGGGACTGCACCGAAATACAACCGGTTGCAAGTAGATCCTGAGACCAAACAAACCCGTTTTGTCGAATAGCCTTCTTGGGTATGGGAAACTCAGCTCATGAGAATGGCCAGTGAACCTGTTTTCCTCGCCCGGTGTTTGCTAGATGATGAAGAGTCCCAGAAACTACAAATTAACATAAGCAAGGATCTGACCGAAATTGTTTCGGGTTGGACCCCAACTACCAGAGTCTCTCCAATCTGGGAACTTTTTCATGGAGGAGAACTGGAGAATTCAAATTGCCAGTTATCCATTGAGAACGGGTTCTATCTATGCCTTCTTTGCCAAGTTTCGCCCCTGGTCCTGGTTGACAGTCTCCCTAGCTTAAGAAATACCGCGCAATTCTATATCGGACTTGGACTCTTCAATCTCATTGTTACCGTTCAAGAGGAACGTGACGCGCGGGTTATAGAAGCGTGGTGCAACCAGCAGGAATTTTCTTGGGAAATATGGCAGATTGTCAATTGCCAAATCATTCATGAAAAAAGATCATCTCCGAAGTGCCGGAACTTTCGTTGGGGGCCTACGTTTCCAGAAGGGGCCTTCGCTTCCGATCATCACGGAAGTGTGACTTTTTCTCTCCGAGAATATGTCACGCTCATGGCCCAGGCTCAGGCCCGATGTCGGCAGGCAACTCCGGGCTTTTCCTATGTTTTCGATGCAGTTGATGACTATATTACCCAGGAGCTAAACTCTCATTTCCAGAGGCAAGCCGACAAACGCAAACATGAAGGTGTCTCCCATGTTCAGGCACTCCTTGTTTCCATCAATTCCGGGTTATCACGATTGACATCCCAGGCCTATTCCGGGTCAACGCCAATCTCCCTGACCGAATCGCACTATTGGTATCACTCTCTTCTGGGCATTGGCTCAGCCAACATTGCGCTGTTCTATCTGTCATGTTTCGTCGGAGATATTTTTAACCGGATCAACATACCAGGGCTTTTGGTCATCTGCGAAAGTATCAATGACAATGAAATTTCCTGCCTGGGACTAACAGGTTGTTCCCAAGTTCCACATCTGATGAGCGAAGCGGATAGTAGCCCGATATTTACCAATGACAATCTGGAAAAACTACAACAATTTGCCAAAACCCGAAACCTTGATGTACAAGAAGAATGGATACGAGCGAAAAGAAGTCTTGTGCCATCATTCTCTTCAAATAACGACGATCAACTTCAAAATCCGGATAAGCCTATTTATCCCATAACTTTTTTTAGTGGACGAGATGGATTCCGTAACCATCTGCTAAACCTGAGTGCCCCTTTAAACTCGGTTGGTGGCTGTAATTCCCTAAAATGGAGCCTTTTGACTATTACGCACGAAATTTGTCACTCCTTCATGTCTCCGATTATGGCTCTCATTTATCCCAATCCTGGGCATTCTAAAGGGTCCATGAGCCTGAGTAGGCTCCTTCTCTCCCCGAGACCAAAGAACCTCCTCGACGCTTTGAGACAGCTAATGTTGAGAGTACTGAACGCTCAGGACTTGGTTTATCAAAACCCCCGTGATCCAAACGCAGGGAGAAACATCAATCGGGACACCACCGATGATCAGATCCTGTTGATAGCAACAAGATGGCACCGGGGTATCGAAGAACTTATGGTTCATCTCCTCGATTATCTTTACTTTTACCGAAGCGATTCTAAAGAATATGTTTATGGGATTTGGTCAACTTGGAGTGTAATGCCCCATGTAAAAGATCGGGTAGAAGACTATGTGTTACGTACCATGACCGCTGTTCTCTCAAGCTATTGTTTTATAGACGATTCTGCTGTGGCTATGGAATCAACAAAAACAGATGTTTTGAAACACTTAAATGACTTGAAAGAAATGGAATTTCTCGATCAACACCAGTCACTTTTAACCGTAGCCATCGATTATATTCAAAACGAATGGGATCCCAAGATCCGTAACCAATTGATTGCATCAGTCCCTCTGATTAAAATAGCGCATGGTTTTCTTTTTTCCCGAGGCCTCCGAGAAGAATTCTGTAATGATACTCAAGAAACTTTTGAAAAGGGAATACTGAAAACATTAGCAATTAGCGATCCCCTGGCGTTTGTCCGAGAACATCAACAAAAGGAACAGTCTAAAGAAAGAGAATCCACTTGGCTGTTGTCCATTTTGTCACTTTGTTATTCAAAGATATCCATGACCGACAACCGCTTCTAGACCGCGAGGAGATGAACATGCCCGTTGACATGAATCTCAGTGGCTACTGGCAATACCCTGACAATGTTATTCAATACCTGGGGAATCAACTCTACGAAGGTCGTCTGGCGATCATACTGGGGGCCGGACTCTCTGCCGGTGTTGGATTGCCAGACTGGAAGACATTGGTCGAAAATATGCTACAGAGCGGAAATACTGTCCTCAATACAGTCGAACCCATGGAGGCGCAAATCGAACGTTTCGGACTGACTCATTTTAAGAATGATCCTCCTGGATTTTTAAACCTAGTCCATCAATATCTCTACTCTAAAAAAGGCCGTCTGGTGGATATCGGCTTTGGCCGTTTAAGCCGACAGCCTCTTCTCAGGGCCATCGGTGCCTTGGTCATGGCTTCCAGCCGTGGTCATGCCAATCAGATTATTACTCTGAATTTCGATAATATACTGGAGACCTATCTGCAATATTACGGTGTTACGGTCAATACAGTGTTTCGTCCCAACCAATGGGTAGGCCGACATGATGTCACCGTGTTGCATCCCCATGGTTTCCTCCCTCAGAACTCCAAGCAACCACGCAGTAATGAGCTGATTTTTGATCAGACCTCCTTTCTAAAAGCTATTGGGAATCCTGACCATCCATGGAATCAGCGGATTCAGTCCATTATCCGTACTCATACCTGCCTATGGATTGGGTTGTCCGGTAATGATCTACATCTTCAGCATTGGGCTCTCAACGCTAAGGATCACCATGCCGCCAGAGAGGATGACAGTGCCCAGTATCACGTTGTCTGGTTTACAACCGATCAAACGAAAAAGGATGATCCCCTGTATACAGATGGAAAACGGATCTTTCCCTTCATTGTCGCAGACTGGCAGAATGATCTTCCCAAACGGTTGCTTGAAATCTGTCAATATGCGGCCCAACTCAGACACGCCATCCCATGAGCGATCCTTCCTAGTCAAAACACGACCCGTTTACGCTTCCACAGAGCATACATATTGACCGGCATTTCCCCTCTCGTTGAAACCTCACCCCCTATCCAACGGCCAACCCTTTGATGGCACCATAATCCAATTTTCCCGTTCCCAACAGTGGAACCTTATCCACAACCAAGATTTTTTTTGGAACCGCCAATTCTGGGATCCCTTGGCGTCTGGCCTCCTCCAACCATTCGTTCCGATTGGCCTTCGGGCAATCGGTTACCAAAACCAATTGTTCCCCCTTTTTGTCATCCGCCACCGCGGTCACCGCATGGGTATAACCCGGCCATAAAGCGGTCGCCTGATTTTCCACCGCCGTCAGAGAGATCATCTCGCCGGCCAACTTGGCAAACCGTTTGACCCGTCCGATGATGGTGACATACCCCTGAGGATCGACCGAAACGATATCGCCTGTATCATACCAGCCATCGGCAGGCGGTTCCAAAACGCCAGGGGCTTCGGCACGCCAATATCCTTTCATGATATTGGGGCCGGAGACCACCAATTGTCCGCCATTTTCAATCCCCACAACGGGATCCAAACGGTAACTGATCCCCGGCAAAAACCGCCCCACCGTGCCGGGAGAATAATGCATCGCCGTATTGGTCGCCAACGCCGGTGATGTCTCGGTCGCACCATAGCCCTCAAAAATGCGCAAGCCAAAACGGTCCATCCACAACCGGCGCGTATCTTCCTTAACCTTTTCCGCCCCCGCAAACACATAGCGGACGCTGTAATAATCATAAGGGTTCGATACCCGCGCATAGCCTCTGAGGAAGGTGTCGGTCCCAAACATGATGGTGGCGTTGGTGTCGTACACCATCTCCGGGACAATGCGATAATGGAGCGGTGATGGATAGAGAAACGATTTGATCCCCGACAAAACCGGCAACAACAACCCCGCCGTCAAACCAAACGAATGGAAGATGGGCAGTGCGTTAAAAATAATATCGGTCGGATTATAATCGATCCGCGCACTGAGTTGGCGGCAGTTGGCCAGCAGATTGCGGTGGCTCAACACCACCCCCTTGGGAACCCCTTCGGAACCGGAGGTGAAGAGTACCACCGCCGTCGCATCGGCATCACCTCGCGCCGCTTGGGACCAGAGATCCACCCTTCCGCGCCCCCATCCCAGTAGTTTGTCCATTTTTCCCAAATTTTTGGCAATATCTTCCAGATAACGAAAATCGACAATCGCCCCCAATTCGGTAATGACCGGCTCCAGACGGGCCATGGCGACAAAACGGCGGGAGGTCAGAACCGTTTTGACCTGGGCGGTCAAACAGGCAGAGCGCATGTTGTTCAACCCAGCAGAAAAATTAAGCATGGCCGGTACCAGACCTGCCGCCTGCAAACCAAAGAATGCCGATACTCCCGCCACCGAATTGGGCATCAACAACCCCACCACTGTCCCCGGTTTGCCAAATCCCCGAAAACGGCTTGCCAACACCCGACTGACCGTGATCAAACGGTCGTAGGTCATGGGGTGCCGCTGCACATCCTCCAACACATGAAAATCACCGCCATAGAGGTTACGTGCTTCCAGCAAGGCATGATCCAAAGTTTGATCCCAGGTACTGGTGGCAAAGATCATCCCGCTCAGGAGATCGTACAACTGTTGCCCCAAAAGTTGGCGACGTTGCCGCCCTTTGATTTGGCTATCCACCTCAAACCGTCTGGGGGGGAGCATGGTCAAGGTGATTTTGGGAAACCAACGCAACCGCACCTTCCCCTTCAACCGGGAGAACACCGTAAATTGTGCCCCATCGATGCGGATGGGGACGAGGACGGCATCGGCGCGATCGGCGATCAGCCCTGGCCCTTCATAGATTTTCATCAACGCCCCGGTCACCGTAATCCGCCCTTCGGGGAAGATGACGCAACGGTGCCCCTCCCGGACCCGTTTGGCCAATGATTTAATAGCAAACGGACTGGTGGGATCCAGGGGAAAGGCATCGATCAGGGAAAGAAAGGGACGGACCCACCATTTTCCCGCCATATGGGTATGGATGGCGAAGGTTGGCTTTCCCGGCATGTAGGTGGCCAAAAGTGCGGCGTCCAGGAAAGAGACATGATTGACCACGATCACCGCCCGTTCACGCACCAACTCCCAGTTATCCCAACCCTTGAGTTCTACCCGATACAGCAGGGCAAACAAACGGGCCAGCAAGGTTTTGATCAAGGCATCGGGCAACAATTTGCAGATATAGACCGCCACCATCAGGTTGGCGATGGCCATGGCGAGAAAGATACCAGGAATGGAAAATCCCAAGGCGAGCAACCCCACGGTGGCCAGGGCAGAGACCACCATGAACAAGGCATTCATGATGTTGTTGCCGGCGATCACCTGGGAGCGGTTTTCTTCACCACTCCAGGATTGCATGATGGCATAAAGAGGGACGATATAGATGCCGGCGGCGACTGCTAATCCCAGGAGATCCCCCAGGAGACGCCAGTTGGCACCGGAACTGAGGAAGGTTGCGACCCCAATGAGTTCTCCCACCACCACCCGTTGGCTGGCGGCGACAAGATCGATGGAAAACAAGGCCATCCCCAGGGCACCCAGAGGGACATACTGTGCGCTTACTTCTCCGGCCAACAGGCGGTTGCACAGGAGGGAGCCGACGCCGATCCCCACGGAGAACACCGTCAGGAACAGCACCACCACCTCTTCGTTACCGCCGATGATATCTTTGGCAAAGGTGGGAAATTGTGTCAGATAGGTGGCCCCGACGAGCCAAAACCAGGAGATGCCGAGGATGGCCAAGAACACTTCACGCCGTTTGGCCGCTTGGCGGACGATGGACCAGGTACTGGTGAAAAAATTGGTTTCGATGATCAATGCGGGGGCGGCGGCGGCGGCGTGGGGGATCAGACGGCTGGCAGCCCATCCTGCTACGGCGATAATCATGATGGCGGCCATGATGATTTCAACGCCGTTTTCCTTGAGGACGATGAGACCACTGGCGATGGTTCCCAAGAGGATGGCCAGGAAAGTACCCGCCTCGACGAAGGCGTTGCCGGCGATCAATTCATCCTTGGCCAGATGGTCGGGGAGGATGGCGTATTTTACCGGACCGAAAAAGGCGGATTGCCCCCCCATCAAAAACAGCACGGCCATGAGAAACCAAAGGCTATTCAGGACAAATCCCAGACAGGCCAACCCCATAATGATGATTTCGGCCAGTTTGATCCGTTGAATCAGCAGCGATTTTTCCGACTTGTCGGCCCATTGCCCGGCGAATGCGGAAAACAGAAAGAAGGGGAGGATGAACAATCCCCCCGCTAGGCTCACCAACATCCGCCCATCCATGTGCGCTTCGGAGGCGATGCGATAGGTGATCAACATCACCAAGGCATTTTTGAAGACATTATCGTTGAGGGCACCCAAAAACTGGGTGACAAACAACGGCCCCAAACGTTTGCTTTTCAATAATTCCAAATTTCCGCCATGGCTCATGAAACGCTCCTGAAAGATCTGGAAAACGGTTCAATACAGAGTATCATTATGACCCCCAGGATAGCTATGAGTTAAGAAACGGGCGTGGTGGCGTAATTGTGCCATTTTTTGCGTGACATGTCAGTCGGAAAATTCCAAAACTTGGCACGATCCATCACCGCCCTGGAGAGACGTTTTGACTCAGAGAAACAATCCTGTTATCAAAACGATACTGTATTTACCGAATTGGAATCCTACAGAATATATTTGACATGTGAAAATGATTTCCGTATAGTTTTTAGATGTATTATTTTTATCCTACTGAAATGATTGAAAAATGTTGATACTGCGAGAATCTTGGGGGATATCTGTCGTTTGATCCTTGGATATACAACAATAAATTAAAATATAAAAGAAGATAATCATGCCACAACTATGCCTTATTCTTGGAAACGGCTTCACCGTAGACATGCTTGGCCACTTTCGTCAAACAGACAACATTGATGTCTTGAATCTTTTCCGATTGGGATCCGAAGTGCCCTGGCCAGTTGACAAAAAACCTGGTTTCCTGTCTTATAAACATTGTCCGAACTTATGGAACCTTGGGGTTACCCCAAATATTTCCCAAAAAGATGCTTCACTTATTATTGAAAATATTATTTCTGTCCAAAACGCCCTGCTCTCTAATAGAGAAGCCAGTAATTTGATTGCAAACAGAAGAAATTCAAGCCCAATTTATGTTGGAGCTTACAATGAATTGACCGCATATCTTAAACATTTATTCATCTATTATGACAATAAATTGTCAAAGGTGATTGCGCAAGGAAGCCCTTGGCGTTGGATAGAATACATTAAGAGAGTTATCGGTCAGTACGATGAGATCACGATCATAACTTATAATTATGATATATGGCTAGAACGCCTATTGAAAGCTGCAAGTATCGATTTCAAGATTGCACTTATGGAAAATTTAAGCAATAAAATAACGATTCTAAAGCCACATGGCTCTATTGGATTTGTTCATAAAGATAAGTTGCCGTTAGATAGTTTCAACATCGAGAAAAATTATCTGTCGGGTGATGCAGAGATTGGTGATTTCCGTATGGAATACGACGATCTACAAAATTATTATGCCGTTACCGCTTTGATACCGCCATCGGGCGAGTCAAAAAGGATAGGCAATCAGTGGGCCAAAAGTATCCGTGACGAGGGAAGAAATATTCTATCCCGATTTGGTACAGGGGACGATATCATCATCTGCGGTTTGTCCTATTGGCACGTTGACCGCGCAGAACTTGACGAGCTTTTGCTGACATGTGATTCCAACGTCCAAGTTTCCATGATCAATCCAAACCCATCTCCAACATTGAATGCTGTTCTCTCCAGTATCTTTGATAATTATTTTTTATATACATCGGCAAACATTCTGGAGCATTTGTAAATGACAAAATTTCTTGACAGATTGACAAACGCCATAACGGTTGCCAGTTTTTGGGAAGGATTTGTGCTTAAGAAGTATAACTTAAACCCAAAATATCAAAGGAAAAGCGTTTGGGACGATGAGAAACAGTCGTTTTTTATCGATAGTATCCTTAAAAATTTCCCAATACCACCCATATTTCTACATCAAAGAATCGATGACAAAACCGGCAAGACATCCTTTGATGTAATCGATGGGAAACAACGATTGACATCCATCAAAAGATTTATTGATGGTGAAATCAAAATTTCGAATGAATTTGGCGAAGAACCTTTTAGCGACCCGCAATTATACGGAAAATATTTTGGGGATCTTGATTCCAAGGAATTGCTCCCCTATAAACAAAAATTTTGGCGTTATCACATCCCTGTCGAATATATTGATGCTTCCGATCAAAACATCGTTGAGGCCATTTTTGACCGACTCAACAGAAACGGTGAACCCCTGAAAAAGCAAGAACTGAGAAACGCACAATACCATAGTACAGAGTTGTTATCGACCATCGAAAAACTCTCAGAACATCCCCTGTTTAAAAGTCGTTTCACAGAACAAATGTGCAATAGAATGGAGAATATGGAGTTTATTTCCGAACTATTATTTGTGACTCTTGAAAATGGAATTTTCGATGCAAAACAAGATGTTATAGATGGTTTTTATAAAAAATACAATAAACATGAAAACTTGGATAGGCTGAAATCAGCTTTACCATTATTTAACAAATCAACCGATCTCATGGCATCAATCGATTTGGACTATGAAAAATATAGAATATCCGGCATCAGCCATCTCTATGGTTTGTGGTGCTTTTCTTGGTATTGTGTAAACAATAAAACATCAGTTAGTGTTAATAGTATTAAGAAAAAGCTTAACAGTTTCTTTGATAAATTTTCACAAAGAGAATCCGAAGACAGCTCCGTCGCTGAGTATAAATACACATTAAGTGCCAATACCAAATCCAAATCCCAAAGAGAAAATAGATTGCGGTGCCTTCTAGGGGTCTGTGGTATCATTATAAATGGAAAATAGAGTACTCCCGGTATCATGGCAATTGTTTTAATGGTAACACCCCTTTGCAATCCATGGGGATCCTCTAGATTGTGCCCCAACGCTTTTGTAAAGAAACGAAAAAAAATTTGCCTTGCCCACCGTCTATGCTGTAGGGTTGCCTGAAGTGCGATAACTTTTTTGGACCTGCGCCGATGGTGCAACCACGGTCATTACCGATGGCCAGATCATTATACGCAAGCGATAACTGCCCGTGTCTTGATCGCTTGGCAAAAAAATATCCCCACCCCTTGCAAACAACGCACACCGGTCCTATCTGACTCAAACCGTTGGTCTGGGGTGTTTGGGGATTGTTGGGAGTTTGGGTTTCTTTGAATGGATAGGAGAGTTGAATCGTGATCGATGTCAAAGGTCTGACCCGACAATACGGCGGTATCGCCGTCGTGGATGATGTATCCTTCCACATCGAACGGGGCGAAGTCGTCGGTCTGCTGGGACATAACGGGGCCGGCAAAACAACCATCATGCGGATGATCACCGGATTTTTGGAACCGACACACGGTCGTATCACCATCGATGGTCTGGAAGTTGGAACCGCGACCCGAGAAATTCAAAAGAAAATCGGCTATCTACCGGAAAATTGCCCCCTCTGGCCAGAAATGACCGTGGTGGATTTTCTCGATTTTCAAGCCACTCTCCACGGCCTCTCCGAAGACGACCGGCCACCAGCCCTGCGCGAAACTATCGCTCGCACCGGACTCAAAGAGAAAGCCCTCGCCCCCATTCATACCCTCTCCCGTGGCTATCGCCAACGGGTCGGTGTCGCCCAGGCGATCCTGCACCATCCTAAAATTGTCATCCTCGACGAACCCACCAACGGCCTCGACCCCACCCAAATTCGCCAGATGCGCACTCTCATCGGCGAACTGGCCAAGGAGGCGACCGTCATCGTCTCTACCCATATCCTCCAGGAGGTCCAGGCCATCTGCGCCCGAGTCCTCATCCTGCGGGCGGGACGGCTGGTGGGTTCGTCCCGCCTGGATACCCTGGAATCGGATGCACGTCTGGTGGTCACCATCGACCGTGATGAAAAACAACTGCTGCAAACCATCCCTGGCGTTTCCGCCGTCCGAAAAATCAGCACCCCACCGGGCCGTTTTGGCTACATTCTTAACGCATCGTTCGACACCGCACCTTTGGTGGCGCAAAAACTGGCTGAGAAACAAGTGCAATTGTTTGCCCTGCAACCGGAAAAACAAGACCTGGAAACCATGTTTGCCGAAGCCAATGACATTCATGCACCCGCAGGAGAGGCGTCATGAAAGAGTTTCAACGGATCGCACAAAAAGAATTTTCACTGTTTTTCGCCTCCCCCGCAGCCATGCTGTTTTTGGGGGCGTTTCTCGCCATCACCCTGTTTGTCTTTTTCTGGGTGGAAACCTTTTTTGCCCGGAATATCGCCGATGTCCGGCCCCTGTTTTCCTGGATGCCGATTCTGATGATCTTTCTCGTCGCCGCCCTGACCATGCGCTCCTGGTCGGAAGAACGACGTTCCGGCTCCCTGGAAACCCTCCTCACCAGCCCCGTCAGCCCCCTCACCCTGGTGTTGGGAAAATTTGCCGCCGGCATGGCTTTGGTCGGGGTGGCCCTGGCGTTGACCCTTCCCCTCCCCATGACCGTTTCCATTCTTGGCCCCATGGATTGGGGTCCGGTCATCGGTGGTTATCTGGCAACTCTCTTTCTCGCCGCCGCCTACGTCAGTATTGGTCTGTTTACCAGTGCCCGCACCGATAACCCTATCGTCGCCCTCATCCTCACCACCCTGGTGTGCAGCGCGTTTTACTTGGTGGGTTCTCCCACCCTGACCAACCTGTTCGACCATTCCATGGCCAATTTTCTCTCCCTCCTGGGGACCGGATCCCGCTTTGAATCCATCACCCGGGGTATCCTTGATTTCCGTGACCTCTATTATTATGCCGCCATCGTCGGCATCTTCCTCACCTTGAATCTTTATTCCCTGGAAAAATTGCGGTGGCAGGATAATCCCGATACCCCCATTCACAAACAACGGGGTCTGCTCACAGGGTTGGTGCTGGCCAATCTGGTGGTGGGCAACATCTGGCTGGCCCCCATCGGCTGGGGACGCATCGATATGACCCAGGGGGCGATTTATTCCCTCTCTCCCGCCACCGCCGCCTATCTGGAGCGGATTCGGGAGCCTTTGCTCATCCGGGGCTATTTTTCCGCCAAAACCCATCCGCTGTTGGCCCCTCTCGTCCCCAGGCTCAAGGATCTCCTGCAAGAATACGCCGTCGCCGGACATGATCAAATACGGGTAGAGTTTGTCGATCCCCAACAGGATACCGCCCTGGAAGAGGAGGCGGCCTCCCGCTTCGGCATCCGTCCGGTGCCGTTCCAAATGGCCAACCGCTATCAATCTTCGGTGGTCAACGCCTACTTCGATCTGGTCATCGCCTATGGCGACCAGTATGAAGTTTTGGGATATCGTGACCTGATCGAAATCAAGGCGGGGAGTGAACAGGATCTGGCGGTGGAACTGAAAAATCCCGAATATGCCATCACCGGGGCCATTCGTAAAACATTGACCGCCTATCAGGGGGGCGGCAACCCTTTTGAATCTTTTGATCGCGCCATCACGTTCAACGGCTATATGTCGGCGGATGATAAACTTCCCAAAAGTCTGGTCGATTTTAAGGGGGAATTAAAATCATTCCTGGATGAACTGGCCGTGAAGTCTCAGGGTCACCTCACCGTAAAATTTTCCGATCCCGAAGCCAATGGTGGTCAATTGGGGAGTGAACTGGAAAAACGGTTTGGTTTTGGACCGCAGATTGCCAGCCTGTTCGATCCCAAACCCTTTTGGTTCTACATGGTCCTGGAATCGGGTACCGACACCATCCAGGTTCCCCTTCCCCAGGAGTTGACCAAACCGGCGTTGAGCAAATCGGTCGAGGCGGCGATCAAACGCTTGGCTCCGGGCTTTTTAAAAACCGTCACCATGGTGCTTCCCGAACGCTCGTTCAATCCCGGAATGCCGGGCAAGGAGTATACCCGCGTTAAGGAGATTCTTGGGGGTAACGCCCGTATCAACGAAAACAATCTGATGACGGGCCAAGTTCCCGAAGAGACCGATCTTCTCATGGTCCTCGGCCCGAAGGAATTGAAAGAAGAGCAACTTTTTGCCATCGACCAATTTCTGATGCAAGGGGGCAGCGTCGTGCTGGCCGCCTCCCCATATGATGTCACTGTGGGGCGAAGCTTGACCGCTACCAAGGTGGATACGGGTTTGAAAGATTGGTTGGCCCACATGGGGATCACCTTGGAGGAGACCATGGTATTGGATGCGCAGAATGATGCCCTGCCGATCCCCGTCCAACGCCAGTTGGGACCGATCACTGTCCAGGAAATTCGGATGCTGCCGTATGGATTTTTTGCCGACGTTCGGCAAGACGGCCTCAACCGGGAGATTCCCATCACCTCCGGTCTCGGTCAATTGACCGTCAACTGGCCTTCCCCCATCACGGTGGATCCCCAGAAGAACAAAGAGCGCAAAGTGATCACACTCCTGACCTCTTCTGAAAAATCATGGGTATCGGACGATCTGGATGTCGTTCCCAATTATCAGGCATTCCCCGAACTTGGGTTTGCCACCGACGATCCCCCCAAACCCAGGGTATTGGCCACCCTGGTCGAAGGGCGGTTTGATTCTTTCTTCAAGGGGAAACCATCGCCTCTCCTGAAAGCGGAAAAAGAGGAGAAGGACAAGGATGCTCCCAAAGATTCGCCCCAGAATTCGCCTCAAAATTCGGAAGACCCGGCCAAAGCGGAATCCAAGAAAACCATCGCCGGGGTGATTGATCGCTCTGGAGAATCGGCCCGGATCATTCTCATTGCCAGTGAAGGGTTTTCCGAAGACAACATTTTAGATCTTGCCTCTCAGGGGATGGGGACGGTCTATTCCAAACCATTGGAGTTTCTACAAAATGCCGTTGACTGGTCGTTGGAGGATCGTGGTTTGTTGAGCATCCGTTCCCGGGGTCATTTCAGCAGGACTCTGGAGCAGATGGAGCAATCCCAGCGGATGGCTTTGGAGTATCTCCATTATGGCATTGCGGTTTTGGGGTTGATGTCGGTTTGGTTTTGGCGACGCCGGGCCAGACTCCAAGAACATGCCCGTTACCAGTCTATTTTGAGCGGAGGTTGAATCCATGGAAAAGCACATCCGCATTTTGACCATTGTCCTGGCGATCCAAGTGATTTTGGCTTTGGTCCTGGTCTTTTTTGGTCCTGGTCTCAGCACCCAGGGACCCGATATTGGGTTGGTCGCCTTCAAGGGGGCCGACATCGATGGGGTCTCCATCGCTGGCGGCGCAGGGGAATCCATCACCCTGGCCAAGAAGGATGGCCATTGGATTCTCCCCGATCACAAGGGGTTTCCCGCCAACGGTCCCCAGGTGGATAGCTTATTGGAGGGTTTATCCCATTTGAAGCACGGATTGCCGGTTGCCACTACCGCCTCGGCGCAAACTCGGTTCAAGGTGGCGGAGAAAGAGTTTGAACGCAAAATTGTCCTCAGTCAGAATGGGACTTCCAAGGTGGTCCTTTATTTGGGAACCTCTCCTGGTTTGCGCCAGGTTCATGCGCGACTCGAAGGTTCGGAAGCGACGTTATCGGTAGCATTTGCCAATCATCAGGCACCGGTCAAGGTGGATGAGTGGATGGACAAATCCATTCTGGCCATTCCCCTGGAAGAGATTGCAACCATGACGTTTGCGGGGTTGACGGTGACACGTCAAGAGCCAGCCCCTCCAGCCGAAAAGAAGGATGTCAAACCGGAAGCGACCAACGCTCCCACCCCGCCAGCGGAGCAGGTCTCCTGGACGTTGCAACCGTTGGCTTCTGGGGAGACGGCCAATATGGAAGAATTGGCCAAACTGGCCCGCGCCGTTGCCCATTTAAGTGCCGACGGTTTGGAAGAAGCGGTCGGTGACAATGCCACCGCCATGGATAAGCCCCTTTTGGAACTCACCGTCAAACGGAAGAATGGGTCCGAGACGGTTTTTAAATTTGCCAAGGTTGAAAAAACAAACCTATCGCTTGTGAAATTTTCGGGGAGGGATGAGATTTTTCGGATTGCCAACGCCGTTGGCGACATGTTTTTAAAGAACGCCCGAAAGGAGAGTCTTATCGTTGCCCCCAAGAAAGTTGAGGCCCCCAAAGAGGAGGGCTTCAAGGCGGCACCCCTTCCTACCCCCTAAGAAATTATTGAAAGAAAAAAGGGGTCTGGGGGATTGCCCCCAGGGTTTTGACTTTGAATTTAAATAAAGAGTTTCATTCTTCGTTTTTGATTTTGTTTTTGACCTTATTTAAATTCAAAAACGAAGAATGGAGCTTTTTTTTAAAAGTCAAAACCCTGGGGGGAATCCCCCCCACCCCCCTTTTCTTTTTTTAATTCATTGAATGTCAACACGCCCTAGATGCCTGACCTGTCATAAGGATTTGTTGGACTGAAAATTGATGGACGGTTCGGATATTTTCGGGTTGGCGAAACGGTTGTCGTCCTTGATCTCATAATCGCAGAGATCACCTCTTTGGTGTCGAATAATTGCGGTGGCGGGATGTAAATATTGGGATCCTTTGCGGCTGATTTGCAGGTCGAACCATCCGCGCCGAAGAGTTTCAGATTTGAAAGCCTTAAATGCCCGCCGTTGGATAATGGGAAATCCTTTTGTGACAGACATTTACCGTATGTTTTAGCCCCTACGAGGAACGTGTTTCCTGCGGAATCGGCCATGGTTTGGGCGAACACTTCGCCGGCACTTGCGGTATGCGGACCGACCAGAATCGAGATGGGACGGTTGAGAATTTTTTTGCCAGGGATACTATAATAATATTGGCTATCGCCTGTTTTATCCAAGGTTTTTGCCATAAGTCTGTCCTGGGGAATGAAGAGAGAGGCTGTATCGAGGGCTTCGTGGTAATCCCCACCCAAACAATATCTGAGATCCAAAAACAGGTGGTGCGTCGTGTGGGTTATGGCCAATATGGCCGCTTCCAGTGCATCACGGGTTTGGTGGGATGTGAACTTCAGGATTCTGATATAGAACACCGGATGCTGAGGACTGATAACGACATGGTTGACTTCAACGGGTGCGGGAAAGAAGTCTCTTTGGTGCAACGGAAGAGTCATTTCTTGATTGGAAGCGGGATGAATGAATGAAAACTGGACGGACATGTTGTGAAGGAAGGCGTTATCAATCTGTGCGGCAACGTGATCCACAGTGAAGTCAGAGATTTTTTTTCCCTGAATGGCACGCAAGAACTGGGCATCCTCCAAGCCATCGTGAAAGGCTGCCCCCCCTTTGGCGGGTACCATGAGTATGTTGTTTTTCCATGGAAGCAGCAATGTTCCCATGGCGCGTGTGGTCTCTTTTTCTAGCAGAGGTGTGATGGATTTGGGCTGGGGTGGGATGTAGGAGGCGTAACGATCCAGCGATTGGAGGAAAAGATTCAGGTTTTCTATGGTGAGGGGGTCCTCTGTGAGGTGGGAAGGAAACCGTTGGAAGAAGCGTTGCGCAATGGATTCCCCCGCTGGGATCGTGATTAAATGGCGATCGATGCGTGTGATCAGTTCGAGGGAAGGAATATCCACATTTTGTGAACGGGGGCGTGGGGGTGTTTCCGAGAAGAAGGTCAGCCCCATGGGGGTTCCCATCGCAGGGGGGACGATCCCAAAAAACATCAAAAAGATGATCAAAAATAGGCCAAAGAGAACCATGACCATGGGAATCCATGGGGGATGACCCCCATGGATTCCCGTCATCATTGGACTTTGAACGTGCAATGGATTGCTCTATGACCCGTAAGACTTATCCAATGGTGCGATCTTTATTGGGTTGGATCACGAACGAAAAGGGATTCTCCGCGTTCGCGCAGGATGGCATATTCACGGCGTAGCTGATCAAGCTGTTTTTCCAATAATTGGATCGTTTCTGGATTTGTGGAACCGGCGTCGCTGTTTTGGAGGGCAGAGGTTTTGTCATTGATTTGTTGCCGCATGGAAGCCAGTTTTTTGGCCAGTTCCCCCTTTTCCGAGGCTTTGAGATGTTTTTGTTTTTCCATGTTTTGGATTTTTTTGCGCAAATCGGCAAGATTGTCGGAGGTCGTTTGAACCTGGTCTCTCAGATCTTGCAACATCTCTTCCTGGCTGTGGATGTTTGATTCATAGAGTGCATTTTCTTGGTGGAGCTGGTTTTCCTGTTGTTTTAGCATCTGAAGCCGATCACGGCGTTGTTGTTCACGAAGATCGTAATCTCCGCCACTTTCGCCTTGGAGTCCACCGAGCAGTCCCCCCTGTCGCGGGTCATTATAGGGGTTGGGTCCAGAGGCACATCCTGGCAACAGCATTGTGAGCAGACCCAAGAGCAAGAGCGGGATCGAGAGATTTTTTTTCATAGGAAAATGGTCCTGGCTTGATGGATAACGGGGTGTGACAAAGAGTGCAAGGGCTGGGTATCAACGCCACGCACTGGACATTTCCGCCAATTGCCGATCTTCCTGACCAATGGCATTGATTGCGGTGCGCAATTGGGCCATTTCTTGTTGCATGAGGTCTAGTTTTTCACGAGAAACGGAAGCGTCGTGGATCTTTTCTTTTTTGTTCATGCCGGTTTTGTAGGCATAGACCTCTTTTTTGGCTTGAAGTTCGTCGTCCAAGGCGGCGATGGTCTTATTGAGGTTGTCACGTTGTTTGGTAATGCTGGCCAAGTGATTTTGGAGATCTTGTTGATTCAACTGCCCCTGTTTTCTTTGTCGTTGCAGGGTTGCGGATTCGGCTGCGATGCGCGCGACGGTTTGTTGGAGTTCTCCCTGATAATTTTGGGCGAAAACGCGGTATTCGTTGGTTTGGGCAATTTGTTGATCTAGGTTTTCCTCTTTGGCGATGCGCTGTTGTTTCATTTGTGCGACTTGATCTCCGACGATACTCCCGGCCAACAAGCCGACGATACCGCCAATGAGTGCCCCTTTACCCCGATCATTATGAGACAATGCCGCCCCGGTTATCGCACCGATGACGGCTCCCGCCCCTGCCCCTTGTGCCGTGGTTGCCGTTCGGTCACTCATTTGTGAACCGGTGGCACATCCAGAAAGGATCAATGAAAACACCATGCAACTGACAAGCGTTTTGGATTGAGACATGCGTTTGACTCCGTTGTGAACGTTATGGATAGGTCGCTAGTACTGATTTAAAATTATCGATAATGCTTGATTCCCAAGAGTTGGATTGTAGCGTGTCGCAGTGTTGTACATGGGTTTCCAGGAGTTTGATCCTCAAGGATACTTTTGGATCACCTCCCTCTTTCTCCAAGTAATCTTGGTTGGCTTGAGTCACATCTCCGGGTGAGAAAGCGCATAAATATTCTATCCCATTTTTATAGGCGACCAAAAATTGGTCGAGCCTCTCTTTTTCTTTTTGTAATAGTTCTTCATCTTCTTTGATGTTTATATTATATCTTGTTGATATAGCAGCCAAATCAATACTATTTTTTAGTCTTTTAGCTGCGGTATTTACCCGGAGTACGGCTTCGCCAACATCTTTTGATGATTTTAATGTCGCGGAAATGGTATTGCGAATTTTTGTCTGTAGATTGATATATTGTTGTTCGGAGTATCTTCTTTCGAGGAAGATAGCCCCCAATAACATGAGAAATGCCAAAGCCAGCATGAAGCGGTTTCGCCGTAGGAATGTGAGGGGTTTATCGATGGGTTCCACTGGGAACGGGGGTGGTTCTGGTGGGTTGGGCAGGGCTTTTTTGGGACGGCGTATGGGTAAATTGTGGAGGGTTTGGGTGAACGCTTCGACCCATTCCTGGGGGGTAGGGCATTGGGTGGGGTTGTGGGTGCCCAGGACCATGAGGCGATCAAACAAACTGATTAATTCAGGAGACAGTGCGTCATAGAGGGGGGCATTTCTGGGTGGTCGGACGAGGCTGCGATTACGGCGATGGTAGGGGGTCAAACCGTTCATGGTGCGATGATCCAGGGTATTGACGTGGCCTTTGCCGCGCCATTGTCCCTGGAAAGGGTGATGGCCCTGCATGAGCAGTTTGAAAAGGGTGATCCCCAGGCTGAAAGCGTCCCATGTTTGTAGCTTACGATATTTTTTATCGGAAGGGAGAGAGGCCCAAAGGCTAGCGGCGTCACTTTCCCGGTCTGACAGATTGTCCACCCCAAGCCAGACCAACTGTCCTTTTGAGGATAACATGAGGTTATCTTCGATGATTTCGTGCGAAAATATTTCTTTATGGTGTAAATCGACCATGGCCTGGGCCAAGTGTAAACCGGCCTCGTGACAGGAACGCCAATGGTTATCTTGTTTTGATTTGAGTAGTTTGGAACCAGAGTGGTGGAGGCTTGAGAGTGGGACCAGGCTATAGAATGCCGCCATGGTAAAACCGCAAAAACGTTTTTGTTCATCGTAAAGGAGGGCTTTGGGCCAGGAAAATTCAAATGTTGTTTCGGAGTGGTCCCGTTCTTCGTTTCCCAGTTCCAGGAAACGTTTGCATTGATTTTCAATGGCCGCACAATCTTCAAAGATGACTTTGGCGATCACATCGCCACGGGAGGCGATCTTATAGATCCCCTTTTTGGAGCCATGTTCAATGGGGTCGTCATCAAAAATAAATATTGGATATCCATTCTGGTCGTATCGTTCTATCGACATGGTGGAAACCCTCAAAGTTGGTAGCGGATGAATGAAGGAGAGATGATTGTTACGATCATCATGGAGTCGTTGACAAAAAAATATGGCGCGTTCAAAATAGACAAAATAGTCTTATAAAATGTCAAAAGTCAGAATATATTTACCAATCTGATTCCTAGGTTCACCTTGTAAAGATACGTTTTTGCATCATTGATCCATGATTTGCAAGGATTTGTCAGGTGTGGAGTGATAAAAACGGATGGTGATCATTTTTTCGATCAACAATTGTGACAGGATTGGATGTGGGTCATGACGCAAGAAGATGAAAGTCCTAAGGACACGGAGGGTGTGGGTCCCAAGTCGCCAGAACCCACCCAGACCCAGGCTACGAAGTTTCAGACGGGCGCGAAGGAGGAGGGGGATTTGGGTGCTGACTCGCCAAGGGGTCAAGACCAAGAACCTAACGGAGAGAAACCACCAGAATCGCCCAGTGGGTCGAGGCAGGAAGGGGAGAAAAAAGAGAAAAATACGCAGGATATCAATTCAGGGGATTACAGCAGGAATACTCAATTTCAGCAAAGAATCAAAGCTGATTTTGTCTTCTTGCAAAATAAATTAGGGGCCGAAACAGCCGACAATGAACCGGATGCCAAGCAAAAGGCATTGCGTGATCATCTGAGTCCATTGGATTTTGGACTTTTGAATCCCGACTGGTCACCCAAAGATTTGGCAAAAATGATGAAATCGATTGCCGAAGAACGCCTGTTGATCTTGTCGTCATCGGACCAAGGGCGGTCTTTGGATGTTGCGCGTAGAATTCTATCTGGCATTCATCGGGTTTCAGCATACGAGGTTAATTTTTATTCTATCAACCGATCCAATTATAATTTGAACGATTTATTGGATCTTGATTATGGTGACAAGGATTCATGTAAAGCGTTGGTCGTGGATAATCATACCGACCCGAATTTTGTCGGTACCATTTATATGGATAATTTAACCAACGTTGATCAGATCAAGAAAAAATTAAAAGATGGCAATCGTTTTATTCTGTGTCGCGTGCATCCCAATCATTTGGAAACCGTAGTTCATAGTGGAAAAAAGATATACATCAATATTTTTGATCTTGATGCCCATGAAACAACAGAGGCACGGCAGTTTTCCGAAGTAATCATCAGTCCAAAGCAGAGTCAATCCAAGTCCGACAATCGATTACAAAAGATTGTAGGTTCAGAAACCATGAATCGGGAAATATGTAGAACTGTGTGTTATATCGCAGTGCAATTTCCCAATTTATCATTCGAGGAGTTTCAGAGTTTAGTCGCTTCGTTGCTGCCGGATGGTGATATTCCAACCCCGCAGGAAACTTATGCAACGCTCCAATGGCCTTCCGAGGGGAAGTCTTATCAAAAGGGGTGGGAGCAGAACATGGAGTCCTATATCAATCATTGCCAGCTTGAATGGAAGCACAGCAATGGTTTGCGTTTCATGGGTTTCAAAGAGTCTGATTTGGAATTGGAATTTCGGCACTATTTCAATAATGATCAACCGGTTTTTCTGCATAACCTATTTGCAATCATTCGTCAGCGTCGCCTTCTTCTGGATTTTTCATCCGAGACCGTTGCCGATCATCTGATTCGGATCTACCGCGAACGGATTGCCGCCACTGCGGCGATCCCGGTCGTCAATCAGTGGCTGATCGATGTACTGCCCACTCGTGATTCAGGCCAGCAGATTTGGGGGCGTTTCAACCAATTGTTAAAGGAATTGAATCAGCATCATTTGGAGTCATCCGTCGATTACTTACTCCGATATTTGTCCAAGGAGGCCCCCTATCAGGGGATATTACTGCATTATATCAAGCAATTTGGGCATTCTGCCAAGATTGATGCAAAAGTGTGGTTTGTTGAATTGCTCAAGGGGTCATCCGATTCATTGCAGGCTGAAGCGTACAATGGGCTGCTCGCCTATTTAAAGGGGAATCCCAATAAAATATTTGAGAATTGTCACTATATTTCTTCCCTTGTCCCGGCATTTCATCAGGGTGATGTCGAGATGAGCGTTGTCCAAAGAATGTTGAGTCAGATTATTTTTGATTTTTCTGCGGCGGTTGTCTTTGGAACCCCGGTTGGGAAGTATGGTCAGAAAACCCTTGGAATTTGTTTTTTCTCCCGAAAAGATACTGCCGAAAATGAGTTATTGACACTCCTTTCTGGTTGGTTGCTCATGGCGGAATATCATTTCCGTTCGATGGAGAAAGAAGAGCGAATCAGTCATATCCTGTTATTTCTTGGTTTGGTTGTCGATAGATATGATATTGAGGACGAAATAGATCAATTCATAATTTTTATAGTCTCTCTCATCGAAGAGGATGAGACGCATTCTATTTTGAAAGCGATTGATCACCACCAACCCCAGATTGAAAAATCAAATATCTATCTACAGATGTTTGCGTCTGTCCTAGATGTTACCAAGGGAAATCCATCATTAATACTGCGTTTTTGTATAGCCGTGATTGTCTATAAATGGTTCCTCATGATCCATGGGTTGGAAAGCTCGGGTTCAAATCTGTCGAATCAGGCTGAAGTTTTGGAAAAATTTAATCAAATGCTCCATCACATGGTATCGCAGGCCAAGAAAGAGGTTGTACCACTGCGGAATTGGCCTGTGACCATGATGAGGGCCATATTTTCAATTATTCAATCCTATCGCCGCATTCCGGTGAATGCGGTGGATTCTGAAAAATTCAGGCAAATGGCGGTACGCGAAAAACTTGTCAAACGTCTTATCGCCCATATCAGAGGGGCGATGTCCTAATTCTGGCGGGGGATTTTTATCATGATGCTTGAACACCAGATTGGTTCTGTTTTCAAAAAAGTTTCCAGTCCACCATCGGGTCGTTTGGAACCAAATTGGCGTTTGCTCTATTATAACCCAAAAACAAAGAAAACTTTTACCCCATCTTGGTGGAATAGAATAAGAACACCAGAAGTTGAATATTACATTGTCAAAGATGTTTCCGGGTTTACGGATGCTGCGCAGCACCCTGGTCTACAGCTTAAACTCAATGATTTTCCCCGCGACCGACTCTTGAGTGTTGTCGTCAGGTATCAGGCCTATTGCATTCCCCATCAGGAATCATCTTTTATAAGCCAATTACAAGATCGCAATAATCCCGGCCCTTCATTGGATCTGTTGATTGTGCAATGGATCAGAAGCGTCATTGCCGGAAGAGAAGAATATTATATTAACGGATTCTTCCAATACCAAAATGATATGCAAGTGCGTGTCGAAGAAAGGGCTAAGGATTTTGGAATCGCTTTGAAGGTTTATATCAATCCAGAAAAATTTGATCATATTCAAAACACCCAAAAATTGACGATCGATGACCACGCTGTCGAAGTCCCCGGCTATCCTGTACCGCAGAGGGTAAGTATGAACCTTTCTCTGCAATTAATCCCGGAGAGAAAAATCTATGCACTGGTTGAAAATCATCGCATACCCAGTCTTTCGGATTTGATCAAACAGACGGTGTCTCGCGGTGTTCTGGAAAGATATAAACCCTATGATTTTTTCTCAGACTATCATTCTGGGAAATTGAAAGAATATTTGCAACGGTTATTACTGGAAGCGTTGGCGGAAAGGGGATGGCATGTTGCCAATTGGAGTTTGACTTTCCTTGAGAAACGGCCTGTCAAAAAATTTGATGATACGCTGACCGCAGTGGTTACCATCAGTCTTCAATTTCCCAAGCCGATTGAGGTTCATAACCAAGCGCACGCCCATCTCCAAGATTATGCCAGATATCGGCTGGGGGGGGCACCCGATTTGCAAGAATGGTTTGCCAAAACAATGGATAAAACCATTAAAAGCGTTTTGATCGATAAACCCTATGAAGAGGTGTTGGCCGGGTTCGATGAAATTAAAGAGCATATCATCCGAGATATGGAGGTGGAAGCCAAAGAGATCGGTTTCACACTGAAGCCGTTGATGAGTAAAACCGAACTTGGCCCTGAAAAATTATTGGTAGGGTTTGTTCTGGAGCAGCACCAGGCAGAGTTTCAAACCAATACGATGGGGGTTCCGGCCAGCCTTGGTTTCTATATCAACGGACGGCTCCGCAAGCTTGGGGCCGTCAAACATTTGCTGAAATTGGAAGTGAACGAGCCGGGAATCATTGATAAAACGATGACCGATAAGGTGGTTGAGAGGATTCGAGGGTATCTTCTTGGATTGAATCCTGAAAAGTTTTATATGGAGTTTGAGCAAGCCAAACAGGAACACGACCGATCGGTCCGCGAAAATTTGCACACCATCATCCAGTCAACACTGGAAAAGTTTGATGCCACAGATCTTGAAATCAGAATACTCCCGGGGAATACCCACATCACCGAAAAATTGATGACATTGATCGCTGTCCACAGACGGTTCACGGTGAATATATTCCCCCATCAGGGGGAATATCACATTCCTATTGAAGGTGAATTCCGGGTCAATGGTGTTAACGAAGGGGGGTGGAGTGACTTTCTGCAACGGGATTTCGATTTAGATGCCGTTGGTGCGCAATTATGTAGCCATATTGCAGCCTCTTTTTCGCAATTCACCGAGGCACAACTTTTGGATGCACTCAAATCTTTGAATAAGTTTCAGCGGAACCTCTGTGAACTGACAGCCCTTCATTTGAGAAAATTCTATGGCATCGAAGTCGAAGTATTTAATATCAAAAAGCTTCCATCCTATAGCGAAGATTTGAACATTAAGATACAGAAACGCAAACGTGACTCCCTTTATGATAAGCGTATTGAACTGATTAATCTACAGGGACAAAAGGATAATCTGGATCGTGAGGCTTTTCTTATTGCACACCGGGAAAAGTTGAATAATGAAGCCGCACATGTTGAGCTTTACGACAAGAAACTGAAGCAATTGATCGATGAATCAGAAGATTTTACACGGGAGGAATTGGATGCCAAGGTGTTCAAAGGCGATCGAGATTCCATCTCGCCAACATATTCCGAGTTGCAAACGGGTCTACTCGACTCCGATAAACAATTGGCCGATCAAGTGTCCCAACCACCACGCGATGATCTCGATACCCCGGAATTGAAAATGTTTCCATGGGACGTTCTGGATGATTCCGCAGCCACGCTCAGGGAAGAAATTGCGCGTAAACAAGGCAATGCTCACAATTCCAAAAACGAGAAGAACGACGACGAAAATATTTATGAGGGAGAAACCCTATAATTGGGAAGTCCGTGGGAGGGAGAATAAGAAATTTGGAATTTCTTACTCTCCCTGACGGCAGGCTTCCAACAATTTCTTATATTCCTCCAGTGCATTGGCCCGAAGGTCGATTTGCTTGTATTGGGCCAGCATATCTGGCAGTTTGCAACTTTGATATAAAACAGGGATAAATCGGCGTGTGCGATTGGCGGGATCACGAAACATGGCTGCCCCCCGTTCTACCTGGGTCCACTCTGACTGGAGATACTGAGGCGAGAAAATGGCTAAAAAGATCCGGGATTTTTCCAGTCCATTTTCAATGGCTGCGGGAATAGGATCTCCAGGTTTGAGTATCCACTCGTCAAACCAGATTTTCAAGCCGTCGGCCAAAAGTTTTTCGGCCAACGGTTGTGCAAACTTTCGATCCTGGCTGGAATAACTGATAAAAACATCATAACCTTCTGAGGGAGACCAACCTGTCGGTGGACGGCAAACGGGATGGGGCTGTTCTGGTGCAACGCCAGGATGGTGATGAACGGTCACCTTTTTCTGAATGTTATTGCAATAGTCCCCAGAATTGATGGTTTGCGTCATGAAAATCCCCCCGATATTTTGCTATACGGAACAGCCTTACTTGCCAGCGCGAGTATAAATGAGTGCGATTTATAATACAATACGAATGATGTGGACGACACGAGTTATGGTTTTTCCAGATCCATCGCAGACACCCTCGCACGGTGTTTATCGGGTCAATCGGATCGGTCCTTCGTAGATGGCCAGGGTGGAGATTTGTTTGATGGAGAGCATGGGGCCACCCAGGCCGGCATAATCAAGCTTGCTGTCGCCGGAATTTTCTTTTTTATCCAGGTTGCCATAGTCCATTTTGCGCATGACCGCCCCATCGAGTTTGGCCTTGCGTAGGTCGGTTTGCCGGATGGCGGCGCGGGAGAAATCGGCCCCCTGGAGTCTGGCACCGTACAGGTTGGCGAGGCTCAGTTGCGATGCGGTGAGGCGGGTGTTTTGCAACCAAGCGTATTGCAATCGCGCCATGCTTAAATCGGCGTTGGTCAGATTGGCCCCTGAGAGATCGGCACTGTTGAGTGAGGCCCGCGCCAGATGGGCGCGGGTCAGGTTGGCCATCACCAGATTGGCATCTTTAAGGTTGGCGCGCCACAGGTTGGCACCCGTCAGATTGGCCTCCCGAAGATTGGCGGCACGTAAATCGGCTTCGGCCAGATAAACCCCCGAAAGATCGGCCTCCGATAAATCACATTGGCGGCATTGATTGGTCTGGACCAGTTTGGTCAGATCATCGGCCCGAAATGCCCAGGAATCTCCGCCAAACCATCCCAGTGTCCCGATGATGGTTGCCATTCCGATGATCCGTTTCATGGTCTCCTCCGCAATAAAACTGAGCTGTTCAGATCGACGGGGTGATCCCACGATCCCAAGGACAAAAGAAAAGTGCTGCATCCCTTCATCTTGTCATGTCCCAGGGAGAAGGGTCACTGTGTACCTGGAGAATTTGTCGGCAATGGGGCGTTCTGGGTGAATGAAAAAATGGAAAAGGGGACATTTTGATGGGTTCGTTATGGGGAGGGGAGAGATAAAAAAATTCCGTGGGCGTTTTCCCCCCCCCCCCCCACAGGGGGGGGGGGGCGG
>PEAO01000117.1 GCA_002753615.1 Magnetococcales bacterium DCbin2
CTGGGGGGAATCCCCCAGACCCCTTTTTTCTTTTAATAATTTAATGTCAACACGCCTAAAAAAACCCCGGCACGAGGCCGGGGCATTTTGTAACAAGAACCCAAATCAAGCCGACGCCAACCTACCCGTGCGCCTTAACCCAGGTCGCAATGGCCGGAGGAACCTCCGCCATGGAACGTCCCGATGTGAAAATACCAATGTGACCACCCTTGAAGGGAAATTCAGAGTAGTCCTTGCTATTGGAATATTTCCCCAGTGCCTGCGATGCCGGAGGCGGTACCAAATGATCCTTGGTGGCAAATACATTGAAAACAGGCATGGTGATGTTCTTCATGTCCACCCGCTTGCCGCCAATACGCACCTCACCCTTGATCAACTTGTTGTCCTGGAAGAAATCTTTGACAAACTGGCGGAAAGTCTCACCCGGCTGATCCGGTGAATCAAAAATCCATTTTTCCATCCGCAAAAAGTTCATCAACCCAACCGGATCTTCCAATACCGGAATCATATCCAGATATTTTTGACCCGTCAGACGATAAGGACTCATGGACAAAAAGGTGAAATTCAACAGATCACCCGCCACATTGCCCATGCCATCCACAATCAGGTCAACATCCAAATCCTTACCCCAGGAACCCAACACATTCTTGCCACCGTGAAAATCAACCGGTGTCACAACCGTCACCAAATTCTTAACCTTCTCGGGGTAAAGCGACGTAAAACAAATGCTGAACGTACCACCCTGGCAAATGCCCAGGATGTTGATGCTCGGCAAATCATAACGGGCACAAATAAAATCAACACAGTGCCGCACGTAGCCGTTGATATGATCATCAAGCTCTTGATACCGATCCGAGGCGTCGGGATAACCCCAGTCGATGATGTAAACATCCAATCCCTGATCCAATAACCCACGAATCAAAGACCGATCTTCCTGCATATCCGCCACATAAGGACGATTCACCAAGGCATAAATCACCAACACAGGAATGCCGTGGGGCTTCTCTACCCTCGGGGTGTAATGATACAGGACAACCTTGTCCTCTTCATACACCGCCTCCTTACCGCTGATCCCCTCGGAAATAGGCCCCAATTCACTCAAGGTCTTCATCCCGGCGGACAATTGCTTATAATAAGCGTTTAATTCCTTGGCAGCCGCTTCAGGTTTGATGTCGAACGGAAACATGGGTTAGGCTCCTTTCTTCTCGGTTTCATCCTTGGCAACGCCGGTCTTTTTACGGCCCATCTTCTTCTCACTGACCGGAACCGCACCCAGGGTCTTCTCAACATGCGCCTGAAGTGCTTCAAGATCAATGCGCACATTCTCCGCATCCATGTTGGACAATGTCTCCTGAATCTGCTTCAGTTCACCACTTCCACTGCCACCACCGCCGCCACCGGCACGAAGTTCCTTGAGTTCCTCCTCAATCTCACGCACCTGACGCTTCAAGACCTGAATCTTTTTGTAGGCCGCATCCACTTCCCGACGACTCGGAATATTCATCGCCGACAACATACCGTCGGTGATTTCCTGCACCGCTATACGGAAGTTCATCATATCTTTGACCATTTTTGCATTGATCTCAAGATATTTGTCGGTGACAACCAATTCCCCATGCGCTTCCTCAAGACAATCGATCAAAAGGACAAACGCCCCACGCAAGGTGTCAATCTTCTTCTCACCCTTGCCCAACTCGATGAGCTTGGCTTGCAACTTCTCCAACGCCTTGACCTTCATCCCATTCTTCAAAGACTGATATTCGGTGAAGGATTTTTGGAATTCCATGCCAAACGACATGGCGCGTTGCAACAATTCCTGCTTCTCACGACCAATGCCAACACCGGGAAAACCCAATACCGTCTGCAACATCGCGTAAGGGTTGTTGGACGACCCAAGACTGCCGCCCAGTTGCGCAAACATCGGATTGCCAGCCAGCATCTGGTTGAACGATTCCAGCGTCTGGTTCATCGGTCCCATGGGGTTGAAAAAAGGAAAAGCAAATGGATTGTCAGAGGCGTTCGCCATCATCCCGCGAAACTGCTCCATCGTCTTCTCCACCATCGCCGTCCAATCCCCTGTCTTGGAAATATCTCCCGTGGATTGCAACAGCGATAAAATGGTCTGGCCCATCTGGGTAAAACCATTCATGGATGACATCATGTTCTTCATGAACATGTCTTGTGTGCCAGCCGATTGCATCGATTGCATCATGGCGAGCGGATTCATCATCGGGTTCATCGTGCCCATGGCCTTGGTAAAAAAGTCCATCGGCATGTTCGGCATGCTCGGCATATTCGGCATGACCGTCTTCCACCAGCCATTCTGGGTCATGTTGGTCGAGTCCTGCCAAAATTTTTGCTGAAGCTCTACCCAACTTCGCATCCAGTCCGTTGATGAAAACGGTGAATTTCCCATTGTTTTCTCCTTAAGAAGGGCCTAGGCATTTATTCTGGTTTTTTAAATTGATGTCGCAAATGATACCACAAACAACAACACCCGATTCCCACTCAAGGGTCGGGTATGGTTGGAAGGCGCGTCCCTGCGCCAAATACACGGGCTTTACTGCCATCTTCTCCCCATAGGAGAGGAGATGTCCCCGCAACCGGATCGGTTGAAACGTCCCTATTCCGTTCCGGTTTAACTATTTTCCACCTGTCTTGGCTCTCTCCATCAATTCCTTGATGTTTTGATCAATCAGGTTCTTGAGTTCGGCTTGACCACGGGTCAACACTTCCATGCTCTTTTGCGCATTGGAAAGAATCATCTTGCCGACTTCAGAGGCCAACTCGGCTTGGTTGGAAACCGCATCCTGAACCGTCTTGATGTTGCCCATGTTCTTCATCTGCTCGGAACCCGATTTGATGAAATTTTCCGCCGCTTCAAGCTGCTGCTTGGCCAAATCCTGGACGGTGCGGTCGTTTATTTTTTGCAAAGTGGTGACGGTATCCATCATCTTTTGTGAAAGTTCCGTCAACTGATCAGCGATCTTTTTGTCCATAATCTCTCTCCCTTAAGGCCCTCTTAAGGGCCGGTTCGGTATGCTGCACTGCAACAATGTTGCGTTGCAGCATAAACGGGTTTGATTGCCCTGTCAACGATTTATTTTCAACCCTATAAAAAAACTTCCTGCGGAAAACAGACCATTTCAAATAACGGCTCAGAATAGAAAGACAATGCGTTCTTAAATTTCAAAATTTCATCAATTTTTTCTATTGGACTTGGATGACCCAGGGAGAAAATTGTTCCAAAAACTAAGACTCCTATTGGTCATCTCCGACATCAGGGCGATGGGATCCGCCGCTGCCCGGATCCGATTTTGCTGATCCAGAAAAAAATCCATGCTCTGTTGCAGATATTCCCCAAGAATCCCCTGTGATTGCAGAGAGTCTCCATAAAATCGGATGATACTCTGGAGCAGATCGGTGGTCAATACCGGTGCCCCCTTCTCTTCGCGTTCACTGATGATTTGCAGCAGAATAGCACGGGTAATGTCCACACCGGTCTTATTATCCACCACCTTGAAGGGAGATCCGGTCAAAACAAGCCGCCGGATCCCCTCCAAGGTTATGTACGCAGAAGACTCGGTGTCATACAGACGCCGATTGGGATATTTTTTAATAATGCGCGTATTTTCGGTCATGGTCCGCCCGATTGTCCGGTGACAGTCTGTTGATGACGGTCAGTTGACCGGATTGCGCCTTAATATCCCCAAGATGTCAATAGCTGGTGTATTGGGCACCGTTGACATCAATGTTGGTACCATTGATGAAACCTGCATTGTCGTCCGCCAAGAACGTCACGACGCGGGCGATTTCTGCCGGTTCAGCCATGCGACCTGCGGGAATCTGGGCCAAAATCCCCTGCATGACTTTTTCAGGAATGGTCTTCATCATAGCGGTGGCGGTGTAACCGGGGCACACGGTATTGCTGGTCACATTCTTCTTGGCCCCTTCCAAAGCGATGGACATGGAAAAACCACCCATCCCCGACTTGGTGGCGGCATAATTGGCTTGACCAAACATCCCCCGGCGACCGTTCATGGAGGAGATGTGGATGATCCGTCCAAAACCACGATCCACCATCCCTGAAAACACCTGCTTGGTCATGTTGAAGATGCTGTTCAGATTGACGTTGATCACCGCATTCCAAGCAGCCGCTTCCATCTTCTTGAGGGAAGAGTCCTTGGTGATACCGGCACAGTTGACCAAAATGTCGATAGGACCAAGCTTGTCTTCGAGTTCCTTGACCGCCTTGACGCAAGAATCAAAATTAGACACATCACATTCAGCCAGGGTGCAGTCAATCCCTTCTTTTTTCAACCCGGCAGTCCACGCGGGAATATTGTCTTTTTCAAACGAAGCGTAGGTCGATGCGACCACTCTGCCGGCTTTGGCAAGATCCCGAATGATGTCGGTTCCAATACCACCCATACCACCCGTGATCAACGCAACTCTCTTTGTCATGATTCTCTCCTTCGGACGACGTAAAAATTTGGTTATTTCCAAACTGTTGAGATTAGTCTCTTTCGACCGCAATGGCAATACCCTGACCACCGCCGATGCACAACGTCGCCAACCCTTTCTTGGCGTTGCGGCGTTGCATCTCGAACAACAAGGTCACAATGACCCGGCATCCAGAAGCACCCACCGGATGACCCAGGGCAATGGCACCGCCATTGACGTTGACCTTGCTGAGATCCCAGGCCAGATCATTGTTGACCTTGATGGCTTGGGCGGCAAACGCCTCATTCGCTTCGATCAGGTCCAAGTCGGCAACCGTCCAACCCGCCTTTTTCAAACACAAGCGGCTGGCGGGAATCGGTCCGGTACCCATGATGGAGGGATCAACACCGGCACTGGCGTAGGCCACCACACGCGCCAACGGTTTGATACCCAACTGGGTCGCTTTCTCTTTGGACATAAGGACAACGGCTGCGGCACCGTCATTGATGCCCGATGCGTTACCCGCAGAGACACTACCACCTTTCTTGAAGGCCGCCGGAATCTTGGCAATCCCTTCGATCGTGGCACCCTTGCGGATAAATTCGTCGGTGTCAAAAACCAGGGGTGGTTTGTTGCGCCCTTGGGGAATTTCGATGGGGATGATCTCATCCTTGAAACGTCCAGCTTTCTGCGCCGCTTCCGCCTTGTTCTGGGAGCTGACGGCAAACTTATCCTGATCATCCTTGGAAATCTTGTTCTGCTCGGCGATATTCTCGGCAGTGACCCCCATGTGATACTCGTTGAACACGTCCGTCAAACCGTCATAAATCAAACTATCTTCCATCCGCCCTGGACCCATGCGGGTTCCGGTGCGTCCATCCAGAATCAGGTGCGGGGCCAGAGTCATGTTTTCCTGACCGCCGGCGACGATGATGTCGGCATCGCCCAATTTGATGGCCTGGGTGGCCAAATGCACCGACTTCATACCACTACCACAAAGCTTGTCCACCGTCATGGCGGGGGGGGGGTTGGGAATCCCTGCACCCATGGAGGATTGACGAGCAGGGTTTTGGCGCGCTCCCGCAGTCAAAATCTGACCCATGATCACTTCTTCCACCTGCTCCGGCTTGATCCCTGCGCGTTCAATAACGCCAGCAATAACCTTGGATCCGAGAACCGTGGCAGGCATCTTTGACAATGCGCCCAAAAAATTTCCCACCGCAGTGCGACCAGCGGCAACGATGACGACTTCTTTCATCTAGTATCCTCCTGACGTGGAAAAGTTCAAATCGTCTGGAACCGTAATCTGCCGGAACAGTGCCTGATGCAGGCGGACAGTCCATGGGATCCAAACAGGTATAGTGCAAACAATGATACACACCGACTCATTCTGTTACCATGTTTGCCGACGTTTTGGAAGGGTAACCTGAAAAACAACACATGCACAACGATTATTAGTGGATATTAATAACTCATTTTTCTTGTATTATTCAAAAAAAATTATTAAAAGAAAAAAGGGGCCTGGGGGATTGCCCCCAGGGTTTTGATTTTGTTTTTGAATTGAAACAAAAAGGTTTCCATGCTTAAGCTTTTGACCTTGTTTTTGACTTTGTTTAAATTCAAAAACAAAGTCAAAAACGGAACATGGAAACCTTTTTATTTAAATTCAAAATCAAAACCCTGGGGGCAATCCCCCAGACCCCTTTTTTCTTTTAATAATTTTTTTAGAATGTCAACACGGCCTAGTATATAGTGGTCATGTTTTTTTTGGTATGTAACGAACAAGAGACCTTAGGGAGTCCATAGAGACAATGAAAATCTATTATGATCGTGATGCAAATCTGGAGCATATCAAAAGCCGTCAGGTGGCCATCATCGGCTACGGATCCCAAGGACATGCCCACGCCCAAAACCTGAAAGATTCTGGAATCAATGTTGTTGTGGGGCTACGTTCCGGTTCTTCTTCCTGGAAAAAGGCGGAGGGGGCAGGGTTGAGAGTACAAGAGGTCGCCCAGGCGGTGGCGGGTTCGGACGTGATCATGATTTTGGTTCCCGATGAGCATCAGGCCCGGCTTTACCGCCATGATGTCGCCCCCCACATGAAAAAAGGGGCCAGCTTGGTTTTTGCCCACGGTTTTAATATTCATTTTGGCCAGATCGAGCCGCCGCAGGATGTCGATGTCTTTTTGGCGGCCCCCAAGGGTCCGGGGCATCTGGTGCGGGCCGAATATGTCCGTGGTGGTGGGGTTCCCACCCTGGTGGCCATTCATCAAGATGCCAGTGGCAAGGCGTTCGATGTGGCATTGGCCTATGCCTCGGCCATCGGCGGTGGTCGGGCCGGAATCATCCAAACCAGTTTCAAGGAAGAGACCGAAACCGACCTTTTCGGTGAACAGGCGGTGCTGTGCGGTGGTATTACCGCCTTGATCCAGGCCGGATTTGAAACATTGGTCGAGGCGGGGTATGCCCCGGAAATGGCTTATTTTGAATGTTTGCATGAAACCAAGCTGATCGTCGATTTGATCTACGAGGGTGGCATTGCCAACATGCGGTATTCCATCTCCAACACCGCCGAATATGGTGATTTAACCCGTGGGCCACGGATCATCGATGCGCGGACCAAAGCGGAAATGAAACGGATCCTTACAGAGATTCAAACGGGGGCCTTTGCCCGCGAATGGATTTTGGAGAATCAGGCGGGACGGCCTGGATTTCAGGCATTGCGTCGCATCGGGGCAGAGCATCCCATCGAGGAACTGGGTCGTCGGCTGCGTTCGATGATGCCCTGGATCCAAAAGGGAAAATTGGTTGATCGCGACAAGAATTAATGGGCAAAATCGAAAGGATAGAACTACCGTATCGATTTTCCCATGGTGATGACATAGACGTAGGGATCCTGGGCTTCGTTTTTTTTGATGAGCGATGCCTGGGGATTCCCTTAAGGTTAAGGAGCGTTGAATGGGCATCAGAAGTCCTGTAGCCAAAGAGGGATGGCCGTTTATCGCTGGATTTGCTTTTGTTTCGGTGGTGGCCGATTATCTCCTTCCCACTTGGTCATGCTTGCTACCATTTTGGTTGTTGACGATCTGGTGCGTTTGGTTTTTCCGCGATCCAGAGCGGATCATCCCTCAGGAGTCGGGGGTTTTGGTCGCCCCTGCGGATGGGCGGGTGGTCGCCATCGAGGAGGTGGCCGATGGTCCGTTCGGGATGGGAAGGGTACGGAAATTTTCCATTTTTATGAATGTTTTCAGTGTTCACGTCAACCGGGTTCCCCTGACGGGTCAAGTGAAAGAATTGGCCTATCATCCGGGTCGGTTTTTCAACGCTGCCCTGGATAAGGCCTCGGTGGAAAACGAACGGATGGAGATTTTGATGGAGGGGGAAAAGGGGCTTCGGGTCGCTTTTGTCCAGGTTGCAGGTTTGGTGGCCCGGCGGATCGTCTGCCGTTTGCAACGGGGGGATCGTATGGAGCGCGGGGGACGTTTTGGATTGATCCGCTTTGGCTCGCGGGTGGATGTTTATTTACCGTTAGAAGCCCGTATCGCCCCGGTTCTGGGTGCGCAAACACGCGCGGGAGAAACGGTCATTGCGCGACTGGATCCTTAGAAAAAGGAACTCATGATGCCAGGGAAACGGGGTGCCTATATTTTTCCCAGCCTGTTGACGACGGGAGGCATGTTTTTTGGCTTTTACGCCATCATGGCGGGCTTGACGGGTCAGTTTGAACGGGGTGCCTTGGCGATTATTGCGGCGGCCATTATCGATGGATTGGACGGACGGGTGGCGCGGGCGATGAACGCGACCAGTGCTTTCGGTAAGGAATACGATAGTCTGGCCGATTTTTTATCGTTTGGGATTGCACCGGCGGTCTTGATTCACCAGTGGGCATTGATTCCGTTCAATCGGGTGGGATGGGCGGGTGCGTTTTTGTACGCCGCTTGTGGTGCTTTGCGCTTGGCCCGTTTTAATGTGCAGCACTATGTTGGGGATGAACGGGTTTTCAAACGTTATTTTCAAGGGTTGCCCATTCCGGCGGCTGCGGGCGTTTTGGTTGCGACATTATTGTTTTATTTGGAAATGGGGTGGGAGTTGCCCAAGTCGGGTGGTGACCATGGTGGTTGGGCTTGGTTACCGTTGCTCCTGGTCTACGCCCTGGGTATTCTCATGGTGAGCAATATCCGCTTTCGCAGCATGAAAGATCTGGATTGGCACCGATCACGACCGTTCTTGACTTTGGTTGGGGTGGTGATCTTCCTGGCGGTCTTGACAATCCACTTGGCGGTAACCCTCTTCTTGTTAAGCTGGGTTTATTTGGCCTCGGCGTTCCATAGCCATCGCGAATACCGACGCCTCCTGGCAGAGGGGAAGGAAGTGGAAGAAGATGAGGTCAAGGATTTTACCGTTTAAGGGCTTGATCATCATTCAGACTGCACCGCGTGGGTACCCCGTACCTCAAAACGGGTCTGGTCCATCCGTTCGCCTTGGCGATTGAATAACTCCAACCGATGATGCCCCGATACCGGCACCCAACCATCCTTGCCATCCACCTCCACCCCATCCAAACGCCAGCGATAATCGTCACGCTCCGGCTGCATCCGAAACAGGATCCGTTCCAAATGACGGGGAATATCGGGATCCAATGCCATAATCACCCCCGAACTTGGATAAACGATACGACCACGCCCCTCCCAATGTGTGACCCTCTCCACCCTTTCCATCTGGGTTCCTGCCAAGTACCACTCCTCACGCCCCCCCTCCTCGCCTCCCGGAAACTGAGTCCACTGTTTCACCACCCCCGTAGGGACCGCTGGCTCCCCCCCCTCCCCGCCCAAATAGCCCATCACCTCCCG
>PEAO01000198.1 GCA_002753615.1 Magnetococcales bacterium DCbin2
AGAAAATTGAAGCTTTTGATTTAAAGTCAAAACCCTGGGGGCAATCCCCCAGACCCCTTTTTTCTTTCAATAATTTATTTTTTCCGAGGCATTTGGATGTGCCAATTTCAAATGCGATTGCCCTGGCTTCTTGACTTATTGCGGATGGATGCGATACATTGTATCTCAACGAGGAGAAAAGACCGCTATGGCCACCACCACGATGGTTCACGTTCGTATAGACGAACAAATCAAAGCGCAGGCTACAGAGACTTTGGCCACAATGGGTTTGACCGTATCTGACGCTGTTCGGGTGTTTTTAATGCGTGTCGTTGCCGATAAACAAATGCCGTTTGCACTTAAGGTGCCTAACGCCGACACCCGTGTGGCGATGGCTGAGGCTGACGAAATTGTAGGCACGCACCACGCCCGTTTTGGCACTGCTTCCGAATTGTTCGATGACATCGAAAAAAACAACTGCAAGTAAACGCACCTCGCTGCCGCGTGTGGCGGACTATACAAAATCTTTCCTTAAGGACTGGGAACGGTTGTCTCGGGCTGGACGATATGACCTGAACCGACTTAAGGAGGCAATGTTGCTACTGATTGCCAACGATGGCCCGATGGAGCCGAAATGGCTTGATCACCCGTTGGGTGGCCATTGGAAAGGGCATCGTGAGTGCCATGTTGGAGGCGATTTTCTGCTGACGTACAAACTTGATGACAGCGAAAAACGCGGTGTGATCGTGTTCGTGCGCGCTGGAACACACGCAGAGTTGTTTGACTAGGAATCTGTCGGAATTAAAACCATGGCATCATGAAAGGGTTTCCCTTGCATATTGGAAATATCATTTCCAAATTTCAGCCGCTGGCGCGGGAGATCTTGAATGTTTTGTTTCCTGGGTTCTGCCCTGTCTGCAATATTCCTGTTTTGAGTCCGCAATTCCTCTGTGAAAACTGTACCGCAGCGTTGCCACCCATGCCGGAAAACTATTGCCTGCATTGCGGCATGGCCACGGGTCAGCCGATGTTGGGTTGTGGCTCCTGCCTGCTTGTGGAGGATCGACCGGATCGGGTCTATTTCCCTTTTTTATACCAGGAACCTTTGAATCATCTGGTTGTGCAATATAAATTCAGTGACCGTACCGAGTGGGCGAGACACTTGGGGGAATTGGCCATGGAGCGGGTAGGCCCTCTGCTGGTTTGGGAAGACCTGGAACTGGTGGTTCCCGTTCCTCTGCATCCCTTGCGTCTGTTGTGGCGTGGTTATAATCAGGCGGCGTTGCTGGCAGGGGCCATGGCCGGTAAACTCCACAAGCCCCTGGTGACAAATGCCCTGCATCGTATCAAAATGACCCAGCCGCAGACAAAGTTGGATCAGAGGGCGCGGCAAACCAATGTTCGCAATGCCTTCGTGGCCAATCAAACCGTGGTCGCAGGTCGTACAGTGCTGATGGTGGATGATGTGTTTACCACCGGCTCCACCGTGTGGTCGGCTACCCAGGCCCTCAAAGAAGGGGGTGCTCAACGGGTGGTCGTTTGTTGTCTAACACGGGTGGCGCATTGAAAATCATTTTTTGGTATTGAACCGATCACCGCATTTCAAGGAGATAACCAACATGCCCGATATTGAAATTTATTCCACCACGGTATGCCCGTATTGTGTGCGGGCAAAGATGTTGTTGGACAAGAAAAAGGTCACCTATCGGGAGTTTAACTTGACGAAAAATCCCGAATTGCGCGAGGAAATGCTGGCACGCTCCAACGGCATGAAGACGGTCCCGCAAATATTTATCAACGGTGTCCATGTTGGTGGTTGCGATGATCTGTACGAATTGGACCTGGATGGAAAACTGGATCCCATGTTGGTAAGATTATGAATGGAATGGTCGCGGTCATTCAAATGAACTCCGGCTCTGATCGCAGTGCTAACTTGCACCAGGCCGGTGTTTTGATGGGACAGGCGGTCGCTCAGGGGGCGAGGCTGTTGGTGCTGCCTGAAAATTTTGCCCACATGGGGAGCAATGAGGTAGAAAAACTGGCCCATGCGGAAGATCCTTGGGATGGCCCTTCGTTGTCATCGCTACGGGAATTTTCGATGCGCAACCGGGTCTGGATTGTCGGAGGGACCATTGCCCTGGCGACGCCAGGGGGGGAAAAAATCACCAATACCTGTTTCGTCGTGGATGATCATGGGGAAGTGCGGGGACGTTATGATAAAATACACCTGTTTGATGTCTCCCTTTCTGTTGATCGCCATTATCGGGAGTCCAATCTGGTGCAGGCGGGAAACCAGCCGGTGGTGTGCGATACCCCGTGGGGGCGGTTGGGGCTAGCAATTTGTTATGATGTCCGTTTCCCCACCCTATTTGCCCGTTTGGTCGCTATGGGGGCAACCATCCTGACTTTGCCCTCTGCCTTTACGGCTACCACTGGAGCGGCCCATTGGGAATTGCTGGTCCGTAGTCGCGCCGTGGAAAATTTTTGCTACATGCTGGCTCCAGGTCAATGTGGTCGCCATCCTGGTGGCCGGATGACTCATGGTCATTCCATGATCGTTGAGCCTTGGGGGATGATCGTGGCCCAATGTCCTGAAGGTATCGGGTTTGCTTTGGCACCGGTGGATGGTGATCGGGTCGAATCCTGTCGGCAACAGATCCCTTCGTGGAAAGGCGACGGGGGATCAGGGCAATTGCATTTGGAATCCCTTGACATTAGGCCGCGTTGGTATCCGATAACTTGAGACACACCCTAGAAAATTATTAAAAGAAAAAAGGGGTCTGGG
>PEAO01000016.1:0-27106 GCA_002753615.1 Magnetococcales bacterium DCbin2
GGGGCAATCCCCCAGACCCCTTTTTTCTTTTAATAATTTATCTTTTCCGAGGCATTTGGACGTGCCAATTTCAAATGCGATTGCCCTGCCGTTTATACCCTGGCTGTAGTCAGCTCCATAAGGTCGAGGACTCTTTACCGTGCCACCAGAGACTATCATGCGTTCACTCTCTCATGGTCCAATGGCTGCCGGGATGCTGTTGGATGAGTTGCTGGCGATAAGAGTGGTAGGCTGTGGTGTCACCAGCGGATTGTGCTTGTTTGGCTAGGCGATAAAGGGATTCAGGTGCCCAATAGCTGGCGGGGAATTGATCCAGGAGCTGACGATAGCCCGGCACCGCAGTCGGCCCTTGACCGGCCAGTTCCCAGGCGCGTGATCCCCAGAATAGCCCTTCCGCTTGTTTCGCCCAACCTTTGCGCCTGGGCCAGGTCTGACCGAACAAACGAGCCGCTTCTGTGGGATGTCCCCTCGTCATAAGACGATGCGCCGCCAGATAGTTGGCCTCTGGACTTTCCATGGCCAACACAGCCAACAGTCCCAGCCATAACAGCAACAGGATTCCGTGGCGTCGCAAGCCCCCTGTGGGAGCCTGGACTGTTGCGCCCAACCAATAGATCCACCGATTGCGACGGATTAAAAAGACGAGCAGTGCCAAGCCCATCACAGTCAGGGCTTTTCCCCAGACGAGGATGATTCCAGGATCAAAACGCAGGGTTACCCGTTCCTGCACAGGAATGACCATCATGAAGGCGGGTTCCACCAGATAAACCGATTCCTTTCCAGTGCCACCCGAAGAAACCTGCCAAAAATCATGGTAGGCCATCCGTATCAGGTGGGGACAACCGGGCTGGTCGGTGGTAAAAATCAACGTTTCCCGTTCCATGGTCTCGATGGTCACATGGGCGTTTGAACAATGGGGTGGGGGTGTGTTCACGGGGAGTATTTGTTGATCTTCTAAAAAGACCATTCTTTCCACGTAGGGATGATTGAGAATGAACCGCTGAAAGGCGGTGACCATCCAATCTTTGCGGGCCGCAGTACCCAGGGGGGTTGTGATGGGTTCGACCAGTTTTGCGTTCAAATTGGATAATTTTAAGACCTCAAAGGGTCCAATGCGGCCAGTATTGACAAATCGGCTATCCTGGCTGAACCGTTTTTGCATTTCGGGTGAACGCAGTACGATGGTGTCGGTATAAAATTCGCGCAGATGGTTGATGGTTTGTTGCAGGTTTCCACCCATGGAGGGAAACCGTACCAAAGGTGACGAAGGGAAGCGGGAAATTTCTGATTGAATCTGATAGATGAACGGCCCGGTGATGGACGCTTCCATGTACAACCCTTCCAGAACGGGTCCTGAGCCGAACAGGGGCAGTGCTTCCATCGCACGGGTTGAACCCACGTCATCATTGAAAGGGTGGTGTTCCACCACCACCCGTGGGGCGGAAAGGGGATTGGCCAAGGTATGGGCCAGTTGTTGGTATTCCGGTGACAAGGCTTTGCTCTGATAACCCGCCATATTCCACTGGCTCCAAACAGTGATCTGGGTCATCTGGGTAGACCACCAGGAAATCAACACCGCCAGAATCCCCAGGCTCAACCCCAGGGAGCGGCGACTGTGAGTGGACAACCAAGTTCCGGCCATGGCACCACCGAGAACGGCTACACCCCATTGGGCATAGGGGATGAAGCGGATGTCGGCCAAACCCATCCAGGGGGCAAGCACCGTCCCCGTGATCCCCGCAATGATCAGGGACAGGGGGGCGGATAATCCTGGGATGAGGCGGAAAAAGAGCACTGCCAACCCAAAAGGCCATAAGCTTTCCGGCCAAAGGTCGTGCAAGACGATGGGGCTTGCTCCATCGTTGGGGATGGTCCAGGCACCGGTGCTCAAAAAGGGGAGCAGCCAGATTCCTGCCATCATGGCCGCCGCCAAGTGGATGGTCAGGACAGTCGCTACCCCCTTTGCCGGATTTTTTTGTGAACCGGCCATCATGAGACCCCCAACCAAGGCCATGAGCCATGCCGTGCCGTGACTCATGGCGATGGCTAAGGTGAGCAGTGTGGTGACCAACATCCATCGACGCCACGGGGCGGTGTTGGATCGTGAGGATGCCAGCAGTTGGTGTAGGCTGCCCAGAAACAGTGGTACAAACAAAAATCCCCAACTGTTGGCAAATTCCCCAGAAAGTTGCGAAAGAAAGTTACCCCCCCAAATGGTGTTTCCCGTATTGACCAAAAATCCCGTGGTCCCCGCTGCGGCCAACAGCCGGGCCGATGGTGACCAGTTCAACAGCGTTCCCATCCCAAAGCAGGACAATGGCAAGAGCAGGGCTGGAATCATGGCGATCCACTTCAAGGCCACAGGTTCATCCAGTAGCGGCGAAAGGGCGGTTACCAACAAAAATGGCAAAGGAAAATAATGAATGAAGGCGGGAAATCCGGCAAAGACCTCTGGAAGCCAGCCGGAAATGCGCCCCTGAGCCACCATCTCGGTAAACACATGGGCATAATAGGCATGGGAAGCCAAATCACCACCGGTGGGCCAGGTTGAAAGCATCCATAACCCAGGTGACAGATAAAACAATGGCCACAAGGTCAATCCCAGAATGCCGCCACCAATCATCAAAGGTTCCCATTTTGGGTCAGGAACCCTGACCCAGATGGCCATGAAGGCGAAGAGGAGAGCCAACACACGAAAGATCCAGGGAATGGCATCCATGGGGGAAAAAACGGTTGCCCCTGGTCGCGATACCCATTGGCCTTCGCTGTCGGTGGTGACTTTCCAATCGAAAATGTGACTGTGGTGGCTGCCACCTTCCAGCCAATCCATCCGGGCCAGTAGGGTCATGTCGGTGTTGGTTGGATAACGCCGATTGGGTTGGGCGATGAGTTGCAGATGGTCATCATTTGGGGTCAATGCGGTGGTGGGGGATAGGTGCCAGGGGGGGCGGGATAATGTGGCGGAAATGGAATCCGTCGGTAGGCCCACCGTATTCCAAATCAGATTCCCACCATGGACCGTCAGGGTCGGGATGGCCTTGGGGGGTGGGTGGGTGGCATTCACCCCATAGGGGATGGCCAATGAAACAGCCGTCCAATAACCCGAAACATCCTGAAAGGGGACGGACAACAACAGGTGGTACTGCCCGGCAGTCAAATGTGTTGTTGGGAGATTGACGGGTAGTTTTTTCTCTGTATTGGGATCCCAAAAGGGCCACGTTGCAAGCTCGTAGGCGGTTGTCTGGTCCTGGCCAATGATCTGAACGTGGTAAATGGGGCGACTGCTGTGCAGCACCAGACGAATTTCTCCAATAATTCGGGTGCCATCAGAGTTTAACGTGGAATCGGCGGTGATGGAGAGGGGATCCGCTTGGGCGATGTTTGGCAACATGCACCAGACAAGTAGCGTGACTAGCAGCCATCGTGAAAAAAAATCTTGTAAAATCATTTCGGGTCGTTTTTCTTAAGGATTTGGGAGGGAAAAAGCCAGTTCCATGAGAAGTTTCGTTGCCTGGGCTGCGCCATCATCGGGTATGGGAAGTTGTTCATAGGATTGCCGATAATGTTCCACACGATCCAGAGACGCCAACAACGCTTGTTCCAAGTTTCCCTCGGCAACCAGGGTTCCCACCCCCAGATGTTGGATCAATCGAGCGTTGACCCATTGTTCCGCATGGTAGGCCACGGGGGCAACCACCATGGGAATTCCAAGCCAGAATCCTTCGCTGATGGCACTAAAGCCGCCATTGACCACCAACATGTCCGCTTGTTGCAGCAGTGGCCGGGTGTCGGCCACCTTGCCGTGAAAGACGACCCCCTGGGGTAGAGGGTCTACCCCTTTTGGGGTTTGTCTGCCGATAACATCGATGGCGACGGGATAATGGGGCAGTGTGAAGTGGATATGCGAGGCGAAAGCGGAACCGCTCAATAAGACAACCACACGATGGAGACCCGACCGACGGACACGACAGGGTAATCCACGCCGGACTATGGGACCGACCGTGTGCAAGCGTGGGTGGGTCTGGTGCTGTCCAGATTCCAGGGCGGGACTGATGGTCATGTCCGGTATCAGGCGATGAAACAAGGCGTCATGATGTTCTATGGTCCAAAAATGGGGACGAATGGAGCGTGGGCGGTCGGAAAAACGGTGATAAAGGGTTTCGACCTCATTGGCATTATTGATTGCGACCACGGGGATGCCCCGATGACGCACCAGTGTGCAGGAATAGTCCGAATCGGTGACGATGACATGGGGTTCAACGCAGGTCAGCAAATGGCGTAAACTCTTAACATTTTTGTAGAGTATTTTGGAATACTTGAAGAAATTTTTGACTGTACCAGCGACGCTCAATTTTCCTTGAAGGTTTGCTGCATAATGGAATGCATCCAATTCGTGTAAACTCTGCCAGTCGGTATTGTGATGGAAATACCACAAGCCATTGTTTGCGGTGGCAATAGCCACGGTCGCTCCCTGGGCGCGTAATCCTTGGATTATGCCATGACACCGGACGGCGTTACCTAGACCTAAGCCATTAATAATGAATAGAAATATTCGTTTTTTAAATAATATTGTCATCAATTGTATCGCAAGGGAGTGGACAATGCCAAATGGGCCTGACACATCAATCCATTTTCTTGGATTAATGGTTGGCGCGGCGACTACAAACCAAGCACCCACCGGCTAAAGCCGGTGGGTTTGAAAGGTGGACTGAAAGTTTGAATACCAGCTAATACCGATATTCTGTTTTCAGGCATTGCAATTGGGACATAGTTGCAGTGGGGGTTGTAAAAACCATCAATTTTCAACAGAAATAACTATTTGACACGAATTTATAATCTAAGGTTTAAGTATTTGTCCTCGCACAGGCCAGACATAATATGATGTGTTCTTACCGTAGAAGTCGGCATGACCGTTATGCATATTAATGTACCAAGCAGTGGCGGCTTGCTCACCGTCGGTTGAACTCCAATAATGGCCCTGCTGAGCTTTTTCAAACGGGTGGCCTTTTGGTAAGATCAATCCATTGTCGCTGTCATTGCCCACCAGTGTGGCCAATTCATCCTTGCTAGGAAGCCGCCAGTCGCTTTGTTTATCCGTATATCCTTCACAAGTTTTTTGTCCCGAATCCAGAGCAGCCACAGCTTTGGAAGCGTCTTCCCAGGGCAATGCTCCCCAGCAGTTGGCATTTTTCATCCATGTTAAACCAGTTTTATTATCTTTAATAGAGCCATCTTTTCCATCTACAAACCTATCTTCAGACAAAGCATCTTGCATACCAGTAAAGATTAATCCAACCGCCAAAATAACAACATATTTTCTCATAACAAAATCTCCAATGTTCTTTAACCATGCACGATAATTACCCGGCCAGTGTGCGGGAGAAGAGGTGACACCTGCCCCCCCTCCACAGGGAAAAAATGAACACATCAACAATATCAAATCTCCCGCCCCTACACCACCCAAATCCTAAAGATAGCCCAGGGCAATCGCATTTGAAATTTCATTGGCACGAGAGGGGGATCCCCATCGGCAACCTCACGTGGGGAGAAAATATCATTTTCGCCAATTCGTTGGATGATGTTTTTGCGTCTTGATTTCCCTCGTTCCGATGTTTCATGGTCCTTACTGAAACCTTCAGAAGGGGGGAATTTTAAACCAAGGCCATCTTGGAGGTAAAATGGGAATAGAATATTTCAAATTCAATGTGACCAAAACGTGACGAACTCCTGTCACGGTGTGGGTATTCCTGTCACATCCAGTCACGTTTGCAACGGGGACTTTGACGTAACTTGTTTATTTGATAAGCTTCAAAAAGCTGGTGACGGGATTCACACGGCAGGGGTCATGGTTCAATCCCTGTGCCGCCCACCCAAAAAACAAAGACTTTCAGACTACCTTCGGGTAGTCTTTTTTGTTTCCAAACCCACAGAGTACCCACTTGAAAAAAATCGAGTTTATCCTCCCGCACGAGGTGGTGTTGACATTTGAAAATAAATATCAAATAAAGAATAAGTCATCAAATATCAATGCGCATATTTATTCTAAATACGGGAGGAGCAGCATCGTACATGACAGTTTTTATCGGCGTATCCTTTCTAGTTTTTGCCTGTCTTCTTCCCCCAGAGGCGTTGGCCAGTGTTGGGGGGGAAGGTGGACATTCGGTCATTCAAAACATCGCCCTTTCCATGGTGACGGCCAGCTTATTGGGAATCATCATGAAGCTGCTTCGGCAACCGTTGATCCTTGGCTATATTCTCTCTGGAGTGGCGATTGGACCGATTGGGTTGGGGCTGATCACCAGCCAGGAGGAGATCCTGACCGTTGCTGAGATCGGTTTGATCCTGCTGCTGTTCATGATTGGTCTGGAGATCGACCTCAAGCGGATGCTCTCCTCTGGTCGTCTGGTGTTACTCACCGGGGCACTGCAATTCCCCCTCTCCGTCTTGGCCGGATTGGGCGTGTTCTACCTGCTGGCCCTGGTGAATATCGGACCGGGGCAAGGCTACACGGCTCTGTATAGTGCCATTGCGATTGGCATCAGTAGCACCATGGTGGTGGTGAAGTTGCTCTACGACAAAATGGAGCTGGATACCCTGCCCGGACGTATCACGGTGGGAATTTTGGTCTTTCAAGACATCTGGGCCATCATCGTTCTGGCCCTGCAACCAAATTTCGCCAATCCAGAAATCATGGGGATTGTGCACACCTTTGGCTCTGGGGTCTTTCTGGTGACCGCCGCCCTTCTGGTCAGCCGTTTTATTCTACCCAAAATTTTTCATCTTGCGGCCAAGATCCCGGAGTTGATGTTGATCGTCTCCATGGGCTGGTGTTTTCTGGTGAGCCTAGTGGCGGCCCACCCCCTGGTCGGACTCTCAATGGAGATGGGTGCCCTGATTGCCGGAGTGAGTCTGGCCACCTTCCCCTACAACCTGGATGTGGTTGCCAAGGTCATCTCCATCCGCGATTTCTTTATCACCCTCTTTTTTGTCGCCCTGGGGATGCAGATTCCCATGCCTGAACAGTCGGTCCTATTGGTGGCCCTGACGCTGGTTCTCGCTCTGCTGATCGCCCGTTTTTCCGGGGTTTTCGTTCTCCTGCATCTCATGGATGCTGGCCATCGCACCAGCCTGATCTCCACCATCAACTTGATGCAAATCAGCGAATTTTCCCTGGTTATCCTCTCACTTGGGGTCTCCTTTGGCCATATCGAACACGCAGCCCTTACCCCGGTATTGTGGGCCTTCTCCCTGATGGCCGTGGTATCCACCTATCTGGTGGGGTGGAGCCACCCCTTGCAGGGGTGGTTGTCCAAAATTCTGGTCTCCTTGGGTCTGCAAGACCTGGGGCACGCCGAAGAAAAAATCTGTCAACGCAAGGAGCATCCCATCATCATTCTGGGGTTCTTCCGCATCGCCAGTGCCCTGATCGCCGAACTGGAACGCTCGCATCAGCACCTGCTGGAAGAGATCCTGGTGGTGGATTTTAACCCGGCGGTGCGTGAAAAACTACTCGCCAAAACCATTCCCTGCCTCTATGGCGACATCAGTCACCCAGATACCCTGCACCATGCGGAGATCGAACATGCGCAGGTGGTTCTTTGCACAGTGCCTGACAGCATTCTCAAGGGGATCAGCAACCTGAAACTGCTACGGATGCTCAAAACACTCTGCCCCCACGCCCGCCTGATCATGACTGCGGAAAGCCCCAGACAGGCCGTAGAACTCTACGCAGCCGGTGCCGATTTCGTACTCATGCCTGCCCTGTTGGCCGGCAACGCCCTGGTCTCTGTTCTGGAGCAAGCCATGCACGGGATGATGGATGGCATGAGCGCGGAACAGCGGAATGCGTTGGCCGAGCGTTCGGAAATTCTTGCAGCATAGGGGACCAAACAGCGTCCTCACATAGGATGTCGTCGGATTGGGATTGGATAGAAGCCTCTTCCTATTAAAAAGAAAAAAATCATAGTAAGTTATAGAGAACAGCTCTGGCTACAGCTTGAATTTTGTTCGTCGCCATGAGTTTTTTCTGAGCGTTTGCAAGATGGAATATTACGGTACGCTCAGAAATATCTAATATCATTCCAGTTTCCCATGCTGATTTTCCGCCAGCAGCCCAACGCAGACATTCCAATTCGCGGTCAGTCAACAAAAACAAACCACCAGGAGGCGTCCATCCTTTTAATTCTATATATTTCATATGCATGAAAGGAAAGAATGCACTTGCCAAAGGAAAACTTATGGAAATGGCATCAATTCCATCTTTTCTCCTACCACCACCATTGCTTCCACCATTGGATAGAGTTAAAACCCCTTTTTCGCCATATTTCCCATGGGTTGAAAGAGAAAATCCATATCCTTGAAAGCCGAAGTCTATTTCTTCTTGTATGACAGCCGCAGATTCTGGTTTTAACATCTTAATCATTTTGATGTCGCGATCAATAAATTTATCATCATAAATAATAGGCGTCTCCATTTTCCAAAGATGATCGAATTTATAACAATTACCAGCATGAATTGTTGCGTAACGCTCAACAAATTCTCGGCTTGTCCAATTATGAAAAACCTCTAACTCAAGGGGATTTCCCTCAAATGAATTAGGCATTTTCACAGTGTAAACCCAGAAATCGAAACCCAAGGTAAGAAGGATATCGCCGATTGATGACTCAAACTCATCAACGTTTTTTAAACGAGATATTCTTTCAACTACATCCATGATATTCATTTAATTTCTCTCATCTCACGAGTTACCTGGATCTGTTTGAGTGCTCATTTCTTTACTATGATTCTTGGGTACGGTATGAGAATACGCCCAACCTTGTGTAGACTCAGGTTTCAGAGTCACACCGAGTAATAATTTCTCCAATAGATGATTTGCAAGTTTTAAATGTTCATAATATTTTGTTATTTTTTAATTTATTAGATTAGAATAAATAAAAAATATTGTTTAACTATGACAAATGGCAACAGACTGGCAAATTTCACTTTTGGCGGTCAAAAGGTGTTAAATGCAATTGCCCTGTCCTGTAATATCTTACAGGTTGTCTCATTTGTCTAGATGAAAGTATTATAGAAATCTCAGAGCGTGCGGCGGGGATCAAACGGTTCCAGGGGGATGCCCCTGGAACCGCCATCTGAAAGATCAAATTACTGTGTTGTTTCCTATTAAGGTTCTTCCTGATCAAAAACGTAAAGATTTTTCGAATGTAACAGAAAGGCCGCTTTTTAATTGAGGTCTCTATTAAACTAAAACCACTTCGATGTTCATAATTTTGAATATATCGGAGGATGAAAAATTATTGAAAGGACAGGGGAGGGCTGAGACCTCCCCCGTCCCTATCTTTCTTTTGTAATGATCTTCTTGAATGTCAACACCCCCTGAGTCAAAGAAGAAGTTTTTCCATGATCCGCCGATAAATCTGAGCCAGCACGGTGAGATCCGCAACCGGAGCCGATTCATCAATTTGATGCATGGTGGCCCCTACCAAGCCCAGTTCAACGGTTTGTGGGCAGTGTCGGGAGATGAATCGGGCATCAGAAGTACCACCGCCGGTGGAAAGTTCAGGAGTCAGATTCAAAAGTTCCTCGATAGAAGTCTGAATGGCCTGTAGCAAAGGGCCACCCTGTGTCAAAAATGGCAATCCCGATACCTGCATAGCCAAATCATAACGACGAGTGCCCAGCATCCAAGGATCAAGGAGAGTCCGAATCCTCTTTTCAAGGGACTCTGGGGTGTGTTCGGTAGAAAAACGGATGTTGAACTGAGCTGTCAACTGCCCAGGGATCACATTGGTAGCTCCATCCCCAGACTGAATACGTGTCAATTGAAAGCTGGTGGGGGGAAAGTTGGGGTTCTCGCGCTCATCAAACCGATGTTGCACCAAAGTTTCCAAAACAGACAGGCTGAAATGAATGGGGTTGACCGCCAAATGAGGATAGGCAACATGGCCTTGCTGGCCATACAAAGTGATGAGGCCATTGACAGAGCCACGACGACCATTCTTCAAACAATCCCCAAGCCTCCTGACGCTGGTCGGCTCGCCAACCAAGCAATAGTCCAAACGCTCGCCCTGGTTAGCGCACCATTCCAGGATGCGAATGGTTCCATCCTCTGCACACCCCTCTTCATCGCCAGTAATCAGAAAGGAAATGCTATGGTGCGAGGGGAGACCGGGATGCTCGGCCAACAGATGCTCGACGGCCATGACCATGGCGGCAATGGCCCCCTTCATATCACAAATGCCCCGCCCCACAATCACCCCATCGCGGTTCTCGGCACCAAACGGATCGCTGTGCCACAAACTGGAATCGCCACTGGGGGTGACATCCGTATGCCCGGCAAAACAAAAATTGGTTCCACACGACCCCAGCCGGGCATAGAAGTTATGGACTGGACCCAAAATAATGGGATAAACCGTAAATCCCAAGCGTTCCAGATGACCGATTAAAATACGCTGGCAACCGCCATCTATCGGGGTCACGGAGGGAATTCTGACCAACTCCCGCGCCAATTTCTCTGCCAAAGTGGGGGTGTGTGACGCCATTTTCTTGATCACCCGCTTGAAGTGTTATCAGAACTCTCTCAGCAGTTCGTTAATCCCGGTTTTAGCCCGGGTTTGCGCATCGACCGTCTTGACAATAACCGCACAGTAGAGGTTTGGGCCTGCTTGACCATTGGGCAAAGGTTTCCCAGGCATGGTCCCAGAGACAACGACCGAATAGGGGGGAACATAACCCATATGGACCTCGCCGGTTTCCCGATTGACGATGCGCGTGGAGGCACTCAGAAAAACACCCATGGAAAGGACGGCACCACGGCCAACAATGACCCCTTCGGCAACCTCGGCGCGGGCACCGATAAAACATTCATCTTCGATGATGACAGGATTGGCCTGAAGAGGTTCCAGGACACCACCAATGCCGGTTCCGCCAGAGATGTGGACGTTCTTGCCAATCTGGGCACAAGAACCTACGGTGGCCCAGGTGTCGATCATGGTACCAGAATCGACAAAAGCACCAATGTTGACAAACGAAGGCATGAGAACAACGCCAGGGGCGATGTGCGCGCCGGTACGGACCGTGGCGACGGGAACCATGCGAAAACCATTCTCCCGAAAACGGGTTTCGGACCAGTGCGCGGTTTTCAGGGGAACCTTGTCAAAATGATTCTGGGGACCGCTGGCAATCAAAGCGTTGTCGTTCAATTTAAAATAAAGCAAAACCGCCTTCTTCAGCCACTGGTTGACAACCCAACCATGAACTGCCTGGGGATGGTTGGGTTTGCATTCGGCGACACGCAGAGAACCGGCATCCATCTGTTCAAGAGTGGTGGTGACCGCCTTTCTGACTTCTGGCAAAAAATCGTTGGACAGGGCGTTACGTTCGTCCCAAGCTTTTTCAATGATCGTTTGGTTGTCGGACATGAGGCGTTTCCTTGCAGGTTTTTGTTGGTGATCAGACTGGTAGAGGCCTGATGCCGTCGGTATGACCAAGATCACCCACGGCGGCGGCAATCCGTCGGAGGGCTTCCCGGTTTTCCTCTCGCGGCTGAACCATGGCGATACGGATGTAGGGGGTACCCGGGTTATGATCTCCCTCACCCCGGCCCAGGTAAGCCCCCGGCAATACCGTGACATGATAGCGTTGATACAGGTAACGGGCAAAGGCTATCCCTCCCTGAGGAACCTTGAGCCACAGATAAAATCCCGCTTGTGGTGGTTGAACGGGAAGTACGGGTCGGAGGATCTCCAAGGCATCCGCAAGCTTTTGACGGTAGAGGTTCCGATTGTCCTCGACGTGTACTTCATCGTTCCAGGCGACGGTTGCCGCTGCCTGAATGAAGGGGGGGGTGGCACAACCCGTATAGGTGCGAAGGTGGAAATAACGTTCCAGCAGATTGGCGTCACCCGCCACAAAACCCGAACGCGCACCGGGCATATTGGACCGTTTGGACAGTGAGTGAAACACCAAGCAACGATCAAACCCCATCTGCCCCTGGTCTTGGGCAACCTGGAGAAGACCGGGCGGTGGTGCCTGATACCAGATTTCAGAATAACATTCATCGCTAGCAAGAATGAAATCATAGGTTTCGGACAAATGGAGGAGCTTTTTAAGTTCTGCTTCAGGGGTAACGGCCCCGGTTGGGTTGCTGGGAGAGCAGAGAAAAAGCAGTTTGGTCCGTGCAAGAATCTCTGGGGAAAGGGCCGCGTAGTCGGGCAAAAAATCGGTATCCTGTGTGGCCGGGACGTGGATAGGCGTCGCCCCAGCCATGATGGTGGCCCCTTCATAGATTTGGTAAAAGGGGTTGGGCATGAGTACGACGGCACCGTCATCCCTGGGTCCGATAACCGCCTGAATGATGGAAAACAAAGCCTCACGAGTCCCATTGACGGGGAGAAGTTGGGTTTCGGGGTTGACCGAACCAGGTTTGAGGGCAAATCGGCGTTCGAGCCAAAGGGAGGCCGCTTGTCGCAAACTGGCTTCACCGCGTGTGGTTGGATAACGACTGATGCCGTCAAGCGATGCCGCCATGGCGGCCCGAATCAGGCTGGCGACCGGATGACGCGGTTCGCCGATGGAAAGATTCAAATGGTCGAGACCGGCTGCGGGGGTGATCCCTTCAAGGAGGCGATGGAGTTTCTCGAAAGGGTAGGGTTGTAGTCTATCGAGCAGAATATTCATCGTGATCATGGCCTGGTCTGCAAAATTTTGGAAGAGGGGGTGGGGGTCCGTTGTTTGACATGGCCGGTAAGCCATTGGATCAAGTCCATCCAGATTGCTGATATTTCTTGCTTGTCCGGCATAATGCCAGCACGTTCCAATTCGATGGTGATGATCGGAATTTTGATGATATCACCACAATAGCGGCCCAGAGAACCAGGATAGGTTCCCAGAAGAGAAAGATAGAGTTTTCCTAATCTTTCAGGAGGAGTATTGGGCGGGCCATCGAAATCCAGGAGACCGTAGGGGGCATGAATGGAAATGACGGCATCGGGTTTGAATGTGGCAATTTCGTCGGCGATCCATAGGGATTCCGGCTCGCTCAAAGGTGCGGGTCCGGGATAACGCCTGGGGTCGCGGTGGGTTTCGTTGATCCAATAATTTTGGCTTGCCTCAAGCCATTCATTCTGGGTGGGGGATGTGGGAAAATTTCGGTTTAAATCGACATGGCGGGCATTGGTCCGCTGAGAATTTGTTTGCAGCAACCCATCGGGATTCACGAGTGGAACAACACGCCAGTGAAACATGCCGGAGTGAAATTTATTGAGTATTTCCATCCATTTGAAAACAATACTGATGGCAGAATACTCATCGCCGTGGATGCCGCCCAGAAGCAAAATGCGGGCTTGAGTTTTTCGGTTGGGTAACGGGGGATATTCCTTGATCAGGATGGGAATGCCATTGATCGAGAAACCGCTTGATGCGGTCAGGCGATGCGCCAGACAATCGGTATTGCTGACACTACCCAGTTTATCGCCGATGAAAGCGCATGTTTGCTCCATGGTGAAAAATTTTTTTTCAGAGGGTTTCAGGTCTGACAGGGTTGTCTGGTTGGGTGATTCTTGGGTTGATTGGGAGGGGGCAGGATTATTGACACTCGGTTCTGCGATGGCGTCGTTTGCTGTTTTCTTGACGATTTCATGGACGGCATCAAACATCTCCGAAACATCTTTATCCCGGGAATTCATCGACTGCGCAAAGGAATTCCCAGAAAAAATAACAACAGCAATGAGACCAAGAAGGAGGGAAAAGGTCCATGATGCCATTTTTTTTGTGTGACTACGCTTTAATGAAACAGATAGGTATGATTTGTGCATTGGTCACATTCAGAATCGTTTGAAACGTCGGTTACGAGCCAACTCAATGGCAAAACAACCGGCAGAGCGGCGCACGGGGGTGATCATTTAACAACCCCATGCTCCAGGATCCTCACGACGATCAGTCAAACTGTCGTTTTTACTTCAGTATGGGGATAGCGTCAATCATCCTTTATCGGTGAGGGGTTGCCGGTGGTGGTGGATTCGCGTGAAGTGAAGCGTCTCCAGAGGGGTCATTATAGGGCGTTTTGCGGGGTTCGGCCCTTCACAAAGGGGCGGTTCGGTTTTGACCGATAAGGTGAAGACCGGTTCTTTGGGATAATTGGTTTTCACCATGGATACTCAGGGTTAGGAAATGAACAGACGAGATTTTCTTAAAGTAGCCACGGTGGGGTCCGCTCTTGGCCTAGTGACGGTGACGAAAACGGTATCTGCCGCAGTGACTGGGTTTCCGATGCCTCAAGTCCGCCCCAAAGTCAAAGATGGGGATCTGGATGATTACCTTCAGAAGGTACGCCAATTTGATGAAGATCATGTGGGGGATGTCTATTTTGATGAGTACAACTGGGGGTTGCTGAAATCTTCGCTGGAGCGATTTGTTCGGATGCAACGGGTTGTAGGACATGGCAATTTTTATTTGCTGGACTTTGATGATGCGTTGCAGTTGGCCAAGACCTATCCCAGTGTTGGTGAGTTCACGATACCAGAGTTAAATTTTTTGGAAACGTTGTTTTATGAACAGGCAGCCATCTATGGTTTCTATGGTGAGAAACCTTTGAAAAACCTGACGGATCGCATCCCTTTGCGTGAGGTGGTCAAAGTTCCCGACAGCGGTAATTATCTGTATCGTGGTAAACCGGTGGAGACCTTCGAAGCCATCAGAAAAATTTTGGGACCGGAGGTGATTTTGACATCGGGCGTCCGAAGTGTCATCAAGCAGTTCTATTTGTTTCTCAATAAAGCCTATGTCAGCGGTGGCAATTTGTCCCGTGCCTCTAGGTCGTTGGCCCCTCCTGGGTATTCGTTTCATGGGATCAGTGATTTTGATGTCGGTCAGGCTGGTTTTGGGCAACATAACTTTACCGAGCGTTTTGTCACCTCCAATGTGTATAAAACGTTGAGAGGTCTTGGTTATTTGACGCTCCGGTATCCGCGAGACAACCTCCTCGGAGTCCGTTTCGAGCCTTGGCACATTAAAGTCGGAACCCGCGTTTAAGAGGGGGGGGCGGTGGGTTCCAGGGGAATTTCTGGCGAGTCCGTGGCCTGGATCGGTATCGGTAGTAACCTGGACTCCCCATTGCGCCGATGCCGGGATATGGTCGCGGCCTTGAGCCGACATCCCCGTTGGCGGCTGTTGGATATTTCTTCCTGTTACAGCACCCAACCATTGGGTTTGCGTCGCCAGCCCTGGTTTATCAATGCGGTGGCGCGGATATCAACCCGGTTGCCGCCGCTGGCCTTGTTACGTGATATTCAACGTTTGGAAACGCGCTTTGGCCGTGATCGCCGTCGCGAGATTAAAAACGGCCCCCGATCCATGGATTTGGACCTGTTATTTTATGATCGACGCCGCCTGCGCCACCCCCTCCTGAAGTTGCCACATCCTGGAATTGCCCACCGACGGTTTGTTCTGGTCCCACTGGCTGAGATTTCCCCCTTGCTCCTTCATCCTGTGCTTGGTAAAACCATTGACTTGTTACTCAGGGAAACCGATGATGTTTCCCGTGTGGAACGGGTGGCTTCCTGTCGGGAGTACACCAAACGCACGCGAACTGCAACGCCGACGCTTTAGGTTATGACCGACGCTGCGATTGCCGGGGGTGCGTTGTTCCGCTGTTGTGTGGGTTCCTTTTTTGTCTGTCGTAATCGACCATTGGCTTTGACGGCCTGGATCCTCGCGTAGATCAAGTCGGGACTGGGACTGGGAAACATGATCCTGAATTTATACATAGACAATCGTTTTGCCTATCTTCCCCATGTCGATGGTGTCCCCTTTCGATGTGTCGATTCCTCGTTGCGGTCCTTGTTGTTCCTTTTTGGGAAACTCCCATGCCATCGCGTCTGACTGTCCTCGATTTTCCCCGCTTCAAGGCGGAGAAGCGGCCCATTGTTTGTGTGACCGCCTATGATTACACCATTGCCCGGTTGCTTGATGCAGCTGGAGTCGATATCCTGCTCGTCGGTGATTCCCTGGGTATGGTGGTTCAAGGGCACAAAACCACATTGCCAGTGACGCTGGATCAGATGATCTACCACACGCAGGCGGTGGTCCGCGGCTCGGAAAAAGCCTTTGTTGCTTGTGACCTCCCGTTTGGGCTTTGTCACCGCGCTCCAGATGTGGTATTGGAGGCGGCAATTCGTGTCATCAAAGAGTCGGGAGCGCAGGCGGTCAAAGTGGAGGGGGGAGAGCCGGTGGCCCAAACAATCCATTCCTTGACGATACGACATATTCCGGTTTTGGGACATGTGGGATTGACCCCGCAATCGGTACATGCGTTCGGCGGTTTTAAGGTTCAGGGGCGTGGTGAAACAGCCGATAGAGTGCTGGCCGATGCCGTTGCTGTCGAGGAGGCGGGTGCCTTTGCCGTGGTATTGGAGGGAATTCCTGCCCGGCTGGCTGAAAAAATCAGTGCCCGATTGACGATCCCCACGATCGGAATTGGTGCCGGTCCTGGGTGTCATGGGCAGGTGTTGGTGGTTTACGACCTCCTGGGCCTCTACGATGGGGTAAAACCTCGGTTCGTCAAACGGTATATGGATGGCAGCGCGTTGGTTAGCAAGGCCGTCGGCAACTTTGCCGAGGAGGTCAGGAACGGCTCTTTCCCAGGTCAGGAACATAGTTTTTCTGAATAGGGGTTGAAATTTCAGTCTGAAGGATTTCACAATGGTTTCTCTAAGGAAGTAACATGGTGACGTTAACCGACCGAGCTGCCATGCATGCATGGTCCAGGGAACAGCGCAAGAGGGGAAAACGGATCGGATTTATCCCGACGATGGGGGCGTTGCACGCGGGGCATCTCCATCTCGTCAAGCAGAGCCTGGCTCAGACAGATTGCACCGTGGTTTCCATCTTCGTGAATCCATCCCAGTTCGGGCCGAAAGAGGATTTTGATCGTTATCCAAGAGTTCTCGAAGCGGACCGGGAGATGCTGGCGCAAGCGGGGTGCCACGCTTTATTCCATCCCGATGTGACAGCGGTTTATCCAGAAGGTTTCCAGACGACGGTTGCGGTGGAACCTCTGGGGTCGGACCTTTGTGGTCGCGAACGCCCGGGGCATTTTCAAGGCGTCGCCACGGTGGTATCGGTGTTGCTCAATCTGGTTCAGCCGGACAGAGCGTTTTTTGGGTTAAAAGATTATCAGCAATTTGTTATCATCCGCCGATTGGTACACGATCTCAGTATGGATGTCGAAATTATCGGCGTTCCGACGGTGCGTGAAACGGATGGGTTGGCAATGTCCAGCCGTAATCGCTATCTGACGGATGAAGATCGGAGACGGGCGGTTGCGATTCATGGGGCCATGGTTGCGGCAAAAACAGCGTTTGAAGCGGGGGAAAAGGGGGCGGCACGACTGGAAGCGATTGCCCGTCGCATCTTGATCGATGCCGGAATCCATCGTATTCAATACCTCGCGGTCCGTTCGGCGGATACGTTGATGCCGGTAAAAGTCATCACTGCCCAGAGCGTTGTTCTCACGGCGGTCAAGGTAGGGACAACGCGCCTGATCGATAATGTGTTGTTGACTTGACTTACGGGATGACGACGCTTCTTGAGATCCCAGGGGCGGTGTAATCAGAAAAAGGTAATTTGATGCGTTTATTTGTTTGGGAAGGATGACACGGCCAGGGAAGCTCGCCATCGTGCGGCAGGGCTTGGAAGTACAAAGGTCCAAAGCGGTCAAACATCAGCCATGAGAAAGGACTGGGTGGTAATGGAAGTTTCCTTATTGAAATGCAAGCTTCACCGGGTGAAGGTGACCGAGTCTCATTTGGATTACGAAGGTTCTTGCGCCATCGATGAAAATCTTATGGAGGCTTCCGGTATCCGCGAATATGAACAGATTCACCTTTGGAATGTGGCCAATGGCGAACGATTTACCACCTATGCCATTCGCGGTGAGCGTGGCAGTGGTATGATTTCGGTGAATGGTGCCGCAGCGCATAAAGCCAATCCGGGTGATATCATGATTATTGCCGCTTTTGCGCAAATGAGTGAGGCGCAGGCGGACCGTTTTGAGCCAAAGCTGATTTATGTCGATAACAACAACCGGATTGTCCGTATTGGTCATGCCGTTCCGGCTCAAGCCGCTTGAGAGGACTTTGCCTACTGTGAAGAAGCTTGTTCGCAATTGCGCGGTTGGGATGGTGTTGCTGTTGTTCCCAGTGGTGCAGCGGGTTGATGCGGGTGATGCGGACTTGAAAGTGGGTCCAAACCTGCGGGGGCCGGCAGGTGTTGTTGGTTCCGCGACGGGGGGAGAAAAATCTCGAAGTTTGGGTGTATCTCCTTCTGCATCTTCCCCTTCTGCCTCTCCTGAGACCAATGGTGAGCTTTCTGATCCGTCGGGAGGGCCTTTGGAACCTTCTCAGGAGGTGGTCGAGGAGTCTTTGCCCGATTTTGGCGGGGAAACAGTGGGTTTCTACCCTCCGCTTGCCTTGGTGAAGCGAATTGCAGGGCCGGGGTCGAATTATCTCAATCCCTATACAACACCCAATCTTTCTTTGTTTCTTGCTGAATGGGCTTTGAATGCCGGGGCTGCTTTGCGCAACCCAGAATGGCTCAGGATGAAAGCCGGGGCACTGGTTGTGTTGGAGCGGTATCCCGAAGCTTTGGAAATTTTGGAAAATCTTCCCCCTTTTCTTTTCAAGGAGGAGCCGTTGTTGTCGCTGCAACTGGCGCAGGCGCATCTTGCCAGCGGCAATTATAAGCAGGCGCGTGAGCTTTATTCCCGTTTTTTGCTGGATCAGTCGCGGCACTTGCAGGTCAAGGAAGCGGAAAAGGGGATGGTGCTGACGGTTTTGGCTGCGGGTGAGCTGGATCAGGCTGAGTTGTTGTTGGGGTTGATGATGGAGTCGGGGGAGAAAAGAATTCGTAACGATCCCGATCTGACGGCGGCCATGGGACGGCTGATGCAGTCGAAAGGGCGAAAATCCGAAGCGGAACGGTGGTTGAAAAATTTGATGGCTATTCCTGAGCCATCGGCGTGGGATCGTCGTCGGCAATGGCAGCGGGATATTGCGGAGTTGACTATTGCTTTGGGAGACTGGTCCAAGGGGATGGTCATTTTGGAAGCGTTGTTGGCCCAGTATCCGGGGCCGCTCACGTTGGCTTTACATGCCCGTTTTATGGAATCGGGTCCTGTGGTTGGTTCTTGCGTCACCCAGGAAGGGTCTCCGAAGGAGAGGTTGGGGTGGGTGCAAAGACTTAAAGATCCGGGGGCCGATTTTTTGGAGAGGGAATATGCCCTGGAGGCTTTGTTGGCATCGGAGACTAAAAATCCGCTGGGTCTGACGCGCCCGGAAGGGATTTTGGCCCCAGAGAAAATTTTGCCAGATTTGACTTCTCCTGAGGCTGCGGTGCTTTATGCTGCCTATGCGTGGCGCACGCATCAATTCAAAGATGCGTGGGCTTTGTTGCAGGATGTCCCTGGGGTTTTGGCGGCTGCATGGAGGTTGGCCATTCTGGCGGGGGATTTTACCCCTCAGGAGGAGGTCGATGCCAAAGCGTGGATTTCCGATTTACCGGATCCGGCGACCGATTTTGAAGCGGAGTTGATAGCGGAGCCATTGGCAGCGGCCATGCTGGGGTTTACGGAAAAGATGGATTTATCTGAGGCTGGGAGGATTCGTAGGTTTCTATCGCGATTGCCTGGAGGTTCCAAGGTTCGGGAGTCGATGGTGGATATTTTGGGTCTTCAAGCGGCCATGGCGCGTGAGATGAACGAAGAGCCTCAGGTGGCTTTGACGCTTTATTTGGAATTGGTTTTGACGGGAGGTCAAAAGGGGGTTGGGCGGCAGTGGCCATGGTATGTTTCCGAAACGCCGGCACAGGCGGTGGTACGTTTGCTTGAGGAGACAGGTCGGCAGCGAGAAGCGGAGGAATTTAAGAACATTTGGATGTCTCCGCAGCAAAAGAAGTAGCTGCGGCACGGGGATGCTATGGATGGGGCGTAGCCGTCCACGCCTCCTGGAAAATTATTAAAAGAAAAAAGGGGTCTGGGGGATTGCCCCCAGGGTTTTGATTTTGTTCTTGAATTTAAATAAAAAGATTCATTCCTTGCTTTTGGATTTGTTTTTTATTTTAAATAAAAAGCCTAAAGATGGGGATATTTTTGTTTAAATTCAAAAACAAAACCCTGGGGGCAATCCCCCAGACCTCTTTTTTCTTTCAATCATTGGAAGGGGAGGTCTGAACGGTTATCCTTTTTTGGCCGACCAGCATTGGTTGGGTTCAATCGTCCCGCCGCCTTTTGTCGGCAATGGGCATACCCATTTCATCAGCCAATTTTCCGGCAGACAATACATCCATCTTATTAAGAATTTTGGCGACGATCTTCTCAGGCATCACCTTGAGTACCTTGACCGCTGTTTCCTGGTCCAGCAACTTGATCCCCTCCGCCGCAGGACCCGGTTTCATGCTGGTGTATATTTTACCCAGGCGGGCAATATTGGCGTCATCGGACTGTTTTTCCTTTTCCAAGTCGCTCCGAATGGCATCCCTGAGTTTCTCCAGGGCATCAACACGCACAGCGATTTTCTCTTCAAGGCGTTTGAGATCCTGTTCACGGATGTCCAGTTTTCTGGCCTGTTCATCCAACTGTACCCGCCGCTGTTCGAGAGACTCCAGCAGATGCAGGGGATCCCGTATCAACTTGCCATCATCCGCCGCCCAACCCTGGGGACTTGACAACAGCGAAAACACCAATCCCACAAACGCCAATCCGGCCCGTAGGCCATTGCCTTTTTGAATCAAGGCTCCCTCCTGTAAACGGACCCATGATCAAGGCCCCAGTTGCGACACCCCCAAAATACCCATCATATCCAATTCTTTCATTTCTTTACGACGTTCGGCAGCCTTTTTGAGCTGATCATCTTTTTGCGCCATTTTTTCAGCCTGCTGCACCAAGGTTCTGGTTCCATACCATACCTGCCGCGCCGCCTCCGCCTCAACCTGCAACTTGGACCGCCGCTCCAACAACCGTACCCGACGCCAAGTCTGACCCCGAAAGAAATTTTCGTAGAACTGCGGTGGAATCGCACAGCCCGATGCCAAATTTTCCTTGGCCAAACGTTTCTCCGTTTCTGTTTCCCGATCCAGTCCCGAGAGTTCCTCCTGGGTTTTTTGGACACGCCCCAGTACTTCAGCCAACGCCATGGCGGCGGCCTCTTCACGAATCTTTCGCAATTCGACCAGACGCTGGAAACGATTCATACCCTCCCCTGCGCGTTCATGCGCCCCCCGTTTCCATGAAAAGATACCGCCATTTCATCATGAATGCTCGCAAAATTCCCAGCAATCGGCGAAAATAAATCGGGTTGGTGTACGTCCCCATGCAATCTGATCTTGTCTGGACGTTAAGCAGCAATAAACATGCCCAATCATCAACAAACCAACGCCCAACCGTTCATACCCCCTCCAGGAGTTTTGTTCGTGCAGATATTACCCCTCCTCTGGCGTCTTCTTATTTTGGCCTGTGCCATTTTTTTAGGGTCCGCCTCCTTGTCCGCAGCGGGCGACACCGACAAAAAAACACCGATCACCGTCCTGGATAGTCCAGAACTTCTGGAACTCTTAGAAAACCTCGGAAAACCTTTGGTCAAGGCGGCGGGTCTTCCTGTGGAATCCGTTCAATTTCACGTCATCCTCAACAGCCAAGTCAATGCCATGGCCCTCCCCAACGGCAATCTTGTTTTCAACAGTGCCCTGGTGGAGCGATGTGAATCTTCGGAAGAATTAGCCAGCGTTATGGCACACGAAATTGCCCATTTGGCCGCTGGGCATCATATGCGTCTTCAGAGTGAAATGAATACGGTTTCTATCGAGAGTTTGGTGGCAACTGTCGCCGGCCTGGCCGCCGGAATCGCCACCAATAACAGTAGTATTTCTCAAGCGGCCATGATTGGAAGTCCCGCCGCTGCCCAATCGATGATGCTTGATTCCATGAGAAAAAAAGAAAGTCAAGCCGATCAACTTGCCATACATTACTTGGCCAAGTCCGGTTTTGATCCCAGCAGCATGGTCCATTTTCTCAAACATCTCCTGGCGGAACAGCGTAATGTCAGCATACCCGCCCCTTATCTTCTGACTCATCCCTTAAGTACCGAACGAGTGATCGATGCCGAACGGTCTGCATCTGCGGTCACTCCTGCCAAATCTGCGCATCCAAACATCGATCCCATCGTCCTTGAACGCGTCCAAGCGATCATCCTCGCGGCAACCGAAACCGATCCCCAAAAAGCGGAACAACATTTTCAAGCCCGTCTCAAAGACCATCCCAGCGATATTCCCGCCCGTTATGGCCTGACGCTTGTATTACGCTATTCTGGAGAAACGAGAAAAGCGCGTACTTTGATTGACGCCCTCCTGACCCAACAACCACGCGACCCTTTTTTCTTACGGGAAAAGGGGTTGACACTCCTGGACGAAGGGAAGCCCGGGGAGGCCGAACAGGCTTTCACGCAAGCTTTGGCCCAGAGACCCCACAATGCGGACCTTCATTATCGTCTCGCGGTCAGTTATACCGAGGGGGGAAAACTTGAACAGGCTGCCCGGATATTGCGCAAGCTTACCGTGGAAAAACCCAATCAACCCCTATACCAGTATCAACTGGGTGTTGTCGAAGGTCAGCGTCAACGACTGGGACATGCCCATTTGGCCATGGCACGCTATTATGCCCTGCTCATGGATGAAAAAATGGCTTTATTCCATTACAATGAGGCCACCAACAACTTCCCTCAGTCGGAGAGGGAACATGAGATTTCCCAATCGGAGCTGAAACGTTTCCAGGAAGAACACCGAAAATCGCGCCTGAAATAAGGGCTATGATTATCGGCCAAAAAACGATTGCGGGATAACCGCTCGCCCCCCCATGAGAATGATTCAAAGAAAAAAAGGGTCTGGGGGATTGCCCCCAGGATTTTGCTTTTGAATTTAAACAAAAATATCCATTCTTCGCTTTTGACTTTGATTTAAATTCAAAAGCAAATTCAAAAACTTAGTAATGAAGTTTTTTCATTTAAAATCAAAACTCTAGGGGCAATTCCCCTGGCCCCTTTTTTCTTTCAATAGTTTTTCAGTTTTCGGGTATGGCTTAAATAGCCATTAAGGATCAAGGGCTAGGGGGTGCCTTCCCCGTCATCGCATTCTGCAAACCAGCCACCGGGTGGAAAACCCGATGGATATAGTGCAGGATTGCGATCAGTTTCTCATCGGACAGAACCGATTTCCACGCTGGCATGGATGTGCCGGGAATCCCTTCGCGCAGAGTCGCCAGTAAAGTCGTCGCCGTTTGCCCATCCATAAAGGTCTTCGTGGTAAGATCACGCGGATGCGGCTCAAGAAATCGGCCAATCCAATTTTTACCAGTCCCGTCGGCGGCATGACAAAAAGCACAATTTTTTTGGAAAAGTGTCTCCCCCAACCGCTCCACTGGAGTCAGATCGGCTACGACAGCAGGGCGGTCATGAACGGCATAAATCGACGCCCCACTCACCCCGTCAATTTTGCCCACCGTTTCTGGCGTCACGCCATTGCGCGGAAAAGAGACCGGCCTTGAATCCCAAATCGGTCCTTCTTTCTCCACCCGCCCACGATCATGGCAGGTGATACAGGCTGAAAAAAAGAGTTGCTTGCCCTGACGCTGCTCTACCGTTAGTTGATCATCAGGGGTATCCAATGCCAACGCCCCGGTTGCAAATGGAAAAGCCACGGCATACCGTTCATGATTATCCCAACCATTGGCTTTGGTATGATAGCGGGTATTGGAAGCATGGCGAATCATGAACTCCCAACGGACAAAATCGGCAACCTCTGCGATTTCGTCTTTACCGAGAATAGTGCCAAATCCCGCCATGGCACTCCCAGAAATACCGGAGGTGATGACAGTCACCATCCGTTCACGGGAAAGCTCACCCGGGGAGGTTGCAAGAAAATTGCGCGGTTTCGGAGAAAGGTAACTGCTGGCCAACGTTCGCGCGTCTCCAGAGTAACCATGGCAGAAATAGCAGCGGAAATTATAGATTTTCCGCCCGCGCTCATGATGTTGGGCATCCCACCCATCCTCGACAACCGCCGAATTCACCGATCCCGCCACAACGGGAAGGCTTTCCAACCCCTGTGCCATCGCGGGATGGTTGACCATCAACCCCAGCCCAATCGTTAAAATCGCCTGCAATACCACGATACCATCCCACTCAGACAAAGAATTCCAACGCCGAACCTGAAAAGATCACCACCTTATAGGGGAGATGGTTTTGAGTCAGTGTTGCACATCCTTTCCCGAGCTTTCACCGCCCGTTTCCATTTTTTTAAGTTCTTCGTTATGGCCTGGTTTGATAAAAGAAAGAAACACATATTCAGCAACATTGGCGATTTCCTGTGGGGACAAAACCTTTTCCCAGGCAGGCATTTCGCTACGTACCACCCCCTTGGAAATCACTTCAAACAAGCGTGGCCGATTGTATTTGTGCTGCGACGCCGGGTGACGGAAATTACGCGGCTTAGGCTCGATAAATTCTGCTCTCGGACCTCGGCCATCCCCATTTTTTCCGTGACAGACGGAACAATTGGCCAGATAAAAACGCATCCCCCATTCCGCATCCCCCTTCAAACTCTGCGGCATAGGCTCCCGCATGGCCACAAGATCCAAAGACCCCTCTTTTTCCTCCTCGGATAACGCAGCCCCACTTTCCCCCTTTTCAGCCCCTTTCTCAGCCGACTTTTCCCCCTCCTGGAACATAAACGCACCGCGAATGTAATGCACAACCGCCACAATCTCCTCCTCGGACAAACGGCCTGACCATGCGGGCATCGCCGTTTCAGGACGACCAAACCGCACCGAGAACAACATGCGTTCGAGGGAAAGTTCCTGACGGGCCTTATCATCCGTAAAATTACGTGGCGGGGGATTCAGTCCACTTTGTGCCCATACTGCGGTGTCGCCACTGTCCCCGTGACATACCGAGCAATTTTGGGCAAACAAACGTCGGCCAAGGCTCGCGTTCTCCGAACGAATGGAAGGCATGAGCCGATCCTGGATATAATCAACAACACCCTCAATCTGGGTCTCTGTAAGAATACGGCTCCAACTCGACATTGCCGTCCCGGGACGCCCATCCCGAACGGACTTGATCATCCGCTCCCGGGTCAGTTCTACCAAACCGGAAGCGTCATTGAATTTTCGCGGTGGCGGATTCATCCCCCCAGAGATTGTAGAACTCCCTTCACCTTTCTGTCCATGGCACGATGCACAATATTTCTGGTACAGTTCGTGGGGAGGTTTTTCAGTTGCGGATACCGAGAAAATCGACAGAAAATAAATAACTGCAACGGAGAAAAAAAAATGTAGCATGGCCATCACCCCCGATCTGTTTTCCCTTGAACAGGCCTCTTTCATGAGCCAACCTTCCTGGCAAATATACTTGAACAAATATCAAAGCATGGACTATAACACACTGTGCTGGCAAAGTTCCATTAGCAATACCGATCCAAAGAAGCTAAAGATGCATCCCATTTCATCAATTTTTCCCCTGACTGTCATGTAACGGGAGATTCCCCATGTACAACCCGGTTTCATTGAGGATCATGCTGGCATGCTTTGCCCTGCTACATCTGGTGTCGGGGTGTGTTACAACACCCAAGAAAGCGGATGATTTACCTGAACTGGTCTTTCCTATCCCTCCCGACCAGGCGCGTATGGCTTACGAACGGACCATCTTCGGCAGTGCCGATAGCCTGCCCAAAGAGAGTTCCTCATCATCTGAGCTGAAATCCATACTTTCCGGCGAATCGGACGCTTCCGGTAAAGCCTTCGGCAAACCCTATGGCATCGCTGTCGCCAAGGGGGTAGTCTTTGTCTCCGATACTATTCATCGGTCGGTAATGCGATTTGACCCTGGTCACGGCGATTTTTCCGAAATCGGTAAAAGTGATCCGGGCACTCTGACAAAACCCATGGGCCTCTCTGTGGACGCAAAGGGCAATCTGTACGTCATGGACGCAACCGCCAAGCGGGTCATGGTCTATACCAATGACGGAAAATATCTCCGTTCCATCGGAAAGAGGGAGGATTTTGATCACCCTTCCTCCGTCGCTGTCAATCCCGAGGGAACCCGCGTCTTTGCTGTGGATACCGCCGGTCCGCGCAGCACCCCAGAATTCCACCGTATTCGCGTCTACGATGCCACCAATGGAAATTTTCTCTATGACATTGGCCGTCGCGGCAGTGGCGATGGCGAATTCAACCTGTTGCGCGATGCCACCGTTGGCAAGGATGGACTCCTTTACGTCGTCGATGGTGGTAACTTCCGGGTACAAATTTTCAATCAAGATGGCACCTTCGTGAAAAAATTCGGTGAGGTGGGCCGACATCTTGGCCAGTTTGCCCGTCCCAAGGGAATTACCACAGACAGCGAAAACAACCTGTACATTTCCGACGCATCCCACGGAAATTTTCAGATCTTCAATAAAGATGGACAACTTCTTCTTTTTGTCGGAGACCGTGGCAAAGATACCGAACGGGCCAAATACCTCCTTCCCGCCATGATCTCTGTCGATGAAGACGGTCGGGTCTACATCGTTGATCAAGGTTATCGAAAGGTAGATGTTTACCGCCCCATATCCCTGGATACCAAGAGCGGTTTCCTTGGAAAAGCCTATGAAACCCTCAGCAAGATGAAACCTTCAAAGAATCCCAAAGACCCAACCCCTGCTAAACCGCAAGGGGGCACCCCTGCCGCGCAGGTTCCAGCAGAGGCATCGACCCAATCAACCACCACCCTTCCCATTCAGACGGCCCCAGCACCCCAATCTGCCGCCAAAACACCAGAAATCGCAAAACCTACAGTGACAACAACCCAGGTGCCAACACCAAGCAATCAGGTAGCTAATCCACCACCTTCAAAACCATCGGATGGCACCAAGCCAAGCTTTCAGCTCAAAGGGGATTCCAAAATAAGAAGGCTTGGCGCGAATTGACCTGACAGAACAAAACCCTGATATCTCTAGGGGGCGTTGACATTCGATCATTAATCGACACCCCCTAGAAAATTATTGAAAGAAAAAAGGGGTCTGGGGG
>PEAO01000016.1:27125-38749 GCA_002753615.1 Magnetococcales bacterium DCbin2
AGGTTTTGTTTTTGAATTTAAAAAAAAAGGATTCCATGTTCCGCTTTTGATGGAATGTCGAAAACAAAGTCAACAGCAACAATGGAAGCTTTTTATTTCAAGTCAAAACCCTGGGGGCAATCCCCCAGACCCCTTTTTTCTTTTGATAATTTTATTCAATGTCAACACGCCCTGGAGCGTGTTGACATTCACTCAGGGGAATACCAGATTAATGGTATCTGAGACGCTCTTATGCTCATTGGCGGCATGATTGAAGATTGCTATCGCTGCGGAAATGGTTTTTCCTTGGCCGAGAATTGCGTCATCATCGCGTCCCGTGTTCAGTAGACGCGACATTTCCAGATGCCAGTACCCTTCCTTCCACACCCCTTGCGCAACAACATCGGCAATACTTCCAGAAATTTTCCCGGTTAACGTAACACTCGGGACTTCATCCTCCTGGTGTTGTTTTGGGGCTTTGTTGTTGATAAAAAAAGCATCGCCTGCATCACTGCGATTCATAATATACACAACGCCAAAGGGGCTGTCATATTCGGCGGCCCCTTCAATCGGCTTCTGGGTAATCGTTTGGTGACGATCTTCGGCAAGACCGGCGGCATTGGTTCGTCCAGCAGACCAATGCCATAGATCAACACGATAATCTTTGTTACTTAACATGCATGAGTCATAGTCACCGTCCAATTGGAAACGAACAGCAAAACCATCATCAAACTGCTTTTTGTCTTTTTGATAGCTCGTATCATACCAACGCCAGGGACGGAAACTGGTATCCGCAGCCTTATCCGGCCAACGGGCAGCGAAATAAAATCGGTCTCCGTAAACTCCGACCCTGATTTCAACATCCAACATGCCTGTTGCATTGCCTGGATCTTGCTCCAAGGCCGGATGAACCGCTGTCATGAATACCTGTTCTGTAAGACCAGGCCACTCAGCCACTTGCCCATCGACTACGGGAGCGGCACGCAAAACAGGTACATTCAAAGTTCTCGCTTGGCCAATGGTTGCCGGTTTCATGGGAGCAGCTCCGTCCTTTGCTGCAACCGTGGATGACCACGCAAAAACCAACAGCAGTAACGCAAGGACAACCGCTCCCCAACCCGGACCATAATTTTTCGGAAGATGCTGCAACTGCGCGATGGAAATATTGAATTTATTCAATTTTTATCCCTCCCTCCATCCCCTGTTTACGATGGTCTTCAATCGTACAATACGCAGTATAGCTACCCTTTGTTACAGGTACGAAAAATAATTCCAAAGCACCATTGGGAACAATCTCCAAGGCGATCACATGGGGTGCCTTGATCTCCCCCTGACCAGGGGCCTCGATTTTGCGAGTGCTGATGGCCATGTAAAACTCTGGTGCAGTAAAATAATGTTTCTTTTCCCCTTCGTTTTTCAGGACCAGTTTGTAGGCTTTTCCAGCCTTAAAGCTGAGGTTATTGGGGGTATAGCTGTGTTCATCGAGAGTTACTGTAATAGTCTCCATTTCCTTCCAATTGGCTTCAGAAACAATTTTATCACGCTGAGCAATAGGATCCAACACGTCTGCGTTGGCAACCATGCTACTGATAGTCAACAGGGCAAAAATGGTCCTTGTGGCAACCTTGATTATTTTCACGTTATGTTTCTCCTCAATGATGGGAAATTGATTGATTCTCCGAAAGGCAAGGCTATTGGCAGACACCCTCCATCCGCACGGATTCCAAGCTAATAAATCTTGCCAATAAAACGGCTGCTGTAGGGGGGAAGAAGTTTTTGGATCGTAATCAGATGGTTGCGGATTCGTTTCCAACTGGATTGGTCATTTACTTGGTTGAGGTCAATCGCACCAACCGCAGACCGGATATCCAAAGCCCGCTGCCGCTCTCCCCGCGACCAAGCTTGAATCATATCCAGTGATTTATGTTTGTTGGTAAGATTAGGATGTTGGTCACGAAAATCAAGGTCTGCAATACGATCAGCATGGGAACCAAAAGACATCAAGATAGAACGCACATAGTTGACCCAGAGGCGATCCGCGATGAGTAGCGCGACCAAGTTAACCAAGAGGGATACGCCGACGACCCAGCCGGTTTCGTGGAGCATGATCGTAAAAACATCCGAAGATGTGTCTTTGTGAATACGGTAAATGTTGGCGTCAATCAGGGTGCTAAAACGGTGATAAAGGTAAACCAAACCAAGGGAAATGATGGTCAATTCAAGTATTAAGAGGGCCAAAAGCATCCGCATCTGAATTTTGTAATCCACATAGCGGATTCCCAACTGACTGAAGGAAAAAGAGAGAATCGGTCGTTTGGCCAATGATTTTTTTTTATTTGGATTGTCCATCGTGTTAAATCCTCACAGATCGTGGCAAATCAGGCACAACTCCGATTGTCCTTTGGGTACGACCAAACCACCATGTTCTTTGCTGTAACCGACATGACAGGAGATACATCCTATCTTACCATCGGGTAAAACGATAGCCTTGGGTAGCTGATCCATAGGGCGGTAACCGCCGTAGGATATCGCAGCTTGGTAGGATTTGCCAATAGGATGGTTTATGGAACTGGACTTATGGCGCATCAACCCCTGGGGGTCGATACCCACTTGATTTGTATCGGCCTGTTCATCATGGCAACTCATGCATTGGAGAGAGAATGGATCCAGATCCAGGCTTGGGGATGCGCTTTTGGCATCCAGGTGACCGGCTCCCGTGAGAGAAATCCCCTGATCGGGCATTTTTTCAAAAAAAGCCTTCTCGTGACAGGCCTGACAAAAAACGGCACCCGAAAGTGGGGTTCGCATCAACCCTGTTTGAACGCCATGGACATTATGACAGGAGCTACAGGTCAAATCACCTTTCCAATCGAGTGGATATTCCTTGGCCAGGGGTCGTTTTGGGGCAAATCCGCTGGGATGACTGAGAAGAATGGCTTGAGCATGACAACCACCACACAATTTTTCCTGACTGGCAACCAGCACCGCTGCGTTGGCCGATGTCACCTCGGTAGCGACGTGGCACAGAGTACAGGGAGTGGTTGCCATGTGGGTTGCAGTCGTGCGGGCCGACCCCCACAGAAAAAAAATGATCAGAGCAGGGAAAAAGGCAACAGCCCATTTCTTATAATTTAACAAGGCTATCCAATTCCTTGATTTTTTTTAGGTTATGTTTCAATCCATCGCCCAAATTGGGTTGTTCCAGTTCCAACTGCCCCAGAGCCAGGTCCACCAGCTCGCTAAAGCTGTCGTAGTGGTATTGTAAGCGGTTGGCAGCCCCGGCCAGTCTTAATTGCTCATTCTCAAGATCACCGGAGTCTGTCAGACCATCCACGGTACAAGGTCCGTTTTCAATCTGGAGTATCAGGTTTTGGGTAAATTGGTGCAGAGGACCGGCAACACGGTAAGTGCTGTAGACGGCAATCAACCAAGTGACCAGCCCCGTCATCGCCAACAATATGGAACCGGAAGTGATGAGTGCTGGTTTGAGTTGTTGCCGGGTCATGATCAGAGAATGGAACATACTCGCATAGCTCAAACCTGGAGCGTAATCGAGGTAATAAAGGATGGCAGAGAAAACAAGACCAGAGGAAAGGCCTGTCCACAGAGCAAGCTTGGCTACTAGGTGAAGATGGGCCACCATGACAGGGGAACTGGCGGGTTCAACTGTGGAAGTAGCATCTGGCATTTAGAATTCCCCCCTGAATTAGAATTCTTCATTGCTGGCTGAACGTTTGGGTTTCCCTCCCGAACTGCTTTTCAGAACGTCTGCCGAAAGTCTACATCAACCTAGAGAATACAGGTACTGTTTTTTTGTTAGGTTGTCCGCTTTCAGCACCAATAACTAGGTAGTCCAGATCGATCATATGGCCAAAAACCGATCCACAAGTTGGTAATATTTGGCAACGGCAACAAAAAACGGGGTTAGAGCATCCACTCTGAAGCCGTGTAACATCTTGTCTGAAAGTAGTTTCTAATGGTGGGCGGCACAGGGATTGAACCTGTGACCCCTGCCGTGTGAAGGCAAGGGTATACCCTTCATACCGTTTCCGCACCCCATACGATTCCTTATAAATCAATATCTTTCTCGCTTGACGTTTCCGCGTGTTTCCCCTAATTTGATTCCAAGTGATTGCTGGGTGATTGCTAGGATTTGATTGCTGAGGGTAACAAAACCCTAAAAACGGAGACGGCCATGCAGGGGAAAATTTCCAAGCGGTTGGTGGATTCTTTGGCACCAAGTTCAACCGAATTGTTTGTGTGGGACACCGATGTGAAGGGGTTTGGCTTAAAGCTGACACCGACGGGAAAACGTGTCTACCTGCTCCAGTATCGATCAAGCGGACGGCTACGCAGATACACCATAGGCACTCACGGTTCGCCTTGGACGCCAGAGGCCGCGCGGCAGGAGGCTGGACGGTTGTTAGGTTTGATTGCTATGGGGAAAGACCCCTCCGAACAAAAGGCACAAGCCAAGGCAATGCCCACCATGGCGGAACTGTGCGACATATACCTAGCCGAAGGGACAGCGGCCAAGAAGGCATCTACCCTGGCGATTGATCGGGGAAGGATAACAAGGCACATTGTTCCTCTTCTTGGACGTAAGCGTGTGGATCAAATCACCCGTGCCGACATCCAACGATTCATGATAGCCGTAGCTGAGGGGAAGACGGCTACCGACGAAAAAACCGGACCAAAGGGACGCGCCATCGTAACCGGGGGTAAAGGCACTGCTACCCGGTGCATGGGATTCCTTGGGGGGATACTCGCCTTTGCCGTGGAGCGTGGCTATCGGACGGATAATCCGGTGCATGGTGTAAAAAAGTATCCTGAGCAACGGCGGGAACGCTTCTTGACTGCCGATGAACTGACTAGACTTGGGGAAGCCTTGCAACAATCCGAACAGGAGGGGGTAAACCCATTCGCCGTCAACGCTTTACGCTTGCTCCTCTTGTCAGGCATGAGGCGGGGGGAGGTGTTGACGCTGCAATGGTCACATGTGGACTTTGAGCAAGGGTGCTTGCGTTTGCCCGACTCCAAGACCGGAGCCAAGATCGTCCACATTGGAGCCGCCGCATTTGAGTTACTGGCAAGACTGCCACGAATTGAGGGAAACCCTTATTGTTTCCCTGGTGCTGTTGAAGGTCAATCCCTGGTAGGGCTTCCAAAAATCTGGCGCAAGATTCGGGACCGGGCTGGGTTGCCTGACGTTCGTATCCACGACACCCGCCACGGGTTTGCATCCATAGGCGTTATCTCCGGCATGGGTTTGCCCGTTGTAGGGGCGTTGTTGGGCCACAAGACCCCCTCCGTGACCGCACGCTATGCCCACTTGAGTGCTGACCCCCTCAAGCTTGCTGCCGACCGTATATCAGGCCAAATCGCCGCCGCACTTAATGGCACCCCAAAGGCTGAGGTGGTACAGTTGCCAAAAATTCACGCCAACCAAGGAGGCTGAACCATGCTGGCTATCGAACTTTCTGCCGATGTGGAAGAGATGTTCCGAACAGTTTCCCAAAAGACAGGCCGTCCCTTGGATGAGTTGGTGCAAGAAGCGTTAGATCGCTTCCTAGAGGAGTGGGAGGACCAACGAGATGCGGTTGAAGCCCAACAACTTTACCGAGAATTTAAAGAAGATGGCGAACAGGGAATTCCATGGAAAGATGTGAAATCCAGCATGGACTTGAAGCATGGCCTATAAGGTTTTCATCCCTGGTCGAGTACAGAAGCAGATTGACAAACTTCCTCGAAATGTTTGGTTACGGGTTCGGTCTGTCATCGATCAACTTGAGGATAACCCTCGATCAAATCGAGCCAAGAAGCTGTCAGGACTGCCCGACACTTGGCGCATTCGCGCTGGGGATTATCGGATTCTCTACTCCATTGAGGATGATAAATTGATCGTCCTTGTCATCAAAATCGGTCATCGGCGCGAAATCTACCGATAACCAACCGAACACCCGGTCTAGGCTGATCACCAAAAAGGTGCCTCCTTCACCACCCTGGCCGGGTTTACTCCGAGAAGGAACACCCCTTGAAGGAGTCGCATGCAATGGCTGAATTAGGAGATGATTCCGTTCCTACTGAAGGTCCATCGTTTGAACAAATTGCGAATTTCATGTCACTTATAAACCCCAAAAGACCAAGACTCGAAGATTTTTATATTCCAACGGGATATATCACATTTACTCAAGCTATATCTTTTCTTGCGGAACAGAGGATCGAGAATGAAGAGTTATTTCTACGGGATGCATGCTTTAAAGAAGAGGTAATAACATGGACAATAGACACGTTAGGAACAATGCAGCAAATGCCAAGTAGTTTTTATGGTCATCACCGAGTTTTCGAGGAAATAAAATCTAAAGGAATGATGAAATGGGATAGACAATTTTTTGCTTCAAAAAAAGATATTAGCGCAGAAGATCTAAAGTGTGATGATTTGCAATATAAACTCATACTATTTAAAAAAGAAGAATTATTAAAAATGATCAATCAGGATAAATCTCGGTCCACTAAGATGTCGATAATAGAAATGCAATCTGAACTTCCTATAGCCTATGAAGATTCTTTTGAAAAAAAGAGCAGGAACAATAAACGTGATACTCAGAAACGTAACGAGAACTGGACCGCCAGAGGAAAAACGATTCAGGAAGGGAACCGATCTCTTACGATCAGCAAAATTGCCATAATAATCTCCAAAGAACATTATACGTCCACGGGTAAGAAATTCGAATCCGCTACAATTGAAAGGCTGTCACTGCGCGGCCTGAAAAAAGCCACATTTATAAAAAACGGATAAAAAACGGATAACATTTTTCCCATCCGTTTTCCTATCCGCACGTAACACCTTGATATAATTATTATTTTATTCTAAAAAACCGGATAGTTTTTTATTTGTATCCGTTTTTTATCCGAACGACCATGACTCCCACGTTGTACGACGGTTCCGCCGGGTTGACTGATCATCTTCCCGGCATTGCAACTTGTTGGGAGTCATTACATGTCGAAACCAGAAACATCCCCCAGTTATTTGCGCTCTGCCGATGCCGCAAAATTTCTATCTATCGGATGCAGTACCCTAGAAAAATTGCGCTGTGTAGGTGGTGGGCCACGATTCAGCAAATTGGGTCGTGTCGTCGTTTATTCAATCCCCGATCTTCAAGCATGGGCCGAATCACGCGCCGTCAATTCAACTTCTGAAGCCGATCAATTGTCCAATCGGATTGGATAAGGGGACGGAAAATGACCACAAAAAAAAGCCCATGCTTGAACACGGGCAATTCAAAGAATCCTGACCAACATTTTACCAATTCTGACCGTCCAGGGAAAGGGTTCAATAAAGAAGAAATCCGGCAATCAGCAAAAGGACGGTGGAAAGAAATTCTCTCATCATTTGGAATAGACTGTTCCTTCCTGGATGGGAAACACCACCCTTGCCCATCTTGCGGCGGAAAAGATCGATTCCGATTCGACGATAAAGATGGAAATGGAACCTATATTTGCAATGAATGCGGAGCCGGTAATGGGTTTTCCATGGTCGGAAAGTTGCTGAATCTTGATTCCGTAAAAGATTTCCCTGTCATTTTGAAAGCCATTGCCGAGAAGCTTGGGATTCAGAACATGCCCGTAGCCAACAGCATCCAAGCCCACCCTCCCATCCAGGGGAAGATTGAACAAGCCGTTCCTACCGCCAATGCCACCCAAAAGGCGCAGCAAGTTTGGGACAAATCAACGCCAGTAGGCAATGATCATCCTTACTTGGCCGGAAAAGGCGTTGGGGCCGTTGCTACCATTCGGGAAATTGACCTTGGCAAACTGATAAGCGTTCTGAGTTACCCTCCCAAGGGCAAAGACGGGCCGCTCCAAGGAGAGCGAATCCTAATCATCCCAATCAAGGTGGATGACAAGGTGTCAACGATTGAGATGATTGACGGAGGTGGACGTAAAACCGCACTTGCCGGGGGGAAAAAGGCTGGTGGGTATTGGGCTACAGGAAACCTTCCAGAAGGGGATGGGATGGATCTTGTCTTCCTGGTAGGGGAAGGTGTTGCCACGGTTCTGATTGGAGCCATGGCGGTTCCTGAAGCTATTGGCGTGGCTGCATTGATGAACTCCAATCTCCCGGCGGTTGCCAGAATTTTGCGGGATCGATACCCAACGGCGCGAATCACCATCTTGGCCGACGTTCAAAAGAGCGATGGCGCACCGGATAAATATGCGGTTGAGGCAGCAAAGGCGGTTGGTGGACTGCTGGCAATCCCTTACTTTGGACCAAACCGCCAGGAGAAAGAAACCGATTTTAATGACCTTTGCCGGGTTTCTGGGTTGGACGTGGTACGTCAAACCATCAGGGCAGCGCAGGATATGGGCAAGGCTGCCAGAGAACAAGACCTAAGGCCAGGGCCGCTCTTTGGGCCAAGACCAGGGAACGATGATCCAAGCCAAGGAATAACCAACCGCCGAGGTTTTTTCCTGACACCCGTTAACGACCTTTTGGAGGAGCCGACCACTACCCGGTGGTTGATCCCGAAAATTTTGCCAACCAATTGCCTTGCGATGTTGGTTGGTGATCCGGCGGCAGGGAAAAGTTTTCTGGCCTTGGATTGGTCTGTCAGGATCGCGTCAGTGGTTCCCCAGACGGTTTTTTCAGTCTCCGGGCCAGTCGTTTACATCGCTGGAGAGGGGCAACACGGGATCAAAAAACGCTTGAAAGGGTGGTTTCTCCATCACGACGTTTCGTCAGAAAACGTGCCATTATTTGTCTCGTCTACGGGAACTTCGCTCGATACTGGGGAAGGGTTGGCAGACGTAGAATTGGCTCTCGACGAGGTAGCGGAAGACTTTGGCAAGCCAAAGTTGATCATTATCGATACCTTGCACCGAAACATGCAGGGCGACGAAAATTCCAGCCAGGACGTTGGGCTGGTCATTAAAGCCGCCGACCAACTTCGCGTGCGTTACGAAGCGGCTGTTCTTGTCGTTCATCACTCAGGCCATATGGACAAATCGCGTGGCCGTGGATCGTCGTCACTTCGGGCCGCTGTGGACGTGGAATTATTGCTTTCCGTAAAAGGGAATGTCCGAACCTTGAGATGCTCAAAGATGAAAGACTCTGAGCCGTTTCAACCTTGCGACTACGAATTGAAGTCGGTGATCCTTCCTTGGCTTAACGAAGAGGGGAAGCCAGAGACATCCGCAATAATTTTACCAACCAATACAACGCCAAAGACTGGGGCGAAGGAAGAGACCCCCAAAACAAAAAAGCAGAGTGCTGCGGAAACACTTGGACTTTCGACACTGAAAGACGCCATGGGCGATACCGCAACCGTGCCGCTGGAAGACTGGCGCGAATGTTTTTATCGAAAGCATCACGGCGATTCCACGGAAGCCAAACGGCAAGCCTTCCTGAGAGTCAGGGAAAATCTGACAAGTAAAGAATTAATTACTGTTGAGAATAATCTGTATTCATTGGCAGAATCAAAATTAGACAGCGTGACAGGCGTGACATCCGTGACAAATGTCACGCCTTTGTCTGGCTTGTCTGGCCGTGACAAGCGTGACACCCCAGACAAAATCCTTAAGGATTGTCTGGTGTCACGTCACGGTATCACGCTCGGAGCGGCAAGCCGTGAACTCGAAAGCGATAAGGATAATAGTTTTAAGAATGGAGTGAACCAAATTCCCGACTATGAAAAGTTTTGATCATGGGTGCAAATGAGATTTTGAAGGCACTGAATGACTCTGGCTTGATCCTTTCCCTGGTAGGCGAATCTATTCGCGTCGCTCCACCCCAAAAACTCACTGATGAATTCCGCGCAATGATCCGGGAACATAAGGCTGCGTTGGTTGCGTTGTTGCGGAAACCGAACGATCCACCACCGACTACGGCGCATGAATTTTTCTCAGTCTACGGTGTTTGGCCATGGGTTCCAAAATGGCAGGAGTCCCACCCTGGGCGGGTATCCCTGGTGCCGGAAATTGTTGATGGGATGTTTTTTCATTGGTGTCCAGAATGTGGCCGATGGGCAGCAAGCGGGGATGTGTTCAATCCAGCAAAGGGAAAACTTGGTTATTGGTGGTGTGCCAGACATGACCCAACCCAGGCACAGAATGGCCACTCTGGAGCGTTCCACCTTGGCAGGAATAGCGTGATGGTCTAACACCGATAAAACGCCTTAAATCGGCCTCAAAATCAAACATAGCATGAAGACGTGTAAATATCCGTAAAATATGATAAAAATTTGATAGGAATGAGACATGAATCAGATTAGTTTTCACCGATGGAAGAAGTCCAAACAGACACGAGCAATGTCCAAGATAAATTCAGATGAGATTAAAGCCGAACGTGGACATGCCTGGATTGGGATTCAAGAGTACGAACGATGCGCACCCAGAGGGGATTCGGACTTATGGAGTTCAATTTGTCCAGACTGTGGGAGATCCTTTAAATTCCTTCATCGCACCGGATGGTTTCCAAAGTCTCCACCACGCCGTTGCCGCCTACACGAAATCCCTGGTAAGCCGGTTATTTTTGCGCCGGAAGACGACGAAGAAGATATTGTCCTAACTTTTGCCGAATACATTTCTCAAGACAGGAAACCAAAATTCGTTAAATCGATTGAGTATCGGTAAAGTGCATGAAATAATTGTGTAATTGTGGTATGATTGCAAGCGGTAATCCTTTCAGGATGGAGCGTGGCAATGGAACAGATTTTTGATTCGTGCGATCTAAAAAAAGGTAGGCGTGGTGGGGCGCGTACTGGGGCTGGTCAACCATCCTTTGAGCCTTACCCGGAAGAGCGGGCATTGGTTGAGCAACTTTCTGGACGGGGAGTTCCAATCAAGAGCATTTCCACGATGATTAGGGATGGGATTAGCGATAACACCTTGTCCAAGCATTTTGCGCGTGAACTGGCGGTAGGCAAAGCCAAAGCTTGCGCCGAAGTGGCTGGAAAGCTTTTTGAAATGGCAATTGGGGGAAATGTGACCGCTTGCATTTTTTGGTGCAAAACCCAGATGGGTTGGCGCGAACCGCCACAACAGGTTGAAGTTTCCAACCATGCCGAAAGGTTCCTGGCCGATGTTGCAGCAATGGAACAAAACCTGATGGGGGACGATGAGTGATAACGACAGCTTGCTTGTGCTTTTGGTTGATGACTGGGGATGGTAACGCCGATATGGTTTGCCAATCACCCTTGGATAGTGTTCAGGGTTCAGTGTGCATGGTCCCTGATCCCATCAAGGTGGATCTGGTAAACATTTAAAGGCCGATCCACTGGCATGGACAAGGCGACGCACGGGATGGGAACCACATGTTTGGTTCCCATCATTTTTTTCTGGTGGTGCTATTAGGGTATGGCCGTCAATGAGGGTGTGGAACCTGGGGGCTTTTCCCTTGGTGGGATTCTCCACCGGGTGCTGATTGGCCATGCATATTTTTGAACGACGCCACCAGTGTTCCATTATGATTTTGTGTTCATATAACATATTGAAAAACTTTCGAAATATTGCAAACAGCACCGGATATAGAATCCGGGTGTCATAATTTTGACGAGTAAGTTTTTGGAGAACCAATAATGGTTGCTGGCTGATGAGGATGATGGTTTGTCAGGTTCGGTCCTGGTAAACCACCATTTACCGCCAAA
>PEAO01000118.1 GCA_002753615.1 Magnetococcales bacterium DCbin2
TTTTACCGTGAAAAGTCTCACCCTGATAGCAAAAAGCAAACAACACCCTCTTAACGATTCTTGGGAACCGTTTTTGAATCGTATCTCACACCAAATCCCGGATGGTAAAGGTTCCCCAACCTCCTCGTCCGTATCCGCGTCTGGCGTCAGAAAAATATCGCCTGGCGGTTAAGCAGTAACCGGCTCTCTTTGGAGCAAGCCAAATTTCTTCAAGGCTTGTAACCAGCGTGGCCCATTGCGTTGCACCACCAGCTTTTCGTAATCAATCCCCGGATCTCTATAGTGTTCCCCATTCTTCAACAGCGCAAAAGAAATTCGGAGCATCTTGTGCCCTATAGCAACTATGGTTCTTTTGTGTCCTCTGCGGATAACCATTCCCTGATATAGACCAGAAAATTGACTTTTGGTTCTACGGGCGCAATTGGCTGCTTCGCAAAGAATCTGCCGCACATGCTTGTTTCCATGAGGAGTTCTGCCGCTTTTCCTTTTTCCGGCACTTTCGTTGTTGCCAGGACACATACCGGCCCATGCGCTCAATCGGGCAGCACTGCCGAACCGTTCCATGTCGGTCCCAATCTCCACCAGCAACAGGGCTGCGCCAATTTGGTCGAGTCCAGGAATGGTCTGCAACCTCTGCCATTCCTGCCTATAGGGTGCCATCCCCTCAATCAGCAGGGTGTCGATTTGGGCCAACTCGTCGCTAAGAAAACGGATATGGCTCTCAATTTGCCGCAAAAGAAAACGATGCCTCTCACTCAGAGTGCCTTCCAATGCAGACAGCAACTCTTCTTTCTTTCCTCGTAGTGATCCAACCGCCAACTCTGGAATCTCCGTAATCGGCATCCCATTTATCAACGCCTGGATCATCTTCCGGGCCGACACTCCATTGATATCGCTGACCACGGAACTCAAGCGTATACCACATTCATCCAGAATTTTCTGCAACCGGTTCTTCTCGGATGCCAGCATGCCGCTCATTTTCTCCCGGTAGCGGCTCACAGATCGCAACTCGCGCAGATCCTTCGGCGGCACGAAACTTGGTCGCAACAATCCACATCGCGCCAGTTCCGCCAACCATTCGCTGTCCTTAACATCCGTTTTGCGTCCAGGAACATTCCGAACATGACGAGCGTTCACCAAAAACACCTTTAAACCTACTTCTTCCAGTGCCTCAAATACGGGCTTCCAATAAATTCCCGTGCTTTCCATCACCGCCAGTTCTACACCTTGCTGCGTTAACCAGGACGCCAATTCCTTCAACTTCTGGCTCATTGTCCCGAAGGATCGCGTCTCCTTCAACGGATCCCCTCCCGGATTCTCCAACAGCACCGTCCCAACCACCGTGTCCTTATGCACATCCAGACCAGCTACTCGTTCAACGATTCCCTTGATCATGGCATACCTCCCTTTCTCGTGGGTCACAGGAGTGTCGCCTGGGGAAAATTCCCGATTTCCCTTGCCAAAAGCAGCAGGTCTTTTTACCGTGCGTTCAATGCGCTTATCGCGCAGGAAACAAGAGGGGGTACGTGCCGGGAATCCAGGGTCCGTTTAATATCGGGCTGGAAGCACCATAAAATAACGCGACCTCTCCCAAGGCTTACTGGTATGTTACCCCTTCTTGCGAAACTTTTCATGCGCGGGGGTGGCCGCATGTGGCCATGACCGTTTAATAGTTTTTTAGGATCTTCCTGGAGTGACCTTGGATGAACACAGCGGACGATCTTCAAAAAATATTGATCGTCGATGATGTCCCGGCCAACATTAAATTGCTGGCAGAGATGCTGCGTGATCGTTACACCCTATTCATCGCAACCGACGGGCACGTTGCCCTGGAAGTGGCCCAATCGGAACACCCGGATCTTATCTTGCTGGACATCATGATGCCGGGGATGGACGGCTATGCGGTGTGTACAAAACTGAAGGCCGATGCGCGTACCAACGATATCCTGGTAATTTTCATCAGTGCATTGAACGCGGAAAAAGATCAAATCAGGGGATTTGACCTGGGTGCCGTCGATTTTATCACAAAACCGTTCAGCAAAGTCATCGTTCAGGCACGCATTCAGAATCATCTGACAAGACGGTGGGCGGAACAAGCCGTCTCCCGGTTGCACCATCAAAATCGTTTGATATTGGATGCGGCGGGTGAGGGTATCTTTGGCCTGGATCTCGAAGGAAACACCCTGTTTATCAATGAAACCGGCTCCAAGATATTGGGTTGGAAAAAAGAGGAACTGCTGGGAAAGCCGATGCACTTCACGATTCATGGCAAACGTGTGGATGGGAGTCCTTATCCCTATGAAGCATGTCCGATTTGTGCCGCCATGAAGGATGGCATTGTCCATCATTCGGGAGACGATATTTTTTGGCGCAAAGATGGGACGTTTTTTCCCGTTCATTATACCAGTACCCCCATTCATGAAGGGGGTCAGATCCGTGGAACGGTCGCAGTGTTTCGGGACATCACCCAACAAAAGCGACTGGAAAAACATGAAATCCAAAGCCAAGCTTCGCGGATTGCCATCAGTGCTTTGTTGGAAACGGGCCTGGAATCCCTCTCCTTGGATAGACAACTGGATATCGCCTTGGAAATTGTCATGACGGTTCCTTGGTTGTCCATTGAGTATAAGGGGGCGATTTTTATTTTTGACGAAACGCAAGGTGATCTGGTTTTGCGGGCCTCCAAAGGACTGGCGTCACCCCTTCTTTCCATGTGCGCACGTCTTCCCATGGGTTATTGTCTGTGTGGTCAGGCGGCGCAGACCAGAAAGACTGTTTTTGTCAATGGGTTGGATGAACGCCATACGGTCCGGTTTGAAGGGATTCACGATCACGGGCATTACTGTGTCCCCATTATTTTTCAAAGCAGGCTCCAGGGGGTTTTGAATTGTTATATTCCAGCGGGTGTTTCTTATTCTCCAGAGGTGGAGGCTTTTTTAATGACCATCGCCAATACCCTGGCGGGGATCATCGAACGCCGCCGGTTGGAAAACAAGTTGGAGGATGTGCGCAAGCAGTTGGCTTTTGCCGCGCTCCATGATGATTTGACGGGGTTGCCCAATCGGGTTTTGTTCAAGGAACGTCTTGTTCAAAGTATCTCCTTTGCGCGTCGTGAAAAAAGCGTTGTTGGATTGCTATTTTTTGATCTGGACTGGTTCAAGCAGGTCAATGACACCTTGGGGCATGATGTCGGAGATAAACTTTTGATTGACGTGGGACACCGTGTCACATCCCTGTTGCGAGAATCGGATACCCTGGCCCGTTTGGGGGGGGATGAGTTTGCGATCATTCTGGGGAAAATTTCTGGTGAAGAGGATGCGATGATTGTCGCCAGGAAATTGATTGACACGCTAAATGTGCCGTTTTATTTGGATGGGCACGCATGTCGGATTGGTTCCAGCGTTGGCATTGCCCTGTTTCCATCACACGCCACCGATCCAGAAACGCTCATCAAACACGCCGACACCGCCATGTATACCGTCAAACTGAAAGGGCGCAACGGCTTCTCTGTGTTTCGTGCGGTGGATGTGCCCGAATGAACGACGATCCGACCGTAGATGATCAATGAATCATTGATTCTTTTCAAGTATCAAAGTCTACATCTCCAGGGCAATTGCATTTGGAATCCCTTGACATTAGGGCGTGTTGATATCCGATAATGTGAGGCACACCCTAGAAAATTATTAAAAGAAAAAAGGGGTCTGGGGGATTGCCCACAGGGCTTTGATTTTGTTGTTGAATTTAAAAAAAATTTCCATGTTCCGCCTTTGATTTTCGTTTTTGAATTTAAATAAAAATGTTTTTATATTTAAGCTTTCAGTTTAATGTCGAAAACAAAGTCAAAAGCAAAAATGGAAGCTTTTTATTTAAAGTCAAAACCCTGGGGGCAATCCCCCCGACCCCCTTTTTCTTTTTATAATTTATTATTTCCGAGGCATTTGGACGTGCCAATTTCAAATGCGATTGCCCTGCCTACATCTCCAACGTTCCGATGAACGTTTCCAGGTGTGAGAGGGCCGCCTCTCTTTCTGCCCTGATCTTCGCAGCCTGAATTTCTTTCCTTTCCAGGGCGTTTTCCAAGGTATCCATTTTTTCCATCATTCGCTTGTAGAAGCTGGTATCGTTGGGGACGGAAGCGAGATTGGTGCGCACCCGCGCCTGTTCCTCACTATCGTTACGCACATTGCGTGTCAGATGGTTTAACTTTCTGGTGAGTTCTTCGACGCGCCCCTGGAGTCGGGATGCCTGCTCCAGGGCATTCTTGAGTTGATCCGAGAACCCCTCTTCGGAGGCATAGGAGAAGATGACGGAGGAAAGATTGCCCGCCAGTTGAATTTTTTGTGTTCGGAGGATTTCTTCGACAACCAAAATGCGTTCTTCTTCCCCCGGTTCCAAATTCAGGCGGAAGCGATACGAACGGGTTGTTATTTCAAATGGTTTTTCCGGTTTGACGAGATTCCAGGGGGTGGTGCGTGGGTGTTCGATGACCAATGTCTTGGATTTCTTTGCCGTATTGTTGAGGAGATATTCATGGCGTGAAATATTGCGGCGAGTTAACTGCAATACCCCTTTGGAAATACGACCTGACGTAAGCCGACCCGACATGAGTTTTGGTATGACCATGACATGAATTTCTTGATCCAAGGCATGAGTCAGGAGTCCCTTTTGTCCGGGGGGAAGGTTGCTGAGGATGGCATCACCGGCATAGCGTTCGCCGTCAAACAGGGTGACCGGACCGGAGGGAAGATGCTGATCGCTGTTGTTTTCCAAGAAAACACCCTGCAAAGGGTGGGTGGCATGGTTTCGAATATTGAACAGGCTGATCCGTTCTATCGGAACAGACCGGGTAAAAAATGGGATCATGGCACCACGCCTGCGGGGGAGGTCAACCCCCTCGACATCGAAGCGGACTGAAACGCCATCAAGGTTGGCCTCCACCGCCGCCATCCATGGTTTGGGCAGGGAACTCCCTTCGGAGGTAGTGTGTACATCGGTGGATTGTTGATCTGAAGCATCTCTGTCAAGACCTAGCGGTGCGGCCTTGGCCATGACCGCAGGTTCTATCCCTTCTTCGGTCAGTCGCGGATCGTTGTTTTTCGGCATAGGCAGACCGTCTTCATGGCGGACGGGTTGAATCACCGCGTCACCGTCGGCAGTGACTCGGGGACGGTCGATGTATCGGGGGGCATAGAGTTCCTGAACAAAAGAAATGGGGAGGCCGCTAATCAGTGAAAGACGGATGCCGTTCCAATCGTTATCGGTCTGATTTTCCACGATGGCCCAGCCACGCAAAGGGGCCTGGGATGCAGAGGAATCTCCTTGGGGGAGAAGCAAGCGATAGCCGCTTTTCCAAACGGCGTTCTCCACGATATACCCCAGGGACACACGGCGTTTTCCCGTGCCAGGGAAGGAAACCTGCAAATTTTTCCGTTCGTGCCCACCCGCTTGTTCCAAGGCATCGAGGGCTTTGATGAGGTCGCCTTGGGTTTCCCCTTTGGTCAGGAGTAATTTTTCCACATCCAGGAGAGGGAAGGTGCGCAACCCTTCGCTGGTTGCCAGATTGATGGTCCAGCTCAACATTGTTTTGTCAGGGTCAGCGGCAAACGCCAAGGGACGTTGTTCCATTCCCAGAATCCGTCCAAGAATTTCTTTTCCCTGGTAAGTGATTTGGACCGGATTGCCACGCAGTTGGGTAAGAATGTCGGCCAGTGTCGGGTTATGGGAGAGATCGACAATGAACCCCTTGAGCAGGCGATCCAGAGGTTGTTGAGAAGGGAAGACAGCGAACCCCGCAGGCTCACTCTCTGGTGCGTTCAACACCAAAGATTTCAGGACATCGTTGATTTCCTCCTCTTTGAAAGGGAGGATGATCTGATTGGGACCATCAATGTCGCCAGCATGTTGAAAAAATCCGACACCGCTGGAAAAAAGAGATACCGAAACCACCGGCAGCGTGATTTGCGCTGCCATGGTGTCGGCCAATGTGGTCCACGGCATCAGTAGAAACGTGGCCATGAGTACTTTGGAAAGGAAAAGTTGACTCCAACACGAGAGATCCTTGGGGAACGGGCAAAAACCATTATCTGACCAGATTTTCATGGGGTCGATTCCACTATCGGGTATTGGATTAATTTCGGCGTCGATTTGAATCATGGAATATCTCGTGTAGTTTGCGGGTCGCCGTCAAGGATTTGCGCACCATTGGACAGGGAATGCAACCATTTTATCATATGTTGGGGTGGGGTCGCGATCACGGTGATGGGAGGACGACGGGGATAGAGCGGTAACGAAATCAAGCGGGAATGGAGGCAAAGGTTGCCGTGGTTATCCCGGCCATAGCGGTAATCACCCACGATAGGGCACTGAAGACTCTGGCAATGGACACGTAACTGGTGGGTTCGCCCGGTGACGGGGATAAGTTCCAACAGAGAGATTTCTTTGGTCTGGCCCAAGATACGATAATGAGTCAGGGCCGGTTGTCCCTGGGGGTCCACCGCCATGGTGATGCCGGCATCCGATTCAGCCACCTGAGACAGTGGTTCCGCGACCGTTCCCTGGTCTTCGGGAGGACGCCCCCACACTATGGCCCAGTAGCGTTTTTCAACGGCATGGGTGGAAAACAATCGGCTCAAACGGCGCAATGCCTTGGGATGCCGTCCCAACACCAAACATCCACTGGTCCCTCGGTCCAGGCGATGTGCCAGGGCGGGGGACCGGGGTAGGCCAAAGCGTAACGTGGAAAACAAAGATTCCAGGTTTTTTGGGGTGCGGGATGGCCCATGGACGGCCCATCCGGTCGGTTTATCGATCACCAACATCAAACCATCGCGGTAAAGCAGCCGTTCCAAAAGGTCCACGGTTTGCATTCCAATCGGTTGAACCATGACGAAACATTGCCCTTGACATGCAGAGAGAATTTCCATCAGTATGGTCGCTATGAATACCACCTTTTCCACTCTGAATCTACGACTGCCGGGTACCCTGCTGGGTGTCGTCGCCCGTGCGTGGCCTAAGGAGGAGATGCGGTAGGGTTCATTTTGCTGACATCTTGGGAGTATCCGAAAGCCACAGGTTTCCACTTGTGGCTTTTTTTATTCAATCAGGAGACGTTCATGAAAAGTTACCGTTCCAGACTGCGACTACCTTGGGACCGCCCCCTGCGCACATTCTGGATGCTGCGGAGGTGCTTTGGCGGTGGTTTTCCCATCCCTGTTCCGATTTGTTATGTTCCGTTTTGGAGTCATTTGCGATGTTGACTATGATAAAAAATAAATATCGTCCCGCCCCCCCCATCCCCATGACCGTCCGTCATTGGCCCGATCATGTTCTCACCCAGTCACCCCGTTGGTGCAGTACCGATTTGCGTGATGGCAACCAAGCCTTGGCCACACCGATGAACCCCCAACGCAAATGGCAGATGTTTCAACTTCTTGTGGACATGGGGTTTACCGAAATCGAAGCGGGCTTTCCGGCAGCTTCCAAAGATGATCTTGATTTTATTCGTCGTTTGGTGGGAAAAACCTCGGATGGGGTGACCATCCAGGTGTTGACCTCGGCACGCGAGGATCATATCCGCCAGACGCTTGCCGCCGTGCGCGGACTCCCCAGAGTGAATATCCATTTTTATATCTCGACCTCACCCGTTCAACGACGGGTGGTGTTCGGCGTGGATGAACATACCGTGATCCAACGTGCCGTGGATGCCGCCACATGGATCCAAACCCTCGCTTTGCAACAGCCAGAGACCCAATGGACGTTTCAATTTTCCCCCGAATCCTTTTCTGCGACGGAACCGGAGTTTTCCTTGGCCATCTGTGAGGCAGTCGCCGATGTGTGGGAACCGACGCCACAACATAAGATTATCTTGAATCTTCCGGCAACGGTGGAGGTGGCGGCACCCCATCGTTATGCCGATCAAATCGAATGGTTTGGAACCCATTTTTCACGACGCAATGCGATTGTCTTGTCGATTCATCCCCACAACGACCGCGGATGTGGGGTTGCGGCGGCGGAATTGGCACTTTTGGCGGGGGCCGAACGGGTTGAAGGGGCCTTGTTTGGCAATGGGGAGCGGACGGGTAATCTTGATTTGGTCACGTTGGCGATGAATCTTCACAGCCAGGGGATTGAAACAGGACTTGATTTTTCCAACATGCCCAGGGTGGTTGCGTGTTATCAGGCTTGCACTGGAATGGATATTTCTCCCCGTCAACCCTATGCGGGATCCTTGGTGTTTACCGCATTTTCCGGTTCGCATCAGGATGCCATCCGCAAGGGGTTGGCCCAGTGGCAACCGGGAAACCCATGGGAAATCCCTTATCTTCCGATAGATCCACAGGATATTGGCTATGATTTCTCCGGCATCATCCGCGTCAACAGTCAGTCGGGCAAGGCGGGGGCCAGCCATCTCTTGGAAAGGGAACGGGGTATCCATTTGCCCAAATGGTTGGAACCGGAATTCGCCCGCAAGGTGCAACAGTTGGCCGATGAACAGGGTGGCGAAGTGACGGCTGTGCAGGCTGCCACCCTTTTTGAGGAAACATTCATCAACCCTCCTGGCGCGGTGGTGTTGCAGGGATACCGATTGCTTCCGGGGGAACTTTGTCGGGTGGAAATGGAATTGGTCGTGGATGGTGTCACATGTCACGTCATGGGAAACGGCAATGGTCCCATCGATGCCGCATTTCATGCGGTGCCAGGTCCGTGGTATTTGCAGCACTATGAGGAACGGGCGTTAAACACAGGGAGTAGTGCCCGCGCCATCGCCTTCATTTCCTTGGTCGATGCGGAAAATGATTGCACAAGCTGGTCAGGGGTGGGGATCCATGAAGATATTGTCGCCGCTTCTTTTGCGGCATTGTGTGTGGCCATCAGTCGTTTTTTATCGGCGGAAAATGACCAGCGGTGCCAGACCATCCTTGCTGGCTGGGGAATAATGTCGGGGGCTACGGTCTATTAAGATTTTAATTTTAAAAGAAAAAAGGGGTCTGGGGGATTGCCCCCAGGGTTTTGATTTTGAATTGAAGCAAAGTCAAAAACAAAGTCAAAAGCAAAAATGGAAGCTTTTTATTTAAAATCAAAACCCTGGGGGCAATCCCCCAGACCCCTTTTTTCTTT
>PEAO01000017.1 GCA_002753615.1 Magnetococcales bacterium DCbin2
GCAAAAGGTGGTGGCCTTCCTGAAACGGATCCAGTACAACGCCGCGAAGGCCTATGCGCATCAGATTGAACGGGGTGAGGACTATCCCAATCTGAATCAGGTGATTGCCATCACCATCACCGATTTTATTCTGTTTGAAGGGTTTGACCATTGTGTTTCACATCACGAGCCACGGGAGACGATCACGAATCGGCCTTATTTGCACGATATTCTCCACGTTTTTATCGAGCTTCCCAAATTTTCAAAATCATTGGCGTCATTGGACGACATTCTTGACAAGTGGATCTACTTCATCAAATACGCCGGATCCCTGCATGAGGTGCCCGAGAAGCTGAATGTTGCCCCATTCCGCCATGCCTTTGAAATGGCCATGGTCGCCAATATGACGCATGAGGAATTAATACTGTATGATGATGCGGGTGTTGCCATTGCGGATGCACGTGGGGGGATTGAACTGGCGCGGCAGGAAGGGGAACAGATTGGCGAACAGAAAATCCTGACGCGGCTGTTGCAGCGTCGTTTTGGTGATGTACCGGAGTGGGTCAATCAAAAAATTGCCGAGGCGAAACCCGCCTCCTTGGAGGCATGGAGCCTGCGATTTGTGGATGCCCGGTCTTTGGATGATGTGTTCGCGTGTTGATTGGCAACAATTTTCTGAATAATATCCGAAATATCAAGACGCGCAACGCCATGGGGGTTGGGTGGTGAGAAGTTGTGACCAATGGTGTGCCAAGCGTTTACGGGCATCATCATAGCCTTTGGCACGCCACCCCAATACCGCCCCAGAATAACGCCATACGTCAGGATCGGTCACCCCTTCCAGGAGGGGATTGAGGATAGTGGGGAGGACGGCGACATCGTTCATCAAACCTAAAATGGTTTGGATCGCCTTGAGCTGACGGATGAAGGGTTTGAGTTTGTCTTCGGGGAACAGCGTGGAAAAAAAATCGGCGGTATAGCGCATTTTTTTACATGCAATGCGCAAGGCGTGTAACTGCGCGTCGGGCAGAGATGCCAAATCTTCAACAGGCAAGCGTAACCTTTCGAAGCGTTTATTGAAAGACTTGATGGCAAATCCTCGAACGCCCTGGGTCATTTTGAGGCGATCTTGAACGGGCATGTCTCCTTGAAACCATTGATGGCCTTCCAGCCAGCGGGAAAAATCTTCGACGAAGGTGTGGTAGCGGGGACTCTCCAGGGTGTTTTGAACCTCGGTGAAAAGTTGGCGGCGTCGATTTTTGGTTAATTCCAGCAGCACGGCCTCACCCTGGGTAAAAGGGGTCTTGCCGGCGATCGGGATGAGGGATTCATTGATGAATACATCCAGGTCTCGCATCGGTCCCAGGGCGGAGGCGATCCAACGCATCTCCTCGGTCCATTGCGTCAGAATATCCTGCGGCATCGCCTTGGAAAAAACCGATGCTGCCGCTCGCATACGCCGCAGGGCTACCCGTACTTGGTGAACCCCTTCGATGTCGGAATCGGCGCGGACCACCGGGATAAAGGTCAGCATGGTGGCCAGATCATGCTGTACGATCAATCCAAAGGCATCGCCAACGCCGTGGCGGTTCATGAGTTGTACCTGCCCTTGATTGTTACGCACGCGATTCTCCCGGTTTTTCTTCTAAAAACAGCAAGCAGAATTCCCGGGGAAATCCTAGTCCTTCCCCCAATGCCCTGTCTACCACCCTTGGTGCCTGGGATGTCAATGTCGTCCATTTTCGTAAGAAACGAAAAAACGTATTGTGGTCAAAGGGGAAAAAGCCGATATTGCCTGAAAAGAAGTTGTTTCGCTTATGGTTGCATCTGCGGTATCCAGTGGGGTTGCAAATCCAATTCTTCATGCGTGGAGTTTGTCATGCCGGATAGAAAAGATAAATCTGGAAAGAGTGATCAAATTGTTCTTGGAGAAGGGAGTAAACAATCGCACCCTTCCGAAGCACCCAAAGTCAAAAAGATGGGAAATGATGAATATCTTGAAACCATGCAGAATCTGCACATCGAGTTATTGAAGCTCCAAAATTGGGTCAAGGATGAACATCTTCGGGTTGTCGCCTTGTTTGAGGGGCGGGATGCCTCGGGCAAGGGGGGGACGATCAAACGGTTTATTGAACATTTAAATCCTCGCGGTTGCCGGGTCGTCGCGTTGAACAAACCCACCGATGAAGAAAAAACACAGTGGTATTTTCAACGCTATGTGAAATACTTGCCCTCTGGGGGGGAGATTTGTTTCTTCGACCGTTCTTGGTACAACCGCTCTGGGGTTGAGCGGGTGATGAATTTTTGCAATCGTGACGAGGTACGCGAATTTTTACGCTCGGTTCCGCTGTTTGAGGAAATGTTGGTCAAGTCGGGCATCATTCTGTTCAAATTTTATTTTTCCGTCAGCAAGGAAGAGCAGTTTCGACGGTTTAAAAAACGGGAAGTAGACCCGCTCAAACAATGGAAGCTCAGCCCTGTGGACAAAGAGTCCCAATACAAATGGGATGATTATACCAAGGCCAAGGAAGACACGTTTTTTTATTCTTCCACGGAGACGTGTCCGTGGACCATCGTTAAGTCGGATGACAAAAAAAGGGCGCGGGTCAACAGTATCAAGTTTTTTCTGAGTTCCCTCGACTATGCGGGTAAACGCGATGATTTGCTGGATTATGACACGCGCATTGTCCGCACGGTTCAAGAGGAAATTGGGATCGACTGATCGGTATCGTTGGTTTTCAGGCCAGTCAGGGTATTGTGTGATGAACCCCTTCCCATGGGTGGGAGGGGGTTTTCGCATTTTATCCACGATTGCCAATCAACCCTCATCGGGGTAAGAATATGGACACTCCATTGCAATTGTTTGCCTTTTGTCGTGGTGGATTTGAGCAAGAGTGTCAGAATGAATTGGAAACGGTGCTGGAAAAAACAGGTATCGTCGTAAACCCCCGGACAACCCCAGGATTGGGATATTGCCTTTTAACGCCCAAAGAACGCCATGATGGTGATGGGATACTCCAAAAATTTTCTTTTCAAAATCTTATTTTTGCCCGTCATGTTGTGGCCGTCGATGAGGGTTTGCCACCGTTGACCACGAAAGATCGACTCAGCCCGTTGCGCCATCGATTGCAGGGGTTATCCCAACGAGTTGGTCCGTTCTCGCAACTCTGGCTGGGTTGGCCGGATCATGAGGCCAGTCGGGTGTTAGCCCCGTTGTGCCGGACGTTGACGGGGCGTTTGGAAGCGATGTTGCGAGAGGATGGTGTCTGGGAATCGAAAGCGGGAGGGCCACGGGGGGAGGTGGTTTTTTTAACGGGAACGTCGGCACTGACGGGTTATTCTCTCCCTTTCAACAGTGCGCACTGGCCCATGGGGTTACCGCGACTGCGGATCCCCTCCAACGCCCCAAGCCGGTCCGCATTGAAACTCGAAGAGGCTTTGCTGTGGTTTGCCAGCCAGGGGGGGACCAATAGGCCCGTCCTTCCCAGGCAAACTGCCGTGGATCTTGGAGCGGCTCCCGGAGGTTGGACTTGGGCCATGGTGCAGCGTGGTATTGCGGTGACGGCGGTTGATCGGGGACGGATGGCGGAACATGTGGCGGCTTCACCGTTGGTGCGTCATGTGCGTGAAGATGGATTTCGTTTTCGACCCGATTTTAAACCCGATTGGCTGTTGTGTGATATCATCGACAAGCCCCGCAAGGTGGCTGATCTGGTTGCTCAGTGGGCCGACAATGGGTGGTGCCGCAATGCCATCTTCAACTTGAAGCTTCCCATGAAAAAACGTCGGGAAGAGGTGGCGTTGTGCCGCGACCGTATGACGGAAACCCTCGTTGGGTCGGGGCGTCCCTTTCACTTGCGGTTTCGTCAGTTGTACCATGACCGTGAGGAGGTGACGGGCTTTCTGAAACTTGGAAAATAGTTGATTGGCGTGGAAGAAATATTGGATTGCAAGCGACGGAAAAATGCTCCAGTTGCGTTTAATGGTGCATGGGGTCAATCACGTCCCCATGATGGAAACGAGGAGAACGACCATGAACGCAACGCGCATTGTGTCGATGTTCGGAAGTTTAGCGGTGATTATTCCGACAATAGGGTTGTCTCACCCCATGGACAGCAGAGTTAACTCAGGGGTTCGTCCTTGCCCGATAGGCTTCGATGCCAATCGCGACGGAAAGGTCACCAGGGATGAGGTTCGTGCTATCCGTTCTGACCACTTCGTTACCGCCGACCGTAATGGTGACGGCACTCTTACCGTCGATGAATATTCCGCTCTTCCCCACCAAGGTGCCATGATGGGTCGCGGTCGTATGCTGGCCAGATTGGATGCGGACCATGATGGGCGTTTGTCAAAAACAGAATTTGCCAACTTTGTGCCGCCGCGTTTGGCAGCGATGGGGCTTGGGGAAAACGGTGTTGTTTCTTCCTCTGACACCTGGATGAGACACGGCTGGAGAGGTGGTATGTGGGCCCGATAACCCATGGGTGAGAAAATGGTATGGCCCGACAAACCGTAGGCGTAGGTGCGATCCAGGCAGATGCTTCTGTTATGGCGAGGGTGGCTCAACAGGATGCGACTGTCTGGAGAGTGCTGGCAGATCAGCAGCTTGGTCGCGTTTTGTTACTGGCTAAACGAATGTTGGGCAACCATCATGAGGCGGAAGACGTTACCCAAGAGGCTTTTATTCGGCTTTGGCGTCAGGCTTCTCATTGGACTGGAGAGGCACGGATCAGCACTTGGTTGTATCGGGTAGTCCATAATTTGTGCATCGACCGTTTGCGTCGCCACCACGGTGGCTTGGAAGATGAAGAATCCATGGAAGAACCTGTGGAATCTTTGTTCGCACCGGCATGGGAATCGCCTTTGGTTCACCTTGAACAGTCGGAGCAGCGACAGATTCTTAACGAGGCCATGGCTCGCCTGCCGTTACGTCATCGTACTGCATTGGTACTGGTGTACGTGTTGGGTCTGCATAGTGCTGAGGCGGCCCTGGTCATGCGGATTGGCGAGGATGCTATGGCCTCTTTGTTGGTTCGAAGTCGTCGGCGTTTGCGATTATTGCTCACGCCATGGCGTGACGAATTGTTGGGAAAATGACATGACTTTACATCACCCCAAAAAGCCCGTTGAAACGCTCACGGACCAGGAAATGGACCAACTGTTGGCGGCACTGCCATTGGAGCTGCCCTCGGCGCGTCTCCGTGCGCATGTCTTGGATCTGGTGAAAGGTCCAGTGACACAAAAAGATCGCTGGTGGTGGCATTTTGGCATTCTGTGGCAACCGGCGACGATGTTGGCCGGGTCCGCGCTGTTTGGGCTTGGTTTGGGAACAGCGTGGCCTCTGGATCCTCCAGCCCCAACCCCGATCTGGGAGGAGGCGGCGTCTATCGTATTCGGACCGATTGATGAGGAATGGCCATGATGCCCGATATGCAACGAACTTTACTGATCATTCTGTCTGTTTCTGTAGCCGTGAATTTTTTTTTGGGAGGATTGCTTTTTAAATTAAAACCAGGAAATGAGTCTGGAAAAGCCATGACTTCCACATCGGGAGGATCATTGATGATGGGGATCGGCATGATGCGGACAGAGGTGGCACAAAATCCTGAAGTCATCGAGATTTGGAATCGCAGGGAGGCGACGGTCCATTCGGCCATGGCCGATTTGTATGTGGCCCAAGAGAAGGTTCATAATGCCCTCACGGCAGAACCATGGAGCAAGTTAGCCCTCACCGAGTCATTGGCTGAATTACGGAGGAATACCACGGTGTGCCAGGAAGTATGGCATCAAGCCCTGGTGGAAGTGGTTGCGGTACTGCCACCCGAACAAAGGAAAAGGGGACAACTTGCGCTGACGCGAGGTCATGGCATGGGCCGTGGCATGGGCCGTGGTATGGGCATGGGAAGCCATACCGATCATCCGACTCCTTGAAGTATGTTGAAGCCCGTTGGTATGAGGCGATCTCTATTTTAAAATAATCAACACGGCGCAGGACTTCTTGATCTGGACCGCCTCCTGGGAAAAGACTTTCCATCTTCTTTACCGTTAAAAAGCTGTATCACTTCACCTTACTTTATAACCTTGTTCTGTTGCATGATCGGCCCTGGAAACGATGGCGACTGCGCATTCCTTCCCGCAGCGATTTGTTTTCAAAGGTTTCACCCCCCCTCTTGGGGTGACCATGCAGGACCGGCGGTCTTTCGATGGGGTTTCTCCAACCTCGGATCGCCGGTGGGCCGGATTTTAGGGATGATCGCCGTTCCCGCCCCTCACGGCGGTCATCCTCCGGCCCAGTATGGACGTTTGTGATAACCCCTCATCCCCACCAGATACTTTGTCCATCGGGCCTGGGGTCGAATTCCAAAGGTTGGGTGCCGTCGGAGCGGTTTTCGCGCCCGTTTTGCGTCCGTTGCAACAGCTCCTGGCGGGCGAGATATTCGGCGATGGCGATGACCCATGCCTGTTTTTTTTCCGACAACCTGCCAGGTTCCGACTCTTTGAGCATTCCGGTCACCAAATCCAACGTGACCATGATCTCCCCTTTGAGCCAGATCGTCACCCGAACGGGAATTTTGCCGTCACAATGGACTTCATGACGGACAACGCCCGCAGCACGTGAGGTTTTCATCAATCACCCCTCCGCAAAATTAAGGCAAGCGAATCCGGCGTTTGGAAAGATCACGCTGGGGACGATAGAGGATGGCGATATGCCCGATGATTCCCGCGACGGCGGCATCGGATTGTTCCACAATCTGAGTGCATAAAGTTGTTTTCTCATCTTTGAATTCATTGAAACGGATTTTGATCAATTCGTGGACGTTCAACGCTTGTTCCACCTCCGCCATCACCGATTCCGTCACGCCGCTATGGCCGATCATGACCACGGGTTTAAGGGGATGTGCGAGGCCCCTGAGATATTTTCTTTGCGACGACGACAGATTCATTGCATCTCCATGGTGATCGTTTGGGATTGACCCGGAAACAATGGGCAACCACTGTATTGAAAGATGGCCTCAATCTTTGAGTTCTTCACGTATTTTAAGGATTTTATCAAGGTGGGATACAAAAGCATCTACCACCTGGGGGTCAAAATGGCTCCCCCTGTCTTTGACCAATAATGCCACCGCTTCTTCCACAGTCCACGATGTTTTGTAGGGTCGCGTGGAAACCAGGGCATCAAAAACATCGACTACCGCACAAATGCGACCCACCAGGGGGATGTCATGGCCTTTGAGTCCCTGGGGATACCCATTGCCATCCCAACGTTCATGGTGGGTCAACGCGATGGTGCGGGCCGTGATCAGCGGCTCCTCCTGAACACCACCGAGAATTTCGGCCCCAATGCCAGGGTGTTTGCGTATTTGATCAAACTCCTGCTCAGTCAATCGACCCGGTTTGAGGAGAATGGCGTCGGGAATGCCAATTTTTCCCACATCATGCATGGCGGCAGCACTTTCAACACATTCACACATCAACGCATCGCCTCCCAAAACTTGGCATAACAGGCCAGCATAACGGCTCATCCGAAGGACATGATTGCCCGTTTCATTATCCCGAAACTCTGCCGCCAATCCCAAACGATGGATCACCTCCATCTTGGCCCGCTGCAACTTGGTATTGGCATGTTCTAGTTTTTCGTTGGCTTCCTGCAATTGACGGGTACGCACACGAACTTGGTCTTCAAAACCTTTTTTAAGAAGATGGACCGTCAACAGATTGCACACCCTGGGGATGACTTCCATGTGATCCAACGGCTTATTCAAGAAATCCAATGCCCCTGCGTTCAAAGCGGCATGGCGCACTTCACGATCGGTGACTGCGGTGATCATCAACACGGGCAGATAATGCACCTCTCCTTTGGCCGATCGTATGGCCTCCATCACTTCGATGCCGTTCATGTTGGGCATGTTATAATCCAATAAAACCAGGTCAAATTCCCCTTCAAGGTACAATCGAACACTTTCACGGGAATCGAAGGTGGTGGTGATATTTTTAAAGCCGGCTCGCTCCAAAATCATCCGCATCAACCGATTATTGGCCGGCTGATCATCCACAATCAGGATATGCGCCTCGGACAGCTCAACAGTGACGTGCATACGGGCCAACCCTCCATCATCCCCCCAGGTGGTGACGAACCCTTGGGAGAAAATCATGTAGAATAAGTGGTTTTACGACAAAATCATCGGCTCCGAGCCGAAAAGCCCAATCTCTGGTCTCGGTTTTTTCATCTCCTGTGATTAAGATAACAGGAATTTTTCGCAACGTGTCGTCTTTTTTCAACAATCGTAGCAACTCCATACCGTCCATGTCGGGCATTTTAACATCCGACAGGATTAAATGGGGCATTTCGCGTTCGACACGCGCCAAGGCTTCCGCGCCACTTTCCACTTCCAATACCTCAAGATCCATTTGGTTGAGTACCGAGCGGACCATGAAACGATCCATCGGTTCGTCATCGACCAACATCACCCGAGGTTTGACATGGGGAAGACGGGCACAAAAAATCGACCCTTGGCCCGGCACGCTACTGACCGTAAGCCAACCGCTGTGCGCTTCCATGATGTCGAAACTGAATGGTAGCCCAAATCCGGTTCCGGTTTCACCGGCGGTACCTGGAGTGGTTGTTTTTTCGGAAACATTGAACAGGCGTGGCAGGGTATCCGGTGGGATGCCCACCCCTTGATCACAGACTTCCAGAGCCGCGCCCCCTTCTTCGGGCTGACGGATGAGGATGGTTTGGCCTGGCTGGCTGAACTTGATGGCGTTGGTCAGTAAATTTTGCACGACAGCTGCGAACAGGCTCATATCGGCATACATGCGCACATCGTTGGGGATGTGATTATCGACGACAATTTGTTTTTCCCGGGCCAGGTGGACGACGCGCTGGATTACCGATTCGGTAAAAAATTTCAGATCAAAGAATGTTTTATCCGGGATGATTTTTCCGGTTTTCAAGCGTCCGATGTTGAGAACCCCTTCGATCAATTCGATCAGGCTGCGTCCGGTGGCCATCATATCGTTGACCAGATCACGTTGGGAGGGTTGCATACTGCCATCGGGATCATCCAATAAAAATTCCATCAAGCCGACCATGGAGCTTAAGGGGGCACGAAGATCATGGGCGACCAGGGAGACAAATTTATCTTTTTGGCGATTGGCTTCCAAAGCGGCTTCTCGGGTTTGGCGCATGAGTTCTTCGCCATCTTCATTCAACCGTTTCCAGAAAGAGATGATCCGCAACGGCTCACCCGGATCACCCAGCACCTGTTGAACCGTGACTTCGACGGCCAATAAGGATTGATCTCTCCGCAACAGGTAGTAGCTTCCAACTTTTTTAGATTCCTGCTGGCGTTGATGCAAGCAAGGTTTGGCAACGTCGTTGGTGGCTATTTCCGATGAGGGTGCGCAACAAAAGCAACGCGATCCCGCAGGGGCCATAACCTCCTGGCGTCGCCAGCCCAGAAGTTCTTGGGCACGGGCATTGAACAACACGATGCCTCCCTTGGCATTCAATACGTAAACGCCACAATCCAACGCATCGAGTATGGTTTGGAATCTGTGATCCAGCATGTGTGCAGCACCTTGAATGAAAGACGTGTTTCTATTGGCATGAACCCGTTATCTCCAGATTTTCCGACCTGGAAGCTTACCAGAATACCTGTCGCGGACTCCTCAGGCAATTTTCCTTGATTTACCGAAGTCACTTCAGGGAGCAGTGCTGGGGAGAACGCGGGCCAAGACGCCCGGCGATGGCATGGACATGGCGGTGATTGGTGCCGTTTATGGGTGTACTCCGCTCTTTTCGACCACCTCACCGGCCCAACGCCGCGCCTCCTCCATGATCGTCTCCGTCTCCTTCGGGGAGATCCCGATGAGATCCAGATCCTCGTAGCGTAAGAGAACGGCGAACGGGTTCAAGAGACTGAAATGATCGGCAGCGAAGGGGAAGGGGAGTCTCTGATCCAGGATCCGGTCCACCAGTTCATCCAGGTTATGGGTGCGACGAAAGGTAATCCTATTGGCCAGCAAGACCGCTTTCAAACATTTTTCCACGGCTTGCTGAGCGTGGAAGCAGGCCATCTCGGCATCGATGCCGGGTTGATTCTTGATGGCGTGAAAAACGGCCCGGTCCTGATCGGCCTTGCGCAACAGGCGACGCGCCTCATCCGAGGGAGTCATGGATGATCCTCCCCTCTTGCAATGCCCAATAAATGGCACCACTGGAGTAAGTGCGACGTTCTTCCATTTCGGCGACGGAGCAAACCAGAAGATCCACGGGGATGCGCAAGGGGCGCAATAACTGTTGCAGGCGGGTTATCTCCCGCACCCGGTTTTCCACCGCCGGTTCCACCACCAATAGGTCCAGATCCGACTCTTCCCGGGCGTCGCCACGGGCGAAGGAACCAAAGAGGATGATGCGCGACGGCCCGATGGCTTCGGCCAGCAAGGTACCGATCTGCTGAATGTTTCGTTCGTCGATCATTACGTCTCCTCTCCATCGCACCGACACGGCCATGCCCGTCTTTCAAGTTTTAGAGTAATGCGGCACATGGTACCCCCAACAGCAGTATCCTATAGCACCTTCCGTGGCAAGCGGGCAGGGCAATTGTATTTGGAATCCCTTGACAGCCGAAGAAGGATTGCTTGTTCACGGAGAAAATGGATCCTTTCAATAAATTGGGCTATGATGGTGATCGTTAACTTTTTGATCGGTTAAGCATACTGACTACGGACAATGATCATGAACTTTTTTGACCGTCTACCGCTGTTGGTTAAGACAGGTTTTGGTCTGGGCTTGGCAAGCTTGTTTTTTTTGCTGGCCTTGATTGGTTATGAAACTTCCGACGCTATCCACGACAATGCGATAACACAACAATTATCCCAAGGCCGTCAGTGGATTGTGGAACAGCAAAAGGCTTTGGAGGAGCAGCAGCGATTATTACAACGTCATGCTCAAGTTGTCGCGACTTTGAAGGAGGAGCTTGGGCGTTTGCGCCATGCGGCACCCCCTGCGAATGTTTCATCCACGCAGGAGACGGTTATTCGGACCGCAGAATCCAACTTCAAGGCTTTATTGGATCTGCAACAGGCACTTGCCGACGCATTGTCTTTGGATTCCGGTACCCTGTCCCAGCCCGACCAAGCCAAACATTTTATGGCGAGCCACGACCGATTGGCCACCAGTGCCCTGGCACTGTTACAAAAGATTCCGGGCAAGGAGACCGATCTGTGGCGCAAGTCGGCCAAGGAATTAGAGCAGACTGCACGCGAAAGAAATGCGACGTTGGAACGGTTGCTCAAGGAAAAGGTCGCTTTTGCGACCCGTTCCAAGAACGGCCCACCCCCAGAATATCCGACTGTTTCGACACCGATAGAATTGCAGCGCAATCATTTATTGAACAGTACCCTGGCCGATTTTGAACGTGCTATGACGCGGTATGATCGGGACAAGATCCGTTGGCTGGTTGTTGAATTGCGGCGGACGGAAAAGGAATATCGTCTGCATTGGAAATCGCGGTTTCGTGATTATTTTTACCTCCTTTGGAAAAGATTGGAGTTGGCGATTGCAGACGCCGGTGAGGCGGCTCAGGAGATCAAAACCGCAAGCCTTCCCTATCGGGATGCCTTTACCCAATTCATTGCGGAAAATCAGGCCAAACGGGGGGCCAAGGAACGGACCATCAACAGGCTGAATGCGACTGCCGAAAAACTGGAAGAGACGATTTCCCAAAGGCGTGTTGAAGAGATTGGTTGGCTCTTTGCGCAACTCAAGGGGGCCGTTTTTTCTGGAGATGACAAAGCCTTCAAGGTGGTCATGAAGGATCTTCGGGCCAGGATTGACCAATCGGTGCTGCCGACGGCGGAAAAAAATCGTTTACAAGGGGCCTATGAGAAATTAGCGAATTCATTGAACACGTTGCCTTCGCCAGCCCAGACCAGCGTGGCTCCATCCCAAAAACCACCGATCCCCGAGGACCAAGCAGGCGATCCGGCGGAGAAAACGATCCAGACTTTGAGCCATCTGGCCCAGTCCATGTCGCGACTGGACACTGTGATCCTTGCCAATTTTCCATTGAGTATCCGTACAAACTCTAAAAATGAATCTGTGACATCTCCGGTTCCATCCACACCTGTAGAGGCCAATCTGGATCGTGTATTGCCTTCCACACAGATACCATTGCCGGTTGTGGATATGCGTGTTTTTGAGTTATCCGACACCGTTGCACCCACATCTTCTAGGAGCCGCCTGTTTTTAATCTTGGCACTGATTGGTTTTCTGTCCGGTGTGATGGCGACCGTGGTTGCGGCGAAAAGTTTGGCCAAGGGGCCGAAACGATTGCTTCAACAACTCTTTGAAATCAGTTCAGAACACGGCAGGTCCAGCGGGACGGCCCGCATGGATGAATCGGGTGATATTTTTGGGCAGATCGGTCGTCAGATCACTATTCTTTTACAAGCGGCCAAGGCCATGGCTGCGGTCACGCCGTCTACCGAGGGGATGACGGGTCTACCGACCCACGAAACCGTGCCGGAAAACAGGGTGCCTGTGGCGTTGCAACCTGATGTATCGACTCGGCTTACCGAGGAGGCGACCGAACAGGTTCAAGCGATGGAAGCACGTTTGGAATTTATCGCGAGTGCGGTGGCGAAACTCTCTGACCATTGCCAACACATCGGTCCTAACGCCGAGACTCTCTTGGACAATTTGACCCATTCGTTGGCTTCCCTGGAGACTGCAAACACGCATTTATCGGCTATTGCCACCGTTGCGATTCAGTCGTCGTCGGGTTTGTCGCATCTCGGTTCATTGGTGGAGCATTCCAACACCCATATTGCGACGGCGGCGGATACGGCAGGATTTTTCCAAACGAGCCTGAGTGATGTTCGTTTGCTTTGTGAGGCGGCCAATGGTCAGGCGCAATTAGCGGGAAAACTGGCCGATGCCAATCTTCAGATTATGCAACAGCTTGCGGTTTCTGCGACCGATATTCAGGCCATGGTATCGATGATCAACGATATTGCCGAGCAGACCAATATGTTGGCTCTCAATGCGGCCATTGAGGCGGCTGGGGCGGGGGATGCTGGGAAAGGGTTTGCGGTTGTTGCCAATGAGGTCAAGGATTTGGCCCGTCAGACGGCGCATGTGACCCGTTTGATTTCCGACAAAGCCACGGATATTCAGGCGGATACTCAGGAAATGAAGAATCGCAGCGATCAGGTCAACGAAGCGATTGTTCAAATCAATCAATCGAGCAACCAGATTCTTGGGGCCATGGATATTCAGGGGGGAAATTTATTGGAGCTTTCGGATAACATGACTGCGATCACGGGCGAAGCCAGCGATGTGACCCGACAGGTTGCGGAGTCCATCCGTGGAATGACTGAAATTACGGGCAATGTTCATGATATTTTATCGAATCTGGCTGAGGTGACGCAAAGTTTGCAGGGGAGCCGGTCGGAACTGCATGAGATTGCTCAGGAGATTGCATTGGCTGAGAGGGAATTTGCGGAAGTTACGCCATGGAAGAGATAACCCGCATTGATCAATGGCTCTGGGCGGCCCGTTTTTTCAAAACCAGGGGTTTGGCTTCCGATGCGGTTGCGGGGGGGTTGGTGCATGTGAACGCGATGCGGGTGAAACCGGCCAAGACGGTCAAACTGGGAGATATTTTGCAGATACAGAGGGATCAGCAGTTCATGGTGGTCGTGATACGGGCGTTACCTTGTCGCCGGGGACCGGCCAAGGAGGCGGTGCTGCTCTACGAGGAGACCCCGGAAAGTGTGGAGGAACGACAACGGATTCAGTCTCTTCCCACGGCGACCATGATTCCGGTTTTGGGAGGACGGCCCACAAAAAAGAATCGGCGTACTTTGGACAAAATTCGGGAGTATTGAATAAAATAAATTAAATTATTAAAAGAAAAAAGGGGTCTGGGGGATTGCCCCCAGGGTTTTGACTTTGTTTTTGACTTTAAACAAAAAGGTTTCCATGCTCCGTTTTTGAATTTGTTTTTGACTTTATTTAAATCCAAAAGCAAATTCAAAAACGGGAAAGGGAGCTTTTTTTTAAAGTCAAAACCCTGGGGGGCAACCCCCAGACCCCTTTTTTCTTTTGATAATTTTATTGAATATCAACACACCCTAACGTAGTCAATGTGACGGGAACAGTTTGAGAATGGCGATGATGAACATGGCTTGGCCTGTTGCCACGCCAAACATCCATTTGATGGTCTCGGCCTTGGATTCGGCGATTTTGGCTTCAAGTTTGAGTTCAAGTTGCCGAATATCGCCCTTGGTAGCCAAGTCGGCAAGTTGAGTTTCCTGAGCTTCCTTGATGGTATCGGAAAGGGCTTCGGCCTGCAACTCATCAAAGCCTGCCGCCTTCAAACGTTTGATGGCGGTGTAGGTATCAAACGTTATTGTCGTCACCACTGTTCTCCTTCTCCACGAGACCGCAACCGGGATAACCGTACCACGAGACTTTCCCAAACAACAGATAAAATTCGGTCAGGGCAATTCCCCAGGCCCCTTTTTTCTTTTGATAATTTTATTGAATACCAATGCCCCCTCATGCCACCAAGAAAATAATCATTTTCCCAACACCCTGAATTCACATATCTTTACAAGCCCGACATCAACTCCAAGGCGCGTACTACAGCACCGATATCATCGCGTCCCCACCCCTGCGCCATGGCACTGTTAAAGCTTTCCCGCACCGCACTGGTTGCCGGAAGAACTGTTCCCTGGCGACCCGCCTCATCCAGGATTAGGTTAAGATCCTTGAAGACCAGATCCAAGGGAAAATGGGGGGAAAAATCGCGCGCCAAGATGCTTTCCCCCTTCATTTTGAGCAAGGGGGCTGCCATCACACCCGATTGGATGACCTGCATCACCGCTTCCCCCTTAAGGCCAAGCTTTTGGGCAAATACGAGAGTTTCCGATAAACCATGAACCATGTTGGCCAACATCAGATTGATGGCTAGTTTCATTCGGGTTCCATCCCCCACAGCACCACAGTGCCAAATAACTTTGCCCATGGTTGTCATCAGAGGTCGGCACCGTTCCAAGACCTCAATATCACCACCCACCAGGAAAACCAATTGTCCCGTCTGTGCGGGAATTTTAGAGCCGGAAACCGGTGCATCGAGGAACATTCCTCCCGCTTCGGTCACAGCCCGCGCCGCGTCCAGAGTGGTGTCTACGGCGACGGTGCTGGCGTTGATGATCACGCGACCGGAGAGATTTTTTTGAACAAGGGTGTGGATGATCTCCTTCAACGCCTCAGGGCCGGTGACCATGATGACAAGGGCTTGGGAATCTGCCAACAAATCGGCAGGATTTTGGGTAACCGGAATGTGATCCTCAGCAAAAGGATAACATTTTTCGGGGTTGCGATTGCAGACGCGGATGGTAAAACCACCCTTGCGGGCGTTCCAGGCCATAGCTTGCCCCATGATCCCCAGGCCAATAAAACCAATTGTGTTCATAAAGCCTATCCTCTCTTCAACGTTAAAACGATTGAAAGAAAACATTTTATGGCTTCGGAATAAAAATGGGGGGACAGATACCGAAATCCATACTGATGGGTAAGATTTTAATGTAAACTGAGAACATATTGGGGAAAAGATAACACAGGATTGTCAACTATGGAAACCAACGAAACGGAAGAATCTGTTCAGCAGTTGCTTGAAGCGCAACTCATGGAGCTGCTCGATGATCCCGAAGTCAAAAATCTTTCCGTCCCTTGTGTCGATCTTTCCGAGGAATTGGGAAAAGCCGCAGATATTAAAAAACAAGCCATGCGCATGGTGGCCATCGCCTTGGAAGATGCCAGACTGGGGCGGCATCTGACCATCAGACCCATTCATGAAATCGCCCAACGGATGATGTCCTCCCTGCTCAATAACGATGACGCATTGCTGAATTTTAGTTTGATCAAACGGCGGAGTGATTATCTGTTCCAACACTCTGTCAACGTGGGGATTTTCATGATGGCCATGGCGCGATCATTGGGATATGGAGAGAACGTGGTCGTGGGAGCTGGGGTGGGGGGGATGATGCACGATGTGGGTATGGTTCGGATTCCCGAAAATATTTATAACAAGACCTCAAAATTGTCTGATTATGAACTTCGTCAAGTTCAAAAACATGTCGAATTGGGCTATCGATTATTGGTTCGTACCCCTGGAATACCCGAAGTTGCCTTGGTTATCGCAGGAACACATCACTCCCGTCAAGATGGTTCCGGTTATTCTTTGAATACCAATCTAGATGCATTTTCCCAATTTCAGCCGTTGTCTGCCATCGTCGATATCTACGATGCCATGACCTCTCCCCGGCCCTACCGCCGAGCCTGGGCTGCGACGAGTGCCTTGAAAAAAATTCATGATATGTCCAAGAAGCAGCAACTGGATCCTATCCTTGTTCATACGTTTATCCATCACATTGGCATCTACCCTTTGGGTTCACTGGTGCGACTTGAAAACCAACTTTTGGGCGTGGTTATCCAAACCAACCGCTCAAGCCTACTCCATCCCGTAGTGCGCTTGGTCATCAATGGCCGTGATGGCAAAAAAATTGAACCACGAGATGTCGATTTGCTGGAATGGAAAGATAAAGCGCAGGGCTATGTGATTATCGCCAGCGAACATCCTGAAGACTGGGGCATTGATCCTGTTTTGTTTTTACCGCACAGCGCGGTTTACTCTTGACGTGGGCGCTGCGGCAAGGGGAGAAGAATGGTAATGGTCGTCCCCGCCGTTTGTGAACTGGACATTGTAATGGAACCTTTCAGCGTTTCGGCAATGAGTTTGGCTGAGAATGTCCCCAGGCCGGTGCCATATTTTTTTCCGTGGGTGATGAATTTTTGGAAAAAAGTCTCTTTGATTTGCGGCGCAACAGGTTGGGCATTATTGATCTGAATGCACGCATGGGATAACGTTGATGACAATGCTACCGTAATTGCCATACCGGCTTGCGATGCCTCGACGGCATTTTTAATCAGATTGGCCATCATGGAATAGGCCAGCAATTCCTCGCCGAGAAATAGGAAACGGTCTCTTTTTTCCACAGGGCGACCATTGAGGGTGATGTTAACAATAATCTTCATTTTATTAATTTGCTGCGCAAGTTCTCTGAAAATATTGTTGATTACGGGAATCAAATCGATCATTTCCGCATTGAGTTGATAGGTTCCCTGTTCCATCTGGAACAGGTAGAGGGACAGGTTGATCATGTGCAGGGAGCGATAGCCACTGTTCAGTATGATCTCCAGGCCCTTACGCAGATCATCGTCCAAATCTTGACGTTCAAGAAGCATGTCGGCAAAACTGATGATGCCGGTCAGAGGGGTTTTCAAATCGTGCCGGGAGATATGTTCTACCGCAGCCCGCAAGCGATCCGCCGCCAACAATTCTTCGTTTTGCTTGGCAATCTGACGGGCATCTTCTTCCGCCTTGGAGGCCGCTTCCTTCAATCGAAGTTCCTGATCGAAGCGGATGATGGCACTGGTGAGGGTGCTGGAGATGGCGCGAAGGAAGGTGAATTCCTGTTCGTTGAAATGATGATTGGGCAACGGATAAAGGTTCAACACTCCCCAAATTTGTTCTTCCGTACCCAGCGGAATACAACAATCCCGGTGTTCACCCAGGGCTTGCTGTGGAATGACATGTTGTGCATTAAGACCATCGGTCACAATCATTTGGCGCGAAAGGGCTGCCTGACCACAATGACATTGACCCAGGCGGATGGTGTGACACAGTGCCAAATGTTCTGGAGTCAAGTTGACGTGGGCCGCCAGTTTCAGATGTTGATCTTGCTCATGCCATAAGAAAATAGCCCCCATGTTTCGGATAGGCAACCAGGGGGTCGCTGTCAGGACGTAGATGACTTCATCGAGGTATTCCGCCAAAGTCAGCGGTTCCAGAGATAGTTGCAGCAACCGGATGATGATCACGTTGGCCTGTTGCACTGTAATCGTGCCGTCTGAAATACCACCGTCGTGGTCCGGTAAGTGTGCATTTGGCGTTACCATGTTGTGCCTCAAACCTCTGTTATTATTGTAGCGGCCCAGATTGATCCTTGTTTGGAGTTGTTTAACTCCATTAATAATAATTAAAATAAAATATTCTGGGAATTTTTTCTCAAGGTGCTTTTTCAAAATTAGTAAAGATCTCCGTACTCCGCTTGCGACCTTTGTTTTTGGTTTTAACAAAGAGATTCTTTTTCTCCAAACATGAGCTGTGGCTCGCCCGAGATGAGAACTTAAGCCAGAGGATCGATTCGGTGTGGTTGAAACTTAGCTCGCCGCCGATGGGAATGTATTATGGGATGTTGGACACCTAGTGCCAATTCCTTGCATCCCATCCGATGATAAAAGTCCATAGGGGTTCGCTTGAAGAAAATCCCGTGTCAATTGATCTAGAAGGGACAAATTTAACAATCTTGATGGACGGTTATGTACATATACGGTCGGGAACATGGAACCTATGGAGTTCTCAATTTTTTTAAAACAATTTTTATCTATGTTTGGTTTCCGAGCATAATACGGACATTCCAACGTTTGAACGCCACCTTCAAAACATACCTGGCGTTTCAAAGTTATCCACTCGCGATATGGTACCCCGACCATGGCTTCCATATGATGGATATAAGTGGCTCCTTCGTCAAAATTGGTGCCAAGAAAGAGTAGATGGAAACCTCTATTCGCCATCCATTCAAAGGAACTTCCATGTCCAATGGAGAAGGCAGGGTTTACTTGGCCAATGAGTTCTTGAACAAGTGGTCCAAGACCAACATGGCTGTGTATGGGACAATGTGTACGTACCGAATCAGGCAGGCTATGGATGTAAGCTGGTAATGAACCTGTTGAAGGAAATGGTGTATGCCTTCGGTTGAAAATATCATTTTCCCGAATGTCGAATGTATAAGTTGGAAATAGGACGGTTCCGTTTGGTTGGATCTTGTCCAGAAGGCAGTTGGTAACCATACCAGCTCCACCCTCAATGTACCCAAAGGAGGCAAGGCGGCTGTGGACAATAACGTTCATGTTTTGGGTGAGGCCCAATTCATTAAGCAATGCGTCAAGGTCTTTGTAAGCGAATCGGGGAATGGGCATTCTCGCATGTCCTGCTCGTTAGATTATTAGCCTAAGAAGATAATATTAAGTGTTTATATCCGATCCATAGGTAACCGTTCAATCCCCCCTTTGAGGATATAGTTTTGACCCTCATTTTATACCACAGATTGCTGGTCGAGGCCATAAAATTATTGAAAGAATAAGGGGCTAATGGGTACCTGTTCAGATTCGTAAGCACCGAACGAACCCCGTTTTCAAGGCGACTGGTTTTTTTCCAAATTTTTTTGAACGTTCCAGAGGAGAAGGCCTGAAAATCATCAACCGTGACTGCGTTTGGGACATCGCTGAAGACTTTTCGGAGGTAGGCGTAGGGTTTCAGACCGGAGGCTTTGGCAGTTTCGATGAGACTGTAGAGATTGGCTGATGCCTTGTTCGGCACTAACCCAAAGCTACCACTGTCGAGGATGGCAAAGCCCTTATTCTCCGAAATGTCCAAAAAATGGGAAAAAAACAAGAGGTCTTGAGAGCGGGGTTCCTTCGGCGCTTACGCAGCATGGACCCGCTGCCGCATTATCAAAAACTAGTCGAGCATCGCGTGTATTATGTTTTTGGAAAGGGGGATGTAGGAGTCTGAATGTGCCGCAGGTCTCGGGTAAGCAAATAAATTTCTTGTCCTTTCTGGTCCTGATGCACGAAACCATGGCGGCGATAAAATGCCAAGGCGGCCAAGTTGTTGGCGTACACATGCAAACTTAAATATTTCCAATCCGTCGCCGCTGAACTAAAATGGTTTAATAGTTGATCTGCCAGCCCTTGCCCCCGCCATAGTTTTCCGACAGCAATACGTGAAAGATAATAACTGCCTGCTGGTGCCTGGGAAAAATGGTGCCAAGAATGGCCCATCTTTTCATGAAGGGTCTTACGCTGTTCTGGGGTCAGTGTCTTCTGTAACGCTAACATGCTAAAAATTTGCCGGATTTTTGACTCTTCAGCCGGATAGGCGGTATAGACTCCTATGACCAACGCACCGTGTACCAGGGCGTAACCGTGTTCTAATTCATTGTTTTTTTTACACAATTGATCGGCAATACTGGAAAATAGAGTCAGCGTGGATATCCCAAACTGCTGGTAAAATTCCGGCAATGATGCATAAATCAGTTGAGCTGCTTCAAGGCGCTGTTGCCGATCCAGGAGTGCAATGGGGGTTAATTCTGCCATGATAGGTTTCATCACTAGTTCCGTATTCAAAGGAGGATATCCAGGCCCCGACCACGCTAATAATTCGGAGAAAGTCGCTGTTGCCAACCGGGTAACACCTCTTCTCCTTGATTGTACATGACAACATCATGCGAACTCCAGTGTGGGAACTACTTGCCTCAGGGCAATTGCATTTGGAATCCCTTGACATTAGGACGTATTAATGTTCGATAGCTTGAGATACACCCTAGAAAATTATTAAAAGAAAAAAGGGGTCTGGGGGATTGCCCCCAGGGTTTTGATTTTGTTTTTGATTTTCATGCGCCCCTTATCCCGAAGCATTTTTTTCGCGCTTTTTGTTCTTGCGAAAAAAATGCGCAGGGCGCACGCCTTCGCTTGATGTTTTTCGCGCCTTTTGCGAAAAATATCAAGCATAATGCACTGTTTTTACACCTTCAACATTGCACTGTGTTTGCCATATTTGCGCCAAAACCGCGAAAAAAGGCAAACCAAGGCGCGCGCCTGCGCATTTTTCCCTTTAAAAGAAAAGGCACGGGAAAAATGCTTCGGGATAAGGGGCGCGTGGAAAAGCAAAGTCAAAAACAAAGTCAAAACCCTGGGGGCAATCCCCCAGACCCCTTTTTTCTGTTAATAATTTATTCTTTCCGAGGCATTTGGACGTGCCAATTTCAAATGCGATTGCCCTGCCACTTGCCTACTTTGCAATGAAAGGATCTAATCCCATTTGGTATTAATATTTTGAATATACGTTCGGGATCAAAATCATAATAACGAAAGAAAGATTCACGACTCAAACTTTCGTGGGTGTTGATATCAGGATATCCGTGTTGAACGGCAGTAACAACACGTCTAGTATCTGCCGAGCTGGTCCAAATCTCCGATAATAAGCCACATTGAGCGATGGTCTCGGCGATTTGGGCAGCTGGGCTACCATCGCCCACTAAAATGAATGTACCATGCGACTAAGACGTGTGCTTCTTGAGGGCGGCAACAAGACCACCAAAGGTGGTGATATCCGCAGCCACACTGAGAGCTTCAAAATCGATTACAAGCCCAGTCTTTGTCTCGAACTCTTGTAACAGGTTGATCCAACCAAAGGAATCCATTATACCACTAATCAATAAATCTGTATTATCATTCAATTTTTCTTTGTCATTACGGTCCAAAATCGACTCAAGAATCTGTAATAGTACCATTCGATGGTCAATCATAACGATCCAAGACTCCGCGCAATTTGGTTGATGGCCTGTACATCAATTTTATCAGATGAGGTTCGTGGTAAGGGGACCAGGGCTTGGAAATAAGTTGGTATGGCGTATAGGGGAAGAATTTCTCGGAGTTTTAAGATAAGGGACGAAACATTCAAAAGGGATGGCTCTACTTCAATGTAGCTCATAAGGCGTTCGCGAACAAATACCGTTACCGAAGGACAACGTAAAACGCTCCGTAGAGCCGCATCGATCTCATCCAATTCCAATCGATACCCATGAATCTTTACTTGCCTATCGGTTCGAGCCTGGAAATACAGATCATTCCCAAACATTTTGCCCCAATCTCCAGTCCAATAAGCTGGCTGAGAAGTACCGTTTGGAAACAGGATATCGCGAAAAACAAGTTCCGATCTGGCAGGGTCACGCCAATATCCAGTAGCCAGTTGCGGACCCGTCAAAACAATTTCTCCCTCAATGGTATTTAACTGACCATCTTTAACGAGCCAAAGTCCCATTCCAGGGATGGCATGTCCCAAGGAGACGGTTCTGTCTGCAACGTGATTACGCCAATTATCTTTCCTCAACGCTAACAAAGTCATGGATACTGTGGCTTCGGTCGGTCCGTATGTCTGATGAACGACCAGATCTGGATGGGCATTGAATATCGACTCAAGATGATGGGGGAAAAGAGGCTCGCCACAAAAACTCATAAGTCGTAACGATGTGAGATATTCGTGGCTGACTTGTCTCGTGGCTGACATCTGGTCCACAACGGATGGGACGCTGTTCCAAATTGTAAGACGGTGTTTTTTGATGAATCCAGATGGCATCAACCTGTCAGTGTTCTGTGTCACTGGATATAAGGTGGCACCATAACAGAGAGACCCAAAGATATCCATCACGGAAAGATCGAATCCTATGGACGGGTGTTGAGACCAACGATCCATATGAGTCGGGGCGACAAATTCTCCAATCCAAGCGACATAATGATCAAGTGCGTTACGACTAATCTCAACTCCCTTGGGATCGCCCGTTGATCCAGAGGTAAAGATAACATAGGCCGACTTCTTCCACGAAGGAACGTCCGGTAACTCTTCAGAAGAGGTTGGCTCGGTTTCTGGAGACTCTATGAGATGTTTCTGGGAGCCAATCTTCAGACATTCCGCCCCGCCGATCACGATATCTGGGGAAAAAAGCTCTAAAATACTTTGGCGTTTTGCCGTAGGCAGACCAAGATTGACAGGACAGTAAACAGCACCCGCAAGGAGGGCACCAAACATAGCGGCGTAGGCATACGCCGATTGTTCCAAGTGGATCAGCACCCGAGTCTGTCGGTCCTGTAGTTGTGGGATACTCGCAGCGATCCGAAAAGCCAAACTTCGAAGTGAAGAGTAGTCAGTACTCCTGGTTCCAGATTCAACGACCGCCAAGTGTTCTGGAATCAAATCAGCGATGGAAAGAAACTTCTTGATCGTTAACAAGCCAACCCTCCAGAAGAATGACCTTTTCGTTATTGGAAACGACTCCCTCCGAAGTCAAACGTCGTTTTCCCACGTAGAGAAAAAATTCGGCGAATAACGGAGAGAAATTTCTTCTATCCTACACACAGCCACCAAACCCCACAGCAAGAAAACTGTGGACCACCCTAAACTTGGGACGCCTCAACCAGCGATCCCCGAACTAAGTATACCATAGTTGAAGATTAATTGCAAGTTGATCAAAATTTGTTTGTACCCATTTTCTGCTCTTTGGTGAGCAGAATCCCATATTAGTTGACCTTCGATGGCGTTGCAAAACTGTAAAATCACGCATGAGAAACAATGTGTCAAACAAACCAAATTCAATGATGACCGTTTCTCTACTCCAACAATTTTTTTAGAACCAGTACATCTACGATTTTTAAAAGATCCCACATTGGAACTTGCAAACGTTGGGATAATTCCAACAAATCCATCTTCCCGTCGGACAGGGCCAGCAAATTGGAGATATGGCGGAAATACACTCCAAGAGTTTTCACGCCGCCGACATCCGGTCGGAGACCTCTTGAACCTAAAAATGGTTCGCAAGTGATGGAATTCCGATAAACCCGATTCCCTTCCAGGCAGACGATACAAAGGCGCAGGGCATCATAGCCCCCAAACAGACCCTCAGGAGAGATCACTGTCAAGTCATCCCTCGACGTATGATACTCAGGAAATTCGCCAAATCGGGTCCTCATCAACAAAGCAACGGGAAGGTTGACTTTGGGGCTGCAAAATTGCCGCTCATCGCTTCCGCGATGCTCCTGGAAATTGCGCACCAAATAATTGGGATCAATTTGACCGAGAACATGTTGAATGACGCGATCAACAAGAGTATCCCCTTGTCTGGATGATAAATAGGTATAATTCCGATTGTCGCCAACGCACGTAACGACAAATCCGGCAATGACGTTTCTTTGGAGATGGTCCAAGTTTCGGCTTAAATAAAGAATCGCTCCGATTGTCTCCGGGATGAAAATAATACGATATGTATATCTCCTGGAGGTTAGCCCCGTAAGCCATTTTCCCAAAAATGTCGTAACAGATGGACCCGATATTTCATTATTTCCCATGGAAGGATGGCATATATAGGTCGAAAGAAGTATTTCCTGGTCGGTTTCCCCAGGTAATATTAATTCACCAAAAGTCATATGTCCCGGCTCCAGCGTACTCTCAATAACAACCTGATAGTCTCCCTCCTTCAGTGTATTACGCTGCTTGTCAGACAAACAAAAACCCCACCGTTCAACATAATAGGATGTTCTGTATGGAATGGCTTCTGGATCATCCGGCAAAGAATATAGATGCTCCTGCAATGCCTCAAGACCCATTTTTTCCCGGATAGGAACGGAATAGGACATGACATGAAGGTTGTTTTCTTTAAAATCTATAATTTTTTTACCATCGGGATCTATGACATAAGCATCGGAGATGTTCCACTCCTTGGGAACGATCCAGTCAAAACACGGCGTACCCGTTGGAACTTCGATAATGTTAAGTTCGGGAATGATCCGCTTGATGATATTAAGAGTGTGACGTACACCGTTTCCCGTAATGCTGCGGCATATGGGAAATAATTCCTTAGCCAGTTCATAGATCTCTGTTCCAATAGCGTTTTCATTCATACCTGAACACCTAAACTAGGGCGTGTTGACATTAAATAAAATTATTAAAATAAAAAATGGGTCTGGGGGATTGCCCCCAGGGTTTTGATTTTGTTTCTGAATTTAAACAAAAAGGTTTCCATGCTTAAGCTTTTGACCTTGCTTTTGAATTTAAACAAAAATATTTCCAAATTTAGGCTTTTGATTTAAAGTCAAAAACAAATTCAAAAGCAAGAAATTGAAGCTTTTGATTTAAAGTCAAAACCCTGGGGAAAGAATTCCCCAGCCCCCTTCTTTCTTTTCAATAGTTCTTAGGAGGGGTGTCAATAAATTATTGAATGTCAACACGTCCTATTTTCCATTGTATGAGACGCACATCCAGTCTAATGTTCCCCTTCCATTCAGTCAACCGAGAAGTCGCCGGTTTTTTTGTTCCCATTCCACCAATTGCCATGGGCAGGATGAAAAGACCGTGGTGGACGTTTTCCACCTTTCCCAATGAATGTCAAATAAATCAATGGCATAAGAAATAGCGTCAGCAAGGTTGAAAAGGAGAGTCCCCAAACGATGGCGGTGGCGACCGGACCCCACAGGAGTGAAGATCCTCCCATCCCGACGGCCAGGGAGAAAAGCCCGGCTACGGTGGTGAAGGAGGTAACCAGGATGGGGACAAGACGCCGACGGGCAGCAAAAAACATGGCATGGAGGGGCGTCATCCCCTGTTTGCGGCGATCATTGGCCGCTGAGATGAGAACAATGGAGGCGTTGACGGCAATCCCAACCAAAGCGACGACCCCATAGAGACTGTAAAGACTCAAAGGGTGTCCCGCAAGAAACAATCCGAGGACGACTCCGGTAAAGGCCATGGGGACAGTCAGGAGAATCATGAAGGGCTGAAAATAGCTGCCAAACTGGGTGCCTAAAATCATATACATCATCCCAATGCCAAACAAAAACAAGACCGCAATGGCATCCAACGCTTCGGTGATATCGTCCAAGATTCCCGAAAAATCAAGATCAATCCCTGGGAAATCCTGATGAATCTTTTCCCATTCCTCCTTTAATTGGGCATTGGCCTCCACGGTATCCATTTTCTTTTTATCCAGGTCCGCTTCCACCGTAATGGAACGGCGAAAATTATAATGGCGAATCGCCTCCGGCCCTCGTTGTGATTGATGATGGACAAGATCCCGTAAGCGAATCGCCTGGCCATCACCGACGGTGAGCAAGGTATCAAGCACCTGGGCGATTTCGGCACCCTTTCCATAATCTGGCAAAACTCTGACTTCTGTTTTTTCTCCCTGATGCTGGAAATGTGCAGAAATTTCTCCGTTGCCAAGTAGCTGCACCAGTCTGGGAAGATTGGCCGGGGAAAATCCAGCCCGGTGCATCGCCGCATCATCGGCTGTCAGCGAAAGTTCAACGCTCCCTTCCACATAATCGTCCGTGATATCACTGGCAGCGGGCATGGATTTTAAAATCCCCTTGACCGCTTGCGCTGCACGTTGAATCTGTTCCAAATCATCGCCACGCACTTTCACACTGACCGGACGTGTGATGGGCGGTCCCCCCGACAAGGTGAAAAACGAAACACTTTCCGGCCCCCCAATTTTTTCAGTCACCGGGCGCATGGCATCGATGATGACGGAGATTTCTCTGCGCTTGCTGCGCTCCGGGGTCAGACTGACCATGATTTGCCCAAAACGGTCACCAAAAAAAGGTTTGGTATCGGTCATCATCTGCCCGGCATAGGCCACCGTGGTTTGAATTTCGTTGCGTTCTACAACCTTGAGTGCTTCCAATTCGATGGCGCGTACCGTTTCCATCGTCCGTGCCAAAGGGGTTCCCGTAGGCATTTTAATGTTGATGTAAAACAATGGCATGGGATCGGCGGCAAAAAAATCGGTCCTGACCATACCGGATGCGACGATCCCCACAGCCAACACCATGGGCAAAATCGCAAATATAAAAGATAGTTTCGGATACCTCAGAACCTTGATCAAGGTTCGTGCATAAATCGTTCTTAATCCTGTCAACATCCGTTTTCGCCACCGCTCCATGTGCCCCATGGTATTGCTCTTGAGTCTCATGGCGACGATATGGGCAGGCAACATCCAAAAAGCCTCCACCAAACTGATGAACAAGGCGGAGGTCACCACCAAGGGAATCACCCGCATAAACTTCCCCAAGATGCCCGGCAGCAACATGAGCGGTAAAAAGGCGGCTACCGTCGTAAGGACCGATGTGGTCACCGGAACAGCGATCTCCTTGAGGGCGGCGATGCTCGCCTCAAGGGCGGAGTAACCCTTTTCCACATAATCATGAATCGATTCCACCACCACCACGGCATCATCCACCAACATCCCCAGGGCGATGACGACACCCAAAAGGACCATAACGTTCAAAGAGTGACCCAAACTGTATAACAGGGCAAAAAGACCCGCCAACGCAAAAGGGATACCCAAACTCAACAAGATGGCAATGCGCCAACCAAAAAAAAGCCAAACGGTGACCAGGACCAGAAACAATCCCAGTATGGCGTTGCTTTCCATGACACTCAGGGCTTGACGAACCGTGTGGGTTTGATCGTCGGCCAACAGGGGGGTGACCCCGGTTTTATCTGACAATGTTCGTTGCTGTGCCAGATAGTCCCGAATTTCATCGGTCAGGTCCAGAGAGTTGATACCGGGGCGTTTGGTCACCGTCAGCAAAATCGACGGTTGACCCTGAAACTGGACGATATCCTTGGCTTTTTGGCGGTCGCGCACCACATCGGCCACCTGCCCCAGGGATAGCTCACCCCCTGGGATTGGAATCCTCATGGCCGCAATTTTTTCTGGATCGGCGGTTGCCCCTTCCATCCGAAATAACCAGTTGCCCCAGCCATGGACGATGGCCCCCCCAGAGATATCCTTGAGGCGTGACCCTGCCAGATCGGCCAACTGAGTCGGAAGCAATCCAAACTGTTGGAGTTTTTCAGGATGAAACCGGATCTGGAGTTCGGGATCGCGTAACCCCAAGGCAAAAACGGTGTCCACCCCCGTGATCCGTTCCAAATCGCGTTTGATACGACGCCCGTTTTGTCGCAAATTTTCATCATCCGCCTGACCTTGAACGGCAACCATCACCGTTGGCCAACCGTTGGCACTGGTAATCTCAAGAATTACCGGATCGATCACATCTTCTGGTAACTCAGGGAGTTTATTGGCAATTTCACGGCGAAGATCATTCACACGCCGATCAAAAGTATGATCATCCATATCCTCAAAGCGGACCAGAATGTCTGCGGAACCTTCTTGACTGCTGGATATGGCAAAACGAACATCGGGAATCTTCTGGATGGCATCCTCCAAAGGATCGGTCACCATTTTTTCAACATCCGTCGCCGACCCCCCCGGCAAAATAGTGACTATGCTGATCCAATTAAAATTCATATCTGGATCCTGTTGCCGGGGCATCAGTCCATAAGCGAGAAACCCGGTGACAATCACCAGAGCGAACGTTAAATTGGCAAAAACATGATTCGAAAGGATCAAGCGGATCATGGCGTTAAACCATCGGCGGCAGATAGCGTGAGGGCATCCCCCTCTTTGAGAGATTGGCGTCCATTCACGATGATCGTGTGGGATGGATCGGCAAACGGCCAGGGGGTTCGGTTTCCTTCGATGGCTTGTGGAAGGGGTAGAAAAACCGCCTTGTTGTCGCGGACGGTGAAAACACCCATGACTCCCTCTCGCTTGACCAAAATCCAGGCGGGAAGGTGGGGACGGGCATCCTGCCATTGTAAGCGACCAGCCGATCCTGGAACCGGAGGGGCGTTGGTAAAGAGCAATCGCACCTCACGGGCACCGGTGGTGGTGGATTCCAGCGGGATGACTGTTTTTAATGTGACATCATGGAATTGATCCTGATGTTGAAAACGCCATTTGCGGGCCGATTGCATCCGTGCCACCGCCTCTCCCGCCACCTGGGCCGATAGTTCAACGTGGACCGTATCGACCAGGCGCAACACGGGGGTTCCCGGTGTCACCCAGGCACCCAATTGTCCCATCCTTTCCACCACAATGCCTGCAAAGGGGGCCGACACATCCGTTTTGGCCAAACGGATACGGACCTCTTCCAACCGTTTTTTTTGTTGCTGAACCCTGGCTTTGAGTACCCTGACATCGGTTTGTGCGCTATCGAGACGTTCGCGACTGGCTTGATGACTCGATTGCAGGGTGACGACCCGATCAAGCTGCTGTTGCGCCAGATGGAGTTGTCCTTCTAATATCTCCAACCCCGCCTCTTCCTGGCCGCTCTGAAGTCGATGGGACCAATCATCGATGGCGACAAGGTGCTGGTCCTTCACAACCCGTTCCCCAACATCCACCCATAATCGGCTGATGATCCCTGAAACCTCCGCCGACAGCAGGGTATCGTTGATGCTGATGGCCCGCGCTTGCGCCTCTTCCCAGGGGTGAGAGAGCAGCGTTGCTACGGGGGTTACTGAAACTTTGACGATCTCTGACGCCAAAGCATTGGCGGACCAGACGATGAAACCTGCAAGTGTGATAAAAATGATTCGAACCATGCGATACCCCGAACGATTCTCATGACTGGGTTGCATCACGTCGTTCGAGCCTCCTAAACGGTGTAAATAAAGTCAATAACATATTTTTCTCTCACACTCCAATCACCCGTTCCCTGGAATGAAACCAAGCCATACTCCATTTTTAACGATACCCTATCCCTTTTGGGGATTGAAAATGATCTCCTGGCACGCCCATTGAAAGGGAGAGGGACAGTAGGATTTCATGGCATTGGATGGGATGCGTTTGACGCGCAAGAACCTTTCGGGTCGTCGATGAAGGAAGCGGCTGTTCACCTGGGTGGGCACCACTTCTTGAAGCGTGATGGACCCGAAGTGCGTCGCTGTTCCGAGAAACGAAGCCGTGTGTGTGGACAAGAACCGGGATGATGTATTGATCAACAGTGTTACCAAGTGGAGTGATGAATGGATAATATGATGTTTCTGGCGGTTGGGTTAGTCCTTTATTTCGCAATTTTAACATGGTTGTTATTCCGAGCTGCCAGACCCGGTAGTTGAGTGGAAACAAACCCCATCCGTTCCAGATGTGGCGGGGGGAATTCTCCCCCCTGTCTGATGAGAATGGCACTAGGGCGCGTTGACGTTCGGTAGCCAATTGACACCCTCCAGAAAATGATTGAAAGAAAAAAGGGGTCTGGGGGATTGCCCCCAGGGTTTTGACTTTGCTTTTGACTTTAAATAAAAAGCTTCATCCTTCGCTTTTGACCTTTTTCTGACTTTGCTTTTGAATTTAAACAACGTCATATAAGAAAGGTCAAAAACAAAGTCAAAAGCTTAAGCGTGGAAACCTTTTTGTTTAAAGTCAAAATCAAAACCCTGGGGGCAATCCCCCCCGTCTCATCGGCGTTCAATCTTCTTGCTGACCTGGACTCAACACTTCCCGTTTTCCAGCGGTATTGGAAGGGGTGACCAAACCATCCATTTCCATCCGTTCAACAATGCGTGCCGCACGATTATAGCCGATCTTAAAGTGACGCTGCACCATACTGGTGGAAACTTTCCTGGCCCTGACGACCAAAGCCACCGCTTGATCGTACAAAGGATCATAGTCATCGGCGGCGTCTGCATCAGACAGGCCACCACCCAATGCAGGATCCTCATCACCCTGTTGGGCACTGGCATGTTTCATCACCGCCATATCATATTTGGGTGATCCACAGGTGGTCTTGAGAAATTTCACCAGTTTATGGACTTCGTTGTCGGTAACCAGGGGAGCATGAATCCGTTTCAGATGCGATGTCCCCGGTGGCAGATACAAACCATCACCCATCCCCAAAAGCCGCTCGGCCCCCATAGCATCCAGAATGGTCCGTGAATCAATTTTTGAGGAAACCTGAAAGGCCAGACGGGTGGGAAAATTGGCCTTGATCAATCCGGTGATCACATCCACCGATGGACGTTGGGTCGCAATGATCAAATGCAAACCCGCTGCACGGGCCATCTGCGCCAAACGGGCGATGGCCGGTTCCACCTCTTTTCCCACCTGAATCATCAAATCGGCCAATTCGTCGATCACGATGACAATCAAGGGTTTGGGCTTGAGGGGTATCGGCTCTTCCTGCTCCACCGGTGCCCCGGTTTCAGGATCAAAACCAATCTTGACCCGGCGTGTTGGCCGTTCTCCCGTCTCCAGACATTGCAGCATTTTACGGTTAAAACTGTCCAGACTGCGCACCCCCACTTCCGACATCAGACGGTAACGCTCCTCCATTTCCAATACCGCCCATTTGAGCAGATTGGCCGCCTTATGCACATCGGTGACTACGGGTGCCAACAAGTGGGGAATCCCTTCATAGATGGAAAGCTCCAACATTTTGGGATCGACCATGAGGAAACGGACCTGATCGGGTCTGGCACTGAACAGGATGGAACAGATCATGGCATTGAGTGCCACCGATTTTCCCGAACCCGTGGTCCCGGCCACCAACAGATGGGGCATCTTGGCCAGATTGGCGACCACGGGATTGCCGGTGATATCGGAACCCAGAGCCACAGCCAGTGGATGCGCGGTCCGAATAAACTGTTCGGACTCCAAAACTTCTCGCAAATAAACGGTGCTTCTGGTTTGGTTCGGGACTTCGACACCGATGACGTTCTTCCCAGGAATGTTGCCGACCACACGGACCGACGGAGAGAGGATGGATCGGGCAAGATCATCGGAAATGGAAATCACTTTGGCGGCCCGCAACCCTGGGGCTGGGTCAAATTCAAACGTAGTCACTACCGGACCCGGAAGGACATTGGTAATTTGACCCTTGATTTTAAAATCGGCCAGCTTTAATTCCAATAAACGGGCCTGCTGCGTCAGATATTCCCGATCAATCACACTCTCCCCGACCGTGGGTTTTTCCAACAGATCCATGGGGGGTAACAGGGTGATGGAATCTTGATCTTCATCGGTGGATTCCAACGATGGACTGGTGATGGGGACAGACCAAGTTGGACTCTCCTCGTCGTCGGCATCCTGGGTCATGGAAAGATCTTCATCAGGCTTTGGCAAAGAAAAATCCGATTCCTGATCGTCAAACTCTTCGGAATCATCGGTCACGTCTAAAACATCATCTCGGATATCCTCTGGGGCATCCTCTGGGGTATCCAAAACAGGTTGCCTAAAGGTATCCAGACGCGATGCCGAGAACGGGGTCAGATCCGGTTGTGGCAAAACCGAACGATCAAATGCATCGGAGGAAACACCCTCGAAAGGATTGTTTGGAACGGTTCTATCTTCATCAGGCATTGTCTTTCGTTTCAACGCAAGTGCTGCGGCAATCCAGGATCCCGATTCGGGTGCCGTCGTTTTTTGCACATCAGGGGGCACATCGGATGACACAACGGATGGTTGCGCGATGAAATCATCGTCAAGCTCCTCCTCTCCCTCTTCAAACGATACGTCCCTGGAGTCACGGAATGTTGCAGGATCTTCGACACGCAAAGAATCATTTTCGATATCATCATGGACCATGGTATCAGAAAATCGGGCCATTTCCTCATCGTCATCCATGGCAGGCTCATAACGTCCCTGGGTGACGGCGGCAGCGACCCCATCCTGTCCCATGGGAGCAAGCCAGTCGGGTTGTGCAACCTTCTTTTCGGGACGCTTTAAAAGTGCAGAAACCTTGTCCACCGAACCAAAGACCAACCCGGCGACGGGAGCCAAAAATTTTCTCGGTCCCAAATGGGGTACCGAAACCGTCTGTTCCGTGGAACGATCATAATCATCTGAATCATCCACGGGAACGGGTTCGGGATCCGGTTTTTGGAGAGAGAAGTCTTGTTGTGGCGCAGAGTCTTCCGCATTCAAGGCAGGGAATGATTCTTCTTCCCTGATGGCACGAAAGGGGATGGCAGGTTCCTCGGCGGCATTGCGGTCACGAAAACGAAACACCGGAACATCGGCGACTTTCCCATCGAAAACATGGGAGGGAAGATCCTCATGGCTCATGCCATTGCGCCCCCCCGCCGAGGGGATGTCCAAGTCTTCTTCTCTGTGGGAACGAAAAACGATCAGACTTGCCAGGGCCTTGATACCATCTTTCAACCAGATGAACGTACCAACCAAAGAAAACCGGGTCAAAATCATGAGAGAGAGCAACGCCAGAGTCAAGAGCAACAGCATGGCCCCCCAGCGACCCAGGGTTTGATTGAGTGCCTTGGTCACCACCATTCCGGTCAAACCGCCAGGGCCTGCCGGCATGTGGGAGACCATATCCCCCTGGAACATAACCGATAAAATGGTCGTAACCGCAGCCAACATGGGAAGCGTGCCGATTTGTTCCCAATGGAGACCCGAGGGTGTTCGACGCATGAGGAAATAGGCGGTCAATCCCATGAAAATGGGGATCCACGCCGAAGAATAACCAAACAATTGGAGCAGAAAATCGGCTAGATAAGCCCCGGCGATGCCACCCAGATTGCTGATATGATCCATCCCGGTGTTATTGAATGATGGATCTTGACTGTTATAGGAAAAAAGCGATAGGGCCAGATAGGCGGTGACGCCGACCAATAACAGGGCAATCCCCTCCCGAAGAACGGCCAAGCGCAGCTCTTTATTCTTTTGATCCAGTTCCTTGGATTTATTTTTTTTTCGTGGCATGACGAATCCTACATTTCCATGACCAGAGGAATCACCGCTGGCCTGCGGCCCAGCTTTTTCTTGAAAAATCGACGCACCGCCCGTTGAGCCAGATCCTTAGCCCCCACCTCTTCATCCTCGGTGAAATCCATCCCTTTGGGTCCAAGATGCAGTGCTGCTTCGACCGCCTCTTTGGCCTGTTCTAAAAGATCCCGATGATCTTCTTCATAGAGGACCCCTCGGGTCAGGAGTTCAGGGCGTTGCAGAATCGTTCCCGATATTTTATCCACGACCAACACCACAACCACCAATCCATCTTCCGAGAGGTGTTTTCGGTCTCTCAGGACGATATCGCCCACATCACCCACCCCTTTACCATCGACGAAAACGCGCCCGGCAGGGACTGGATCGCCCAGGGTGATGGAATCGGCGGTGATGATGACACGAGTCCCGTTTTCGGCTACCACGGAATTTTCCAGGGCAACCCCCATGTGACTGGCCAAGTGACGATGACTTTGCAGATGCCGGATTTCACCATGGATGGGGATAAAAAATTTGGGACGGGTCAACGCCAACATCAGCTTGAGATCTTCCTGGGGGGCATGGCCGGAGACATGAATTTGCGGCAGATTCGACTCATGGATCACCTCAGCACCAGAACGGAACATGCGGTTGACCAGGCTCCAGATGGTTTGTTCATTGCCGGGGATAAACCGTGAGGAGAGGACAACCATGTCACCGGGTTGAATCTTGATTTCCCGATGGTCCCCTGCGGCGATGCGTGACAGGGAAGAATTGGGTTCACCCTGGCTCCCCGACGAAATAACGGCAATCTCTTTGCGCGGAAGATGGGGAAAAGATCGCATGTCGAGGAGAACTCCATCGGGTATGCGCAAAAAGCCGAGGGATCTGGCGACTTCAATATTATTTTGCATGGAGCGACCGCTGATGATAACCCTGCGGTTTTCCCGTTGCGCGGCGTCGATAATTTGCTGGATACGTTGAATATTGGAGGCAAAAGTGGCGACGATGATCAATTCCTGTGCCCTGGCGAATACCTTGGCGAGGGCACCGGCCACCACACTTTCCGAGGTGGTCGATCCTTGACGATTGATATTGGTCGAGTCCGATAACAACGCCAGTACACCGTTTTCGCCATAACGCGCCAAGGAATAAAGATCGGTGGGTCGATTGTCTACCGGGGTATGATCAATTTTAAAATCGCCCGTATGGATGATGGTCCCCAAAGGGATCTTGATGGCCAAAGCAGCCGAATCGACGATGGAATGGGAAACTTGGATGAAACAGACGTTGAAGGGACCGACCTGGAACGGTTGCCGATTGCCGACCTCAATCATTGTCGCCTTTTCCAACAGGCCATGTTCGCGAAATTTATTTTTTAGAATGCCCAGCGTCATGGCACTGCCGTAGATCGGCCCTTCCACGTTTGGCCAAATATAGGGCATGGCCCCCAAGTGGTCTTCATGGCCGTGGGTCAAGATGAACCCCACGACACGATCACGGTTTTCGTTCAGAAACGTGGCATCTGGAATGATGACATCGACCCCTGGGGTATCACTACCGGGGAATGTCAGACCACAATCCACGACCAGCAGTTTATCGTCATACCCATACACCATCAGGTTCATGCCGATTTCGCCAAGTCCCCCCAGTGGGATAACCTCCAATGGTCCGTTGGTAGCCATCCGTCACTCTTCCTCCTGGGTTTCAGCCACGGCCTTCCCCTTTTCCAGGTATCGACCGAACAGAATGGAAATTTCGTACAAGATTAAAATGGGGATGGCGAGCATGATTTGCGAAATCGGGTCGGGGGGGGTCAGTACGCCACCCACGACAAAAGCGACGATGACAAAATATTTCCGTTTGGCTACCAGCGATGCCGTACTGACGGCCCCGATCTTAATCAGCAACAAAATCACCACCGGTAGTTCAAAGACCAGTCCAAAGCCAAAAATCATCGTCATGGCTAGGCTCAGGTATTCTTTCAGGGAGGGGAGTGCCTCGATGGAAGGGGTCGTAAAGCTCAGGAAAAATTTGAACGCCAAAGGAAATACGAATTCATAGGACAGGGCACCCCCAGTGAAAAACAACACCGGAGTCAGAACCAGGAATGGAAAGAAAAACTTCTTTTCGTGCTGATAAAGTCCTGGGGCGACAAACAGCCATATCTGCGACAAAATCACCGGCATGGCCAAGAACAGTCCTGCATAAAATGAAACTTTCATATACGTAAAAAAAGCTTCATGTAGTCCAGTATAGATCATTTTGGCATCAGGACCGAGGACTTCTCGCAAGGGGGCGACTAAAAAGGCGAATACCTGGTCGGCATAGGCATAACAAATGAGAAATCCGACCAAGATCGACAGCACCGAGTTGGCGATGCGTCGCCGCAGTTCGATCAAGTGGTCGAGTAGGGGGGTCTTGTCGTCAAATTCTTGGGTCATGGCAGGGGGGATGAACCGGGCTTGTTGTCATGGGACTGGGGGGACGATTGGGGCTGATGAGCGACATCATCACCCACGGTACCCTCCGTTCGCGGTGAAACCGGACTGTCAGAGTGGGAGGGTGGTTTTGAGGAATGCCGCTGTTCAAATTCCTCAAGATTGATGCTGTTACGGACATCGGCCACAATACGGCGTACCTGACGTAACGTTTTGGCAAGCGTTCTGGCAACCTCTGGAAGGTTTTCCGGCCCGATCACGAGCAAGGCGACGATGATGATTACAAAAATTTCTATCCATCCCAAACCCAGCATGGTTTAACTCCATCGCAAATAACAACCGTGTCAGGTATTTTCTTTCCTGGGGGTGGAATCATTATCCAAAGTTTTTGTTTGTGTAATACTATCAACCACTTCATCCTTCTCGACCATGGCATCTTTAAAGCTTTTAACCCCTTTCCCCAAATCTTTCATAACCTTGGGTAATTTCCCGGCACCAAAAACAACAAGGACGATTACCAGAATAATGATCAATTCCGAAGTGCCCAATCCGAACATGTTCGTCAATCTCCTTGCACATTGGCACTACCTGTTGGCAGCATGGCACCGGTCAATCCGAACCCGGCAGGTTTGTAAACCGCACAAGATTACAATAATGCCGTTGGGGACGCAAACCCAGCGCGAATAAAAATGGAATTATAGGCGCATTTTTGCGGGATGAAGGAGATCATTGCCGTTTGCGACATAACCGTTCAGACTTCCCCCTTAAAATTATTGAAAGAAAAAAGGGGTCTGGGGGATTGCCCCCAGGGTTTTGATTTTGTTTTTGAATTTAAATAAAAAGATTTCCATGCTCCGCTTTTGACCTTGTTTTTGACTTTGTTTAAATTCAAGAGCAAATTCAAAAGCGAAGAATGAAGCTTTTTGTCTAAAATCAAAACCCTGGGGAAAGAATTCCTAGAGACCCCTTCTTTCTTTTCAATAGTTTTTTAGGAGGGGGTCTGAACGGTTACGTTACGCTTGCGACAGCTTTTTGACTGGGAGTGTGTATGCCTGAACTGCCCGAAGTAGAGACCATTCGTCAAGGTTTATCCCACCGCTTGGTACAACACGTTTGCACGGGGGTTGTCATACGGCGCACCGATTTACGTTGGCCGATCCCGGAAAAAATGCTTGTTGAATCGCTTCCTGGCAATCGGATCGTCGCGGTTGGTCGGCGCGCCAAGTATTTGCTTCTTGAAACCTTGGCGGGGACAGTGATCTTTCATTTGGGGATGAGTGGGGTCTTGCGTGTCGTTCCCGCCGATTCTCAGGTACAGCAGCATGATCATGTGGATTTTCAACTGGATGATGGGCATTGTCTTCGTTTGACCGATCCCAGACGTTTCGGGGCGGTTTTATGGGGTGGTTTGAACCCTTTGGATCATCCGGCACTGGCCAAGCTTGGACCCGAACCGTTGGAAGAGACGTTTGATGGTTCCGTCCTCTACGCGATGATTCGTGGACGCAGAAGGGCCATCAAGACGTTGTTGATGGATGGTCGTGTGATCTCCGGCATTGGAAATATCTATGCGGTGGAATCGTTATTCATGGCCCGCATCCATCCCGCTTGTCCTGGGGAAAGGTTGACGGTCCAGGAGTGTTACCGTTTGGTTGCCGCCATCAAGGATCGCTTGGCTGCGGCCATTGCCCAGGGTGGTACAACCTTGCGTGATTTTCTCAACAGTGACGGTAAACCGGGATATTTTCAACAATCTTTGCAGATGTATGGTAGAGATGGCCAGCCCTGCCAAGTCTGTTCCCACACCATTGCCTCTTTGCGCATGGGTGGTCGTTCCAGCCCTTTTTGTCCAACATGTCAGACCGTACCCTAAGAGGATTACTGGTTCAGGGATGGGTGCAATGTTATGATCTACCGTGAGTTATGATCACCAGTCTGACTTATCTATCGTAATCGATCAAATGGTGGATGGCCCCAGGGCAATTGCATTTGGAATCCTTTGACATTAGGCCGTGTTGGTATCCGATAACTTGAGACACACCCTAGAAAATTATTAAAAGAAAAAAGGGGTCTGGGGGATTG
>PEAO01000119.1 GCA_002753615.1 Magnetococcales bacterium DCbin2
AAATTTTTATTTAAATTCAAAATCAAAATCAAAATCAAAAGCAAAACCCTGGGGGCAATCCCCCAGACCCCTTTTTTCTTTTAATAATTTCTTAAGGGGAGAGCAAATTTTTTCTTGACTATCACGATGAAAACCTGTGAAAGCGACGCTTATGACCACCTATAAGGACGCCGGTGTGGATATCGATGCGGGAAACCGTGTCGTTTCTTTGATAAAAAAAGCGGTAACTTCTACTTTTCGCCCAGAGGTTTGTTCCGATTTGGGTGGCTTTGGTGCTTTGTTTCATCCCAATTGGCGGCAATACAAAGATCCGGTATTGGTTTCCTGTACCGATGGCGTTGGCACCAAGCTGAAACTGGCTTTTTTAATGGGCAAATGGGATACCGTGGGTTTGGATCTGGTGGCCATGTCGGTCAACGATTTGATTGTACAAGGGGCTGAACCACTGTTTTTCCTGGATTATTTTGCCACAGGAAAACTGGAACCAGAAAAAGCGGCGACCGTCATTGAAGGAATCGCCCGTGGTTGTCGCATGGCCGGTTGTTCCTTGATTGGGGGTGAAACGGCGGAAATGCCCGATTTTTATCCCGATGGTGAATTTGATTTGGCTGGTTTTGCGGTGGGTATCGTGGAAAAAGATGCCATCATCCATGGAAAAACCATCACACCGGGAGACTGCCTCGTTGGGCTGGCCTCTTCAGGCCCCCATTCCAACGGGTACTCTTTGATCCGTCGTTTGGTGCTTGCGGAGAATGGACCAGGGTTGGATGCCCCTTTTGAGGGAAAAACGTTGGGAGAAGTCTTGCTGGAGCCGACAAAAATCTATGTCGCATCGATGTTGACCCTTTTTAAATCGGTCCCTGTCAAAGGGATTGTCCATATTACGGGTGGGGGATTTCAGGAGAATATTCCGCGGATTCTCCCGGCTGGTGTGAAGGTTTCGGTTTCAAGAAAATCTTGGGTTTGGCCGCCGATCTTCCATTATCTACAAAATTTGGGTTCTGTCCCCATGGAAGAGATGATGCGCACCTTTAATTGTGGCTTGGGTATGGTTGTGGTGGTGGCACCTGAATTTTTGGAACAAACCATGACCGTTTTGCAGGCTGCTGGGGAGACGTGTTGGTCTATCGGACGGGTGTTGCAACGGGAAGGGGAGGGGGATGAAAGGGTGGTGCTTCTTGACTGATTCTTTATCGCTACAACCACCGATGGCCATTGGGGTATTGGTTTCGGGCAGTGGTTCCAATCTTCAGGCCATCATCGATGGTTGTGCGGAAGGGACGATTCCGGGACAGGTCACGATTGTGATCAGTAATAAAGATGGGGTATTGGCTTTGGAAAGGGCGCGTAAGGCGGGCATTGCGACGGCGGTGGTGGAAAACAGTCGGGTGGGTGGACGGGAAGCGTTTGAAAAAAATTTGGCAGAGATTTTGGATCGGTATGGTGTCCAATTGATTTGCCTGGCGGGGTTTATGCGGATTCTATCCCCTTGGTTTGTCCGTCGGTTTGCGGGGCGCATTCTCAATATTCATCCGGCGTTATTGCCGGCATTTCCGGGTTTGGAGGTGCAAAAAAGGGCGGTGGCGGCGGGTGTCCGTTTTTCGGGGGCGACGGTTCATTTTGTGGATGATGGTGTGGATACGGGACCGATTGTCATTCAAGCGGTGGTCCCGGTATTGCCGGGGGATGATGCCAAGTCTCTGGCGGCACGAATCCTTGTCCAGGAGCATCGTATCTATCCCCAGGCGGTGCGCTGGTACGCCCAGGGAAGGTTACGATTGGTGGATGGCAAGGTTCTCCTTGAGGGGGGGGATGGTGCTGTGGAGGAAGGTAAGAAAGCCTGGATCCACCCACCTGTTTCCTGAGGGCGTATTCAATTATTAAAAGAAAAAAGGGGTCTGGGGGATTGCCCCCAGGGTTTTGCATTTAAACAAAAAGCTCCCATTTCTTCTTTTGATTCTTTTTTCGATATTTAATCAAAAGCATAATCAAAACGGAATATCATCATCGAAGTCCGGTATATTGGCCGAGGGGGCTACAGGTGCCCTGGCAGGGGGGGGGCTGGCCGGAGGGTTGTTGCTGTAGGATGGTGGCGAAGAAAAACCACGATCAACGTTTTGGCCCTGATTGAAACTGGCGGCTGGTGAACCATAGTCGCTGGGATCATAAGAGGGGCTGCTGCTGCCGCCACCACCACCAGAATAGGGTGTACCTTGGGACCGACTTCCGTCCAGCATGATCATTTGACTGGAAAAATCACCTAGAACAACCTCAGTGGTGTATCGATCCAAGCCTTGCTTGTCAGTCCATTTGCGGGTCTGAAGTTTTCCCTCGATGAAAATTTTGGAACCTTTGCGAAGATATTGTTGAACTATTCCAGCCAAACGACCGAAAACGACAACACGGTGCCATTCAGTTTTCTCCTGTTTTTGGCCTTGGGCATCATTCCAGGACTCGCTGGTGGCGATGTTCAGAGTAGCAACGGGCTTGCCATCTTTGGTGGCGCGAATTTCGGGATCAGCACCTAAGTTGCCGATCAGTTGGACTTTGTTCAGGGATCGAGACATGCTGGGAACCTCAAAGGGGGGTGGTAGACTTAGTAGCCTTGTGAAAAAGGCCGACAATCCAGTCTCTCCCTTTGTAACAGAAAACAATGAGAAGAAAAAGAAACCTTGCAAGTCAAACCTTGTCTTTCACATGGAGGTCTGTCGGTGACATATCTACGGTGGTTGACTCTTATCCTGGTGTTTACACTGGTTCCGGCTTCGGTTTATGGCCAAAAAAGTGGAGCAACCGTCATGCGGGTGACGGCGGTTCAGGGTGCGGGGATGGTTTATGTCCGTCTGCTGGACCGGCTCAAACAAAACATTGAATCTGGAACCCACGGTCAAATCCAGGTGGAATTGTTGACCAATGGTGTGGGTGGTGGCGAATTTGAAGCGTTGAAAGATCAAATTCGTGGCCGTGTGGAGGGGGGATGGATTTCTGTCATGACCCTGGCGCAATCTTTGAAAGCCTTCAGAGCGTTGACGTTACCGCTGGTGTTCAACGATACCGATCAAGTGGTTCAATTCGTCGGCTCTCCCTTGGATAAGGCGATTCGTGCCACCGCACCCGCGAAAAATATCACTATTTTAGGCTATGGTTCCTTTGGATACTATGGAATCATGCTGTTTGAACCGCAGTCGGCATCCGCAAAAAAATTTCAGGATGATGCCTTGCTATGGATGAAAGATCGCGCCATCCGCGTGCCGGAAGAAGGGTGGCTGGAGTCGGTGCAGGAAAAATTACCGGGAAAAGTGGTCCGTGTCCCTGGAATTGATGTGAAGAAAGCGGTTGCTTCGGGTTGGGTCAATGGGTTATTGACAACTCCAGAACTCATGGCCAATCAAGAATGGATGGATAAAGCTTCTCATTTTCTTAATTTGCGCCACTTACATGCCTGGTCGGTGTTTTCAGTCAATCGAAGTTGGTTGGAATCCCTACCAACACAACAACGAAAGGTGGTACAACATGAGATTCAGGTCATGTGTGACCTTGCTTTGAAGGGTGGTTTGGCACACCATGAAGCCTTGGTGGCACAATGGTACACAACGCAACATCCCCAGGTGGTTCAGGCTTCCTGGGATCGGATGGCCAAGTTTTTAAATCCGCTGGTGTTGCAGACCGCCCAGGAGCTGGATAGCATGTTGGGGATTCAGGGGGGGGTGAGACGGGTGCGGGGGTTGTGGGAGGCCAATTATGGGGTGCAACAAAATCCCCATTCTCCCCCGGTAAACCCTGTTGCAACACCCGTGTTTCATGCGGAACCAACCCAAGGACAAAAGTTGGCTAGTGTTATGCTCAAAAACCGTAGCAACAGGTCGGAACGTCCATGAGTATTTGGCTGTTTGGGTTATCCGTTGTCGGGGCCTATCTGGTGGGTTCCATCCCCTTTGGTCTGTTGGTGGGATGGCTTTTTGGGGCGGGTGATATTCGCAGCCAAGGCAGTGGTAACATTGGGGCGACCAATGTCTTGCGTACCACCGGAAAAAAAGCGGGGGCGTTGGCCTTGTTGCTGGATATGGCCAAGGGCAGTCTCGTCGTTGCGGTGGCGGATTATGGATTGGGGCAACCGCCATGGCTGGTGTTGGCCATGGCCCTGGCCGTTTTTCTGGGACATCTCTACCCGGTTTATCTGGGGTTTCATGGCGGAAAAGGGGTTGCGACCGCCTTGGGTATTTTTTTGGTTTGGACACCTCAAGTGGGTCTTTTGGTGGCAATGATCTGGCTGCTGGTCGCTGTGGTGACGAAAATTTCATCCCTGGCCGCTTTAATAGCTTTTTTGATGTTGCCGGGGCTGTTGTATTTTTTTGGCAATACCGAGGCATTGATGGCATCATGGGCGGTGGTGCCGATGGTGTTTTGGCGGCATCGTGACAATATCAGCCGCCTGTTGCAGGGAACCGAGCCACGGATCGGGAAAAAAAAGGCACCGCCATGAATCATCGGGTCTGGTTGTTGATGCTTTGTTTTGTGATGGGTGTGGGGTGGTCGGGAACGGGGAGGGGTGAAACCGTCGTGGCCCCCAAGGGGGTTCCCGGTTTGAAAAGTGTCGTCTTGAAACCTGAAATCCAAATTTTAGACCCGGTTATCGCGGTCGATTCACGGCAGAAAGCCATTGAATCGGCTCTCGAAGGCCAGTTTACCAAGGCCTCTTGGATTTTGGATGAACCGGCGGTGCAAAAGAATGGGATCGTCCATGTTTTTGACAGTGAAACGGCGGATGTTGGCAAAAGGGTAATCATCCAGGCGAAAGAAACGTTTCGTCCAGGTGATCGTTTGACCGTTCATCGACCGGGAGAGGTGTTGCGTGACCCAGAAGATGCGCGAATTTTGGGTCGGTTGTCGGAAACTTTGGGGATTGTCGAAATTGTCGCATCTCATGGTGAAGAAGCAACCGCCGTGGTCATCAAAGCCTACAAGGAAATTCTCGCCGGAGATTGGGTTGATTCATTCTTGAACGAAAGGACACCGATTCAATTTACGATGGATCCTGAGTTCAAAGCCAATGGACCGATTGTCCATGTGGAAAATGATTTGCAAATGGCGGGATTGGGACAGGTGGTTGTCGTTGAATTGGGCATGAAGGACCAGGTTTATCCCGGATTGATCCTGCCGGTGTATCGCGCCTCTGTCTCTCGCGCGTTGCATGAGGTTGGAAAAAAACCAAGACTGGATTCCATCCCATTGGGCGAGGTCGCTTTTTTTCGCATTGCTGCGAACGCCTCCTTGGCACTGATCACCCGCGCGGACGATGTAACGGAAACGGGTGATTGGATTGGTGCCATGGTGGCTTCGCCCAAATATCGTGAAAACCCGTAATCTGATCGATTGGCTGCGCCTTGTCCAAATTCCCGGTTTGGGTCCGGTGGGTATTCGCAAGTTGTTGGGGCATTTTGGCCATCCGCAGGCCATTGTCGAAGCGAGTGAACAGGACTATCGTGAGGTGCCGGGGATAAGGCCCCGGATGGTGGATCAACTGCTCAATTTTAGAAAAAAAATTCCGTCTCAACCCGTCACCGATCAACTGGAGCGGCTGCATCAAATCGGGGCGCGGTTGATCACTCTGGGTGATCCTTTCTACCCTCCCATGCTGGCGGAAATTCATGATCCCCCTCCGGTTTTGTATGTTCAGGGTGATCCCAAATATCTGCTAGCACCGCAAATGCTTGCCGTCGTAGGGTCCAGGCGTGCCAGTCCCAAAGCTCTGGGATTGGCGCGGGACATCTCTTTTGCCCTGGTGCATCATCAGGTCGTCGTTGTCAGTGGGTTGGCTTTGGGAATTGATTCTGCGGCCCATCGGGGGGCGTTGGATGGTGGTGGTTTTACGGTGGCGGTTGCGGCGGTGGGTCTGGATGTCTGTTATCCTCCGGGCAATCGGGATTTGGCGCGCCGGATTATCGAACAAGGCTGTCTGGTGACCGAGGCACCGTTGGGTACTCGACCCGATGCCTTCCGTTTTCCCGCACGTAACCGCATCATCAGCGGACTTGCCCATGGGGTGGTGGTGGTGGAGGCGGGGGAAAAATCGGGTGCTTTGATCACATCCCGGATGGCATTGGAACAAGGGCGGGAGGTCTTTGCCGTCCCTGGTGCTTCGGGGGATTGGCATTGCACAGGGAGCAACCGTTTACTTAAAAGTGGGGCCGGGTGGGTCGAAGGGGCGAAGGATATCTTATGGGAAATGCGTTGGGAAACGACCGTTGCCCCCCATGGTCCGCTGGCGGTGGATGCCATCAACGCCGGGGCCGGTTCCCGGGAACTGTTGATTCACTATTTGGCCAGTGGGCCTATTCAAGCGGATGAGTTGTCGCGGAAGAGTCATTTGACAGTGGCCTCACTATCCAGCATCCTGTTACAACTGGAGCTTGCGGGTGTCGTGATTCGTCAGCCGGGTAACTGGTTCGCCTTGCAAAATAGTCTGACGCATGACACAAGATCCTGAGTGAGTGTTGCACCGTCTTTCATGCTATCGGTCTTTTAACCATCAACCTAACAGGTTCAAGTCAGACGTATCATGCGTGCCGTCGTCATTGTCGAATCGCCTGCAAAGGCCAAAACCATCAATAAATTCTTGGGCCAGGACTATTCCGTGGTGGCCACCTACGGTCATATCCGCGATTTGCCCAGTAAAAGTGGTTCGGTCGATACCGAAAAAGATTTTCACATGTGCTATGAGGTTGCCAAGCAATCGGGCAAGCATGTGACCGCTTTGGTCAAGGAAGCTAAAAACGCCGAAGAAATTCTTCTGGCAACCGACCCCGATCGGGAAGGTGAGGCGATCTCTTGGCATGTGCTTGAAGTCTTCAGGGAAAAGAAAATCTCCTTGAAAAATAAGACGGTCAAACGGGTTGTTTTTCACGAAATCACCAAGCGTGCCATCGATGAGGCCCTCATCAACGCCCGCGAAGTGGACATGAACCTGGTCAATGCGCAGCAGGCACGGCGGGCGTTGGATTATCTGGTGGGTTTTAATTTAAGTCCGTTATTGTGGAAGAAAGTCCGTCGGGGGTTATCGGCAGGGCGGGTGCAGTCGGTTGCTTTGCGTTTGGTTTGTGAGCGTGAAAGTGAGATCCAAGCCTTTGAGACACGCGAATATTGGAGCATCGATGCCCAGGTGGCCAAGGAGGGGGAAAAAGATCCGCATCCGTTCTCCGCTTGGCTCCAGGTAGCCCACGGTAAAAAACTGGATAAATTTGATATCACCAATCAGGAACAGGCGGAGTCGATTTTACAGGAGCTGACGGGGCGGGAACTGACGGTTTCGGAATTGGAAAAAAAGCAATCGCGCCGCAAGCCTGCTTCTCCGTTTATCACCTCGACTTTGCAACAGGAGGCATCGCGCAAGCTGGGATTTTCGGCCAAGAAAACCATGGTATGTGCGCAAAAATTGTACGAAGGGGTTGAGATCAAGGATGAAGCGACCGGTATTTCGGAGACATATGGTTTGATCACCTATATGAGAACCGATTCGGTCAATTTGGCGCAGGAAGCGATTGTAGCGATTCGTGAGACGGTTACCCAGCGGTTTGGTGCCGAATATTTACCCAAGACCGAGCGCAAATTTAAATCTTCCACCAAAAATGCCCAGGAAGCCCATGAGGCCATTCGTCCCACCAATGCGGCGTTGACACCGGACAAACTGCGGCAAACATTGGAAAAAGATCAATTTCGTCTTTATGAACTCATCTGGAAGCGGACCATGGCTTGTCAGATGGCCGATGCCCAGATTGACAATGTTGCGGCGACGTTATCGGTGGATTCTTCTTCTCCCGACGCCCCCTTTCGGTTTCGTGCCACGGGATCTTCGGTTCGGTTTGCCGGTTTTATGAAGGTTTATCTGGAGGGGCGTGACGAAGTATCAGCCCAGGATCGCACCGAGGAGGAAGAAGAAAAAGGGATGTTGCCCCCTTTGGAAAAAGGGGAAAAATTGTTGGTGGCGAAAATGGAACCGCGGCAACATTTTACCGAACCGCCGCCGCGTTTTACCGAGGCAACCTTGGTCAAATCTTTGGAGAGTTATGGCATCGGTCGTCCTTCCACCTATGCCCCCACCATGTCAACGCTCCAGGATCGTGGTTATGTGCGGTTGGAGGAGAAAAAATTTCATCCTGAGGATGTGGGGATGGTGGTCAATCGGTTTTTGGTGGAACATTTCAACCGATATGTCGATTTCCATTTTACCGCCCATCTTGAAGACGATTTGGATGCGGTGTCTCGTGGGGAAAAAGAGTGGGTTCCGTTGCTCAAAAGTTTTTGGAATCCGTTTATCGTGCAAATTCAGGAGAAGGATAAAACCACCAAGCGCGATGATTTTACCTCGGAAACCACCGATGAGACCTGTCCCGAATGTTCCAAACCGTTGTTGATCAAGCTGGGTCGTTTTGGCAAATTTTTGGCGTGTTCCAATTATCCCGAATGCCGTTTCAGCCGCAATATCAAAAAAGACGGCAAAGGGGAGGATGTTGTCATTGAGCCGGTGCTGTCGGAAGAAAAATGTGAAAAATGCAGCAAACCCATGTTGATCAAGGAAGGTCGTTTTGGCAAATATTTGGCGTGCAGTGGGTATCCCGATTGCCGCAATATTCAACCATTGGAAAAACCCAAGACGACGGATGTGGATTGTCCTTTGTGTGGCAAGGGTAAGTTTTTGGAGAAAAAGTCCCGCCGAGGCAAGATTTTTTATTCTTGTTCCGCTTATCCTGCCTGTAAAAATGCGTTGTGGAACAAACCGTTGAAACAGCCTTGTCCCAAATGTGGGGCGGCGTTTATTACCGAAAAAGTTACTAAGCGTTGGGGTGTCGAACATCTGTGCGTTCAAGAAGGGTGTGACTATCGGGAAAAACAGGCGACGGAAGACCAAGAATAATCAATAAAATTATTAAAAGAAAAAAGGGGTCTGGGGGATTGCCCCCAGGGTTTTGATTTTGTTTTTGAATTTAAAAAAAGGTTTCCATGTTCCGCTTTTGACTTTTTTTTGAATTTAAATAAAAATGTTTT
>PEAO01000018.1 GCA_002753615.1 Magnetococcales bacterium DCbin2
TTCTTTTAATATTTTTTTATGGGGCGAAAAAATTATCAAATGTCAACACGGCCTAGAAGAAGGTTCAGTTATTCGAAAATTTCGAATAACTGCCGCCGATGGCAAGAACTACCACACCCAGCACTACAAGCTGCCCGCCATCAAATAGGGGTGGTATTCCAAAATAGTTAATTTTCAAACAACCAAACCAAATTCATAATGAGAAAAAGGTTGAACATGAAATCGGGGAACGTACTCGATGGGGGGGGCATGAAAAAGCGGCTGCTGTTCTCTGTTGTGATCGTTTTAGTCTCTTTTTTCCTATCCTGGCTTGGGGTTCGGCATCTGGCGGTATTGGGGATCATGGAACATTGGTTGGCGGATATCCGCATCGCCAACTTGCGCCCCCCCGAACCGCAACATCCCGATATCATCATCCTGAGCATCACCGAAGAGACCCTGGCTTTATTTCCCTACCGCTCGCCCGTTGATCGCGCCTTTTTGGCCGATACCCTGGAACGTCTGGAAACCATAGGGGTCCGGGGCATTCTCATGGACCTCCTCCTGGACCAACCCACGGAACCAGAAAAGGACGCCCGTCTTCGGGAGACCTTAAAGCATCTGACCATCCCCCTGATGATTAGCTATGGGGATACCGATGCCGCGCTGACACCGGCGCAGATCGCCTTCCAAGAGATGTTCATCCCCCCAAACAGCCGCGGCCTTGCCAATCTGCTCAAAGATTCACGAGATCAAATGGTCCGTTGGGTCCATATCGGTGAAACCATGCCCGATGGGAACACCATACCGGCGGTGGCAGAGGGGTTGGCCATGAAACTGGGTGTCCCCTCCCCCGGCAAAACCATCCCCATGGTGTGGCATGGTTCCCCAGATGATGAAACCGAAGCATTCCGTTCTTTCCCCATCCATATGCTTTCGGTACTGCCACCCGCATGGTTCAAAGACAAAATCATCCTGATCGGTGCCGATTTACCCATGACCGATCGCCACCGCAGCCCTTTGGCACTCAAAACCGGAAAAAATACCCAATCCAACCCCTCTGGAACAGCGGGGGTTGTCCTCCATGCCCACGCCCTGGCGCAAATCCTTGACCACCGGCAGACGCCACAAATTGCGGATCACTGGCAATGGGTATGGATCGTGGGAGCAGCCATGTTGGGGGTCTTCATGGCACGGATCAATGGTTGGACGGTATTCCGCCTGCTGATGGTTACCACCATTGTGTTGCTCTACTGGGGAGGCAGCTTCATTCTGTTTCAAAAAGCAAACGTACTGCTACCCCTTCTGGCACCAACCATCTCTTTTCTTCTGGCATTTGCCATCCGTGAAATTCATGAGCGGCAACAGGATCGCCAACAAAAGAAATTTCTCAAAGAGGCCTTTTCCAAATATCTGTCGCCCCAATTTGTGGACCATCTGGTCAATAATCGGGAGTTTTTGCGTCGTCGGGCGGAACGGCGGGAATTGACCTTTTTATTCACCGATATCGAAGGGTTCACCACGATGTCGGAAAAAAACGATCCCGCAATCATGGCCGACCAAATGAACCACTATCTGGATGGGGTATGCAATATTTGCCTTGGAAACGGTGGCATGGTGGTCGACCTCATCGGAGATGCGGTGTTTTCCATGTTCAATGCCCCGGTGGACCTCCCCGACCACGCCCAAAGAGCGGTAAAATCAGCCCAGGAGATTCAAGCATTTACCCAAAATTTCCAGCAGTCGCCACCCGCCCTGGCCTTGGAATTTGGCCGAACCCGCATCGGTTTACACACCGGTGTGGCGCAGGTGGGTAACTTTGGCTCTACCCAACAGTTCAAATATACCCCCCTGGGTGATGCCGTCAACATCGCCGCCCGGATCGAAGGATTGAACAAATTTTTTGGTACCGACATCGCCCTTTCGGAGGCGACTGTCCAAGCCAGCGGTTTCACCCAGGGACGCCCGTTAGGTCATTTCATCCTCAAAGGCAAAGGGAAAGCCCTGATGATCCATGAAATTCCCCCCCCAGGGGTCTATGACGCCGACTACCTGGAACGGTATCGCACAGCTTTCCCCTGGCTTGCAGACAGCCAACATCATGCGGAAGCGTTGGCCGCCTTTGAAGCACTGGCTCAAGAAAATCCATCGGACCCATGCGTCGCCTGGTATTTGGCACGATTGCGCCAGGGATTGGATTGTTCGTGCGTGGTGATGACAAGCAAATAAGTGAATGTTTGTAAATCCTGGCAAATCATCGCCATTGGAATTATTCTAAGCGACTCTACTGCTCAAGAGAGGTGAATAATTATCGAAAGGGTTTTATTTTCCGCTTAACTTTGAGTAGGGGATAATGTAGGCTATTCGCACGAATGATTCAACATTGCGGGGGGAGTGATCGGGCGTGGAAAATAAATTTTCTTTGAATTCTGACTATCTGGTCTTTACGATCCATGGAACGCCTTATGGGGTCACATCTCAGGATATCGTTTCTGTCGTCGATATGGTGGAATGTACACACGTCCCCGATAGCCCGCCGGAAATGCGCGGAGTGATACCCTTTCGGGATGGCAATCTACCGCTTTTTGATCTGCGTGTTTTCCTCGGATTCAAGGGGCGCAACCTGGAGATCCGCGAACTGGTGGAAACCATGGGGATGCGTAAGCAGGATCACATCAACTGGGTCAATAAGCTCAAAGATGAAGTTTTCAACGACAAGCCCATCACCGTCCAGACCAATCCGCACCTATGCGCCTTTGGCAAATGGTATGACCAGTTTCAGTCCGATAACAGCAATTTGAACAATTATATGGCCCGCTTCGATGCCCCCCACAAGGCGATCCATAGCATCGGCATTCAGGCGACCAATCTGGTCAAGGCTGGAAACAAGGATGAGGCGGTAAAACTATTGCAAGCGACGGAAAATGGACTTTTGGTCTCCCTGATCGATCTGTTCAATGGGATCGGGGGGTTGGTGCAACGTTACCTGTTGGAATATATCGTCGTTTTCAATTCTGGGGAGACGCAGTTTGCCATGGCGGTTGATGATATTCGATTTTTCAGCCGCTTAGATCACATTGAATATCCCCTACAATCCAATATCACCGGGGGCGGTGCCGATGTGGTTCAGGCCATCGGTCGTTACCGTATGGAAAACAGCCAGGAACTCACCGATGTCCTGCTCATGGATATTTCCCGGTTTTTGGATCATTTTAGTTAAATGATCCAATAATGCAAGACCTGACCTCGTTCTTGCATCCTGACCCCATTATTGCAACAGATGGGATATTTTTATTGAATATTGCCGATGAACAGGCCGCGTGGCTAAGGTCTGGCGGATATAGGCTAATCTCCGCTTTCTGCTGCTTGGCGCAATGCAAGAAAAGCCTCTTTCAATGCGCTACTGACAGCAGAATCTGGCTCAGCCAGCAATAAAGACTGGTAATTTTTCAAATAATATTCCCGCGTTCTATGAAAAAAATGCAAGAAGTGGCGCAAAAAACCGATACAGTCGAGAATAGCAATCTCGATCCCTCCTATTTCTTCATAGAACTTTGATGCGTATTCTGTAACCGGTTGGTCAATACCGTCTGTTGTGATGAATATATAATTGTGAACAGAATGTCCGCCACGTATTATCTTGGTGACGGCTGCGTCGATATCCTCGATAGTTACACGTTTCATTTTCATTTCATACGCAGTAACAACGGCATTATCTCCGCGCAGGTAAACCTCAACGTCACCAACTGATTTTGTTTGCAGGTCAGCAGCATTATGAGATAAAAGCGGACGTGAAAATTCGCCAAGCCTTTCACCGACAACCTGATAAGCCGCTGCGACAACTAAAACCGGAAGGCGACTCGCACCCTTGCAAGCGAGATGCTGGCTTATGAGGGTAACAATTTGTTCGGATGATAAGGGAAGTGCATCTTCTGTCCGCTTCAATGAGTCCATAAGTGACTGCATACGCGCCATCTTTTCATCGCGCATGATAAGCAAAACTCTCACAGTTTCTACAAACAGATTTTCTGCATCCATGCGTCCAGAAGCAACCTCGTCCAGCAATTGCAATGTTTTGACATAGAGTTCTCGTGGCCGACCGACAAGATCGACATCAGGCATCAATGGCCGATTGATATTGCGCAACGTTGGGGTCAGAAAAGCCGTGGTCACGTTACAAGGTAAGTGATATTTGGTGATGAAGGCGGTAAGGTAACGTTCATCCAGGGTGCGCCCTGAAAAGCTGTCATGAGTCCCAATTTCTGTATATGGCTTGCGCGGGTCGATCGATGGGTTTTCTATCTTACCTAATAGGCACGACATAAGCAGACGCACGCACGCCCTATTCGATAAATTGCGACACACATAATCGACCATATCACGAATAGATTGGTCCATAATGACGCTATCGGAGATATTCTCCCATGCCTGATCGTAGATAGATTGCAATCTATGATCTAATGGTTGGTGTACCGTCATTCTGTAAACAAGTCCTTTGTGATTTTTGGCGTGTAATTTGTCCAGAGGACTTCTTGTCGTTTGTCTTTTGTGGAATGAATAGTTTTGTCAGAACCAAGCGTTTTTAACCATTTAGCGGACGGAAACAGTTCATCCATAAAGGGATGTTCGTATCCAGACACCGCCACCTTACTGCGGCACTCATTGACCACCTTGGCGAACTCGCGGTGCTGGCCCTCGTCCATCTCAAATCCATACGCTTTTGAATCGCCTCGCGTGGCGTGGAGATAAGGTGGATCACAATAAAAAAGAGTGTCTTGTCCATCATAAAGATGGATGATATCAATAGCGGGGCGGTTTTCAATCTGAACGCGAAGAAGACGCTGTGCTATATCGTCAAGGGCTTCAACGCCACCAAGCCACCGTGATACCACTCCAGACATTCCTGCACGACTGGTATCCTTACAATTGGCCCAACGCCCAAGAGATGCGGTTTGCGCAAGGCCAGTGCGTGTCTGTCTCGCCTTAATATAGAAATGCCGCGCTCTCTCAACCGCGCTGACCTCACTGGTAGAGGCATTGATTGCATGATAGTATTCCTCACGGGAAAAAGGGGTCAATGCAATTAATCTAATCAATTCCTCATGTTGGTCGCGCAATACACGGAAAAAATTGGTGACTTCACCATCTATATCATTGTATGTCTCTACGGGTGATGGCGCACGATTGAGCAACACGGCTCCAGAACCTGCAAAGGGTTCACAATAGTGGTGACATTTTGGGAGCAAGGGAAGCAACCAATCCAGGTGGGAGAATTTTCCTCCGTACCATCCAAAAACGATTTTCCGCCGCCCACTGCGCCGTAGATGCACAATGTTAGCTTTTTTGTTTGCCTCTTCCCCGTCCAGATAAATCGGGGACAGTCCACGATTCCCGTTACTGCCTCCCAACTTGTTTTCCGCTACGACGGTCATTAAAACGCCCCTTTGATCACATTCATCCATCACAACCCCTAGGTTCAAAGATTTGATGGAGAGATTACGACGCATCCAGCCAGCTTAAGTAAGGACGTTTCGGCTGGGGGATGATTTTCATCGTCTCAATCCGTAACGCCAGAATCTTGGGTTCACCCGGCAACAGATGGGTAACGCCCTGCACCGTCAACCATTCCCCTTCTTTCGGCATGTTCTCCGATGGTAGATTTTCCAGAACTACGGCCAACGGCGTCGCGTCGGCGGCGCAACAGGCGATGGCAAACCGATAAAGGACAAACACCCCCCCATCCCCCCTTTCTGGAAACCGTTTCCGAACCTCTTCGCCGGTCATGTGGGTGATACGTCCAGTCAATTCAACGCGGGCGTCTGTTTCTAAATCAGGATTGCTGTACAGGTCTATCAAAGTGACGGTGAAAAATTCCCCCGGTCCCAGGCGGGAGGGGTCATGCTGGACCGCCCCCGTTTGCCGCGCAGGATCATACACCCGCATCTGGATCCCGTTGCGCAGGCTGGCAGCGTCCATATTCAACGTCGTCACACCCATCAACAAGGCCAAAATCAAGGGTACCCAGTGTCCCGACGTTTCCACGGCCAGTGCCAAGCGATGACGCCACGGCAACCTATAACCACCATCCGTCGCTTTTTCAGTCGATTTTTGGGTCAAATCCGCCAGCAAAACCACAATCAACAAACCTGTCCCCGCCAACAAAACATCGCCTTGCAGATCGGCCAGATAGGAACTCTCCCGTCCCAAAAGGATCATATAAAGGAAAAAAGCCAGCCAGCCATAAAGTTGCAGGTTTTTCCACAATCCAAACCGGGACATCACATCATTCCTCCCATCCCATAAACCAGATCATACCATAAATCATACCACCCATCATACCACCCCTGAGGGATCATCCGCAGCAGCAGGATGTAACACGAGACACACAGAGGAATCAGGATGGCCAAGCGAACAATGAATCTTGTCTGGAAGAGCGTCCGATACATCAGCAACAGTTTGATATCCAGCATCGGCCCCAGCACCAGGAACGCCACATGGGCATAACGATCAAATTCGGCAAAACTCGCCGCCACAAAGGCGTCGGCCTCGGAACAAAGGGAAAGGACGAAGGAGAGACCCATCATCGCCGCCGGGCCACTGACATCTCCATTTCCCACCTGAAAGAGAGACTCTGGAGCGATAAAAGTTTTCATCAAGCTGGCCAGAAAAACGCCAAACAAAAAATAGGTTCCCATTTCGAGGAAATCATGGCGCACATGAAGCAAAGCATGGCGCAACCGTCCGCCCCATGCACCGCCGACGCCGTGGTGATGGTCACAACCGTCCCCAGGCACACACACAGGCTGGACGATAGGAGGGATGGGAGCCTCCCCCCCTAAACGGGGAAGGGTCCGTTCCAACGCCGGGATAATCGCCTGTTTCCGTGAGACCCCCAGCAACAAAAATCCGATGACCATGGCCACCAGGATGCCACCGAGTCCCCGCAACAGGGGATACAGGGAATCCTGATAAAACGCCAGCCAAGTACCCACCAACACCACCGGATTAAAAATAGGGGCCGCCAACATCCACGCCACCGCATGGGGCAAAGGGAGTCCCTTGGCCAACAACCGGCGCACCACCAAGACGACACCGCATTCACAGGATGGAAACAAAGGGGCCGACAAAATAACCACCGGAATTCCCCACAAACCCAGACGTTGGGCCATACGGGGGAGCAACGCCTGGGGAACGAACACCTCGATCATCGCCGCAATAAACGCACCCAAAATCATATAGGGCGTTGCTTCCAAGGTGATGGAGACAAAATAGGTCGTAAAATTTTCCCGCCATCGCACTTCGGGGGGGCGATTGATGGTATCCAGATAAGGGACCATATCGCTGCCCAATTGCCATATGGCGGGGAATAAAAAAATCATGGAAAATCCAAGTATGGTCCATGAAATCATCCATTTTTCATGATCGATGGCGGGTATCATGGCCTCCGGCAGCCGGGAGCTGTTTGGCCCATCGGTCCTGTTTTCATGATCCTTCATGACTGGCTCAACCTTTTATTTGAAGCTGGCACCCTCGGCACTCCCCCTCGATTTCAATGCTCACCCTATCCAGGCGAAACGCCATACTCAGGGCCAATTCCGGCAGGATTTGGGCAATTTCTTCCGATTCGGTCTCTCCCACAACGCCACAGTTGGCGCAAATCCAATACTGGGAGCGGCCCCGATGTTCTCCGGGACGGGAGCAGGCAAACCAAGAATTTCGACTTCCCAAGCGGTGAACCAACCCCAGTCCAGATAAAAATTCCAACGCTCGGTAGACGGCGGCGGGGCCTGGACGCCGCCCGGCACCGGCATCCATCCGTTCCAAAATATCATAAGCCCCCAAGCTATGATGACTCTCCGAAAGAATATCCAGAACGGCCCGGCGATTGGCGGTCAGGCTCGTTCCCGACTCCCGGCAGAGCGATTCCGCAGCCGAAAGAAGCCGCTCACGACAACCGGAATGATAATCGCAACGGGCGGGAAAGGCTTGGCCTGGATCAATGGATTGCACCATATCGTCCATCCTCCTGTATGGTCCGGTTGAGGTGATCATCGCTTAACGGAGGTAACGATAAAACATACCATCCCAATCGGCAAGTGCTATAATATATCATTCCACGATCCAACGGGAGATCCCTTCCAAATGCGAAAGCGCGAACCGTTTTTGCCATTTTTGTGGCTGAGTTATTCTAATTCTTGCCGCAGCCCTAAAAATCGACTAGAATGAAGTATTTAATTTTGTCTTGATTACGAGGCACATCATGGAACAGGTTCTCGCATCCCGCTCTGTCGGCATTACCGAACTCAAACGCAGTCCATCTGCCGTTCTTGAACAGACAGGGTCGGAACCGGTGGCCATACTGAACCATAACCGGCCTACCGCCTACCTCTTGCCCCCACAGGTCTATGAGGCCATGCTGGAACGGCTCAACGCTGATTTACATATGGCGATTCAGGAAGGCATCGACAGCGGCCCGGCTATTTCCGCCGATGACGTATTCGCAGAACTCAATGCCCGCTACGCCGAACCCAATGGCAGTAGCCAGTCCACCACCAAGACCAGCAGCAAATACCCAACTTAATGGCCGAAGTCACCTTTTCCCCGAAGTCTCGGAAAGACCTTCTCGACATCGGTGACTCTATTGCCAAGGACAGCCGTTCCAATGCCCGGAGGTTTGTGGGCAAACTCATGGCGCAATGCCAACGCATCGGCACCTCCCCCATGGGCTATGTCGGCAGAGATGACTTGGCACCCGGACTGCGGATGGCAGCCTTGGACCGTTATGTGATTTTCTTCCGCATGTTCGATGGCGAAGTTCGTATTGAGCGTGTGCTACACGGTGCCAGAAACCTGCCCATCGTGCTGCACCATGACAGCGCACAGGTTGCGGATGATTCTGCCTTTGATTGAAACGTCATAAACACAAACATGGTCAAAATAAGCAAGAGGAACAAGGCTCAGGTCTTGGAACATTACGCTACGGTCGGGAAAGGCTTGGCCCAGATCGATGGGTTGCATCATGTCGTCAATCCTCCTGTGTGGCCACGGTGAGGTCAGGGCAATAGCATTTGAATTTCGTTAATTTTCTCATAAAAGTTTGCATCCACCAAGCACAGCGGCGGCTAGACAGCAGTAGACATGGCTGAGTTTGGAATCGCAGAAGAAGTTTTTCTTCGTGATTTCATGATGTTGAAGAACGGTATCCCCAGCCATGATACGTTCAGCCGAGTATTCCGGCAGCTTAACCCGAAACATTTCCAAGCCTGTTTCCTGACCTTCATGGCGCATTTCGCCGAGACGTGCAAAGGCGTCATAGCCATCGACGGCAAGACACTGCGCCGTTCCCTTGATACGATGAGTGGCCAGTCCCCGCTCCACATGGTTAGTGCTTGGGGCCATGAGCAACGGCTCGTATTGGAATTGGTCAGGTTCCCTCTGAATTCTGGGAATTAAAAAGAGGCTTGTAGTGACACCTGCCGATGAAATTAGAACGAATTTCTTTGCAGATGCTATGATCTTTCCATACTGAAGAGATGTCGCTATCTCGAATATTTCCGAGTGGTTGGCGCACTACGCCTTTATGATTCATCGATTGAATTTTTGCAACGCACGGCCAAATGTTGCCTTTAATATCAACATAAAGACCTAACTGTTGAACGCAAGGGGATCCACAATAATACGCTGCTTCATATTTACTGCGCTTCATACCCATACTTACATCAATTTCTTTCAGATCTTGAAATAACTTTTCTCTTTGGGCAGGAGAGGGCCCGCGCAATGATACATCGTCGGAGTCAACAGTTCCTGGTGCAAGACCGTTACTTGTACGTCCAGCAGGAATATAGTCAGCTGTAATCGGAAAAATATTATTATTACGGCACCACCGGTGTATATCTGGCAGTTCATTAATATTTCCCTGGAATGCTATTGTATCCAACCCGAGCCGCGTAGGCTTCCCTTTCCGACCAATAGTGAATCCAGTACCAATTAACTGTTCAAGTACCTTGTCACGCATCGAAGAATAACCTTCATGTCCTACGACGGAATCCTGAATAGTTTTATTACCGGAGTTATACTTAAGAACAATGGTGGCTCCCTTTTCAAAAAGAAAAAGGCCCATCCCATCGCCTTCTAGCAACCTTGTACCATTAGTAAATATGACTGGCACCATTCCTTGTTCAGAAATAAAACTTACAACATCTTTGAAGGCCGGATCCAACATAGGTTCCCCTGCGCCTACTATGTTCACGGTCTTGGCACCTCCTGTACGGAAATTTCTAATAATTTCCAAGTATTCTTGCTTGCTCAGTTCATCTTTTTTCCCATGCTTATTGTCTTCATCTCCCAGGAAACAGTAGGAGCAGTTGAGGTTACAAGCACTAGTCAAGTCGAGAGATGGACATATTAATATACCGTCTCTGCAGGCAAACTGGATCTCAGAATCACTAAAACACCACCCCGCCAGGAACTCGCCGTTTGGTTTCTCCCCAAACACATGATCAACTTCTTCAAGTCTACGAATCCGTATTGTATTTTTATCTTCCCAAACATTAATGAACCATTGTTGTAATCGTGCAATCCTGTCAGAAAGAAGCAAATTGTCATAACTAATTTTACTTGGATTGAATTGTTCCGAAGCCATTTCAAATCCAAATGCTTCACAACTCTGCCTTAGTGTATTATTGCAAGAATCGCCCACAATGATAAAGTCAGAACCAAACACGGGCAAAGCAGCCGGAGTTCTAATAGCTCCTGTCGTACCTGTTCCCCGAACATTCCATAAATTCGCATGAGTGATGAGACCTACCTGGACCCCATTTTTTACATGTTCCCGAATAAATCCAACCGCATCTGATGGTAAGAGAGCAATATCTCCATCATTAACAACAAAAAGGCGGCGTTTATCCCTGGCTTTACTAATTTCAGTGGCATTACAGAATTCTTTATAAACTTTATTCTCCTGCCATTCATCCCAAAAGCGTCTTGGTTTTGACTTGATATCAGCTTGGTCCATAGCCCAAATTATTTGCTCTTCCAGCTTGATAAAATCGTCTGCAAAGCATTTGATGACTTCTGCGCCGGTCATCGTTCTCTTAATAAATTCTCCGTAGCGTTCATTCTTAACAGCATTGTCAGTCATATTCTGAATAATTTCTCCTAAAGATGAAAGCACGTCTCGGAAATCGTTTTCAAAATTGCGAAGCACTCGTCCATTGAACTCAGCGTTCAGAATATCAAGTGCTTGTCGCATTCCACTCCAAATAGGATCGAAATGACTGGCTATAGCAACTTTCTCAGCGAGTTTAAATATCTCAAAAGACTCATCCCAAAGGGTTTTGAATGCAATTTCATATTGATTGATTGTAGATGTGTCGATTGTTTGACGTAGCGTTACAGCTTCCTCATTTGAGACATCAGAGACGACTTTTGCCAAACTATATGGGTACTCACGCCCATAAACCGATGATGAATCAACAATCATGAAATCAGAAACCACGAACTCAGTTGCAGGCAAGAGTGATTTTAACCGTTTAAAAAAATTTTCGTAGTTGTCATTTTGGGCGATCAGCAGCACCCGTACAGGGCATACTCCTCCACTAGGTCCCCATTGGAGGTGAAGACGGACAAGACGTTCAGCGTTAACAGGATTGCCAACAAGATCTCGAATGAAATCGGTCCAGGTACATACAAATATGCGAGCTTTTGATGGAATGCCGTCAAAGGAACTACCGTCAGAAGACAGGTTCTGCATGACGCTCAAGTAATCATCGTTGCGCTCGCCAAACCGATGCCAACCATCAAGTGTCGTAGCCCAAAACCTTTTCCGATGGGACAAGAAGAAATATTTCGCAAGTATCATCTGTGTTCGGTAAGGGACTGATTGTACACTTTCTCCACCAATAAGTCTAATCATAACACCTTGATGGCATAAAAAATCCTTAAGCATTTCTTTATGGATATTTTTTGCTAAACCACCTTTGCTAGCATTAATTTTAGCAAAAAGCAATTCATCGTCATCCACAATTTTATGCAACTTTCGATATCGGATGTGTTGGTCCAGGGCATAGACGCCAGCTGTCGCGAACGCGCCAGCCACTGCAGCAAATATCAATGAACTCGTATTGATTAAAAGCCACCCTTGTAGCAACCAAGTGAGAATTGTAGTCAAAACCCACGAAGAGATCACACCGAATTTGACACGCTTATACCAACTGCGTTCACTTTTACGTGGCTGTTGCATTTTAGGCTATCCGTCAGGCAAAGGTTACTTGGTACGGGCGGCATACCAATTTCTGAGCTTAGAGACATCTATATTTACTTCGCGAGCACGTTTCTCATCAATCATCAACAATGGATGGTCAGAAACTCCGACAGAAATGTCACCAACTGGTTTTCCATGGAAAATAGATCCAATCTGGGTGGCATTGACTACACCGAGATCTCGGTAGCTGACTCCTAGACCTATGGCAGCACCGGCATCGAACGTCCCCGGATCACCAGCTATTACAGTTATTCCGTGGCGCTTAGCCGCAGTGATGATTCCTTTGGCTGCGGCCATTGCGGTGTTGTCAGCTGGAATGTAGACCACACGGCTTCGACCAACCATGGATTCTACACTTTGAAGTGCCTCAGACGGACTGTTGATGGGGACTTCTAGCAGCTTAAGACCGACTGCTTTTGCTCCTTCTCGGGTCTTTTCCATGGCGTAGCGGGTATTCGCCTCACCGGGATTGAAGGGAACTCCTACGACAGTTCCTTTTCCCCACACGGTGGCAATCATTTCCATTTGTAAGGCATAGGGCCATTGATCGCTTGTTCCAGTTAAATTACCGCCAGGTCGCTCGAAATTCGACACCAAATTGGCTGAGATTGGATCGGTAATGGCTCCAAAAACAACCGGTTTTTTACCGCAACTTTGTTTGACGCTCTGCGACATCGGAGTGGCAAGAGAATATACAACCACGCAATTTTTGTCTCCGCAAAATTGATCCGCTAGGGAGCGAGCAGCAACTGCATCGCCCGCAACATTTGCGAAACGAATCCTATCTGCCTTGATTCCTGACTTGAACACGGTTTCCAGAAATCCCTCATAAACAGCATCCAGAGCAGGGTGTGAAACATATTGTGCAACACAAATCTGATTCGATGCGGCTTTTTCGCTAGGGGTCAGTTCTTGGCAAAGTCCTGATGATGCGATAAAACAAAGTACACCAGAAAATAAAGCGGAAATTTTTATTTCTCTATATTTCATTTTCTTTCCCCTAAATAATCTCTATGTGGTTGGCTGTACATTTGATAAAACTGGCTGACTGTCGGAAAAAAACCTCTGTCCCACTGGCCGATAATTTTCCCACTATGAAGAAAAATTATTTTGGAAGCTAAATCGATCGCCTCTTCTACACGATGACTGATGTAAACAAGCCCGCGATCTGAACCTGGACGGATAGCATCTTTGAGAATCGATACGAATAATTCTGTATGCGCGAAGTCCAGGGAGGAAGTTGGCTCGTCCAAAAGCATAAGATTCGGTTCTCGGGACAAGACAAGACGAAGAGCTAGTAACTGTTGTTGCCCACCCGACAAATCGCCGATCCTCTGGGTATGACTCATGCCTGCGTTACGCATCTCTTCCTTTAATTGTTTTACAGCGGAAGAAAATATTCGGTTAGAATGATAGAGATTAATCATCTCGTCGAGGGTGAATGTTGAGCAAAGATTATCTTGTGGCCTTTGTGAGAGACGCCCAAGAATTTTGGTCCGATGACTCCAAGGTAATCGATGCAGCGATTGTCCAACCATCTGAACTTGCCCTTTTCTGCAGACTATCTCCCCGGCGAGTGCCTTCATAAGAGTGGTCTTCCCAGAACCATTAGTCCCTAATACGAAGACCGCATCTCCCGGCATGACGGTGAGGGCAACGTCCGATAATGCGCGGATCAAGCCACCGAATACTATAAAGTCATGCGTCAAGCCAATAGCTTGAATAAGGGGCGTAGAATCAACCGATGAGCGGGATGGCATCTCGGCCCCTTGATGATAGACGGGCAAACCAAGCAGCACCGATTACCAGAGTAGCTGTCAAGAATTTGATATCGCCGGGGAACACGCCCATGCGAAGGGCAAGTGCAGTTAGTAGGGCAAAGATCAAAGTTCCTAGAGCTGTTACTAATGGACCAAAGCATGGTCGATCTTTAAAGGGCAACGACATACCTATTAAGACTCCAGCCAGTCCAATGAAAAGGGTCCCTACGCCTTGGTTTATGTCAAAAAAACCTTGGTTTTGCGCTAGCATTCCACCACCAAAGCCGACCAGTGCATTTGCAAACGCCAAACCAGCAAACCGGTAGAACGCTGGAACACCTCCCAATTGAGAAACTAGGCCAGAATTTTCTCCTACCGCTCGCAAGACTAACCCCAACCTTGTTTTTAAAAGTAGTGTGACGATGGTAAGAACGAAGATACAAATCACACATGAAATTACGATATCGTTAACCAAGTAAGAATATATTGTATCCGTACTATCAGTAATGGCAACATTCCCTCTTCCTAGTACACGAAGTGCCACAGTATAAGCGGCCATGGATGTGCCTAACCCAGCCAGCACACGGTCAACCCCCCCGTATTCACTAAGCAAACCCGTAACACATCCTGTCGCAGCTCCAGCTACTGCTCCCCCGAACAAAGCACACCAGGGAGTACATCCGCTCTGGAGTAAAACGACACATGCCGAACCGCCAATCAGAATACTGCCATCTGGGGTAAGATCAGCAAAGCGTAAAATTCGAAATGAAAGATAAACCCCTACTGCAATAGGTATCAGCAAGAGCCCTTGGCGCAAGGCAGCCTCTGCAATGACCATAAACATTGTTTTTCCCTAACCCGACTTTTGCGTCGGCAAGCGACGCAAAAATCCTCAATTCGTTCACTTCCTTGAAGTCTTACCAACCATCTTCTCTGTCGAACCGATGTCACTTTAAAAAACCCTGTTAAACATTGAATTTGAAAAATTTTAAGTGAGTCCAACTCGTTTGAAAAATGTCGGCGGAGAAAGAATAAAAACCCCGATTTCAACTCCCGTCTCTCCAACCACCAACCAAGTTCAATTTCAAACCCTGTCCGCTAACTATTAAAATATCGAAGCTGTTTCGCAAACAAAAACCGCCACAGTGGACAGCCTAAATACAGAGAAAACCTTCGTCAAAAAAACTGGTGGAGCGTAATGCTCGTCGTTGGCAATTATCAAGTCCGCCCTATTACGGTGGTGCGATACCGGGACGCCTCCAAAAGCCTTTCCATACCCCGTCGAAACCGTGACACCCCCAATCAAACGATCAGCCAGGATCGCAGTCTCCACTAAATACAGGCGCAATGTCAATATAAAATCAGGGCAATTGCATTTGAAATCCCTTGACAGCCAAAAGTAAAATTTGCCGGTCTTTATTTGCACTCCAGCCCATTTTCCCGTGGGTTTTGGGGATTCTGCCCGCATTTTCACCATTGAGAAAGGTCAAAATATGGGATCGCCCTTGGAAAAATGAGGCAAATGATAGCGCAAAAGTACCTTTTTCAAAGTTCCCTTTTCAAGGGCGATTGCCCTGACGGTGAGGTGATCATCGCTTGACAGGCGCAACGATAAAACATACCATCCCAATCGGCAAGTGATATAATATATCATCTCATGACCCAACGGGAGATCCCTTCCAAATGCGAAAGCGCAAACCGTTATCCGTCCCCCACCGGAATGATGATCCCCCCTTCTCCCTGCTCCGCACCGGAATCTGGACACGGTTGCTGATTGCTGGCCTGGGGGTGTCAATTTTGTGGGGTGCCGTGGCATGGGCGTTGTCATGATGCCGAACATGAATGGGCCGAAGACGAATGGTGAGATACTGCGTTGTGAAAACCTGACCCTGGGATATGACCGCCATCCCGCAATCCACCATCTGGATTATGGAATCCGACGCGGGGCACTGGTGGCGGTGGCTGGACCCAATGGGGCCGGCAAGTCCACCCTGCTCAAAGGGATCATGGGGACCATCGCCCCCCTGGGCGGGACGATCCACCTGACGGGCATCTCCCGCCAGGATATCGCCTACCTGCCGCAACGGTCGGAGTTCGACAGCCGTTTTCCCATCTCCGTTTTCGATATGATCGCCATGGGGATGTGGAAAAAGGTGGGAGCGACCGGCGGATTGGGAACATTCGGTAATCACTTGGTAAAAGAAGCCATTCACGCCGTCAAAATGCGAGGATTTGAACGGCGTCCCATCGGAACCCTCTCAGGTGGTCAGATGCAGCGCGCCCTCTTCGCCCGCTTATATCTGCAAAATGCCCCCCTGATCCTCCTCGATGAACCATTCAATGCCATTGATTCCGCCACGGTACGGGATCTTATGGATTTGATCCGGTGCTGGCACGAAGATGGAAAAACAATCCTGGCCGTTTTGCACGACCAGGAGCAAATCCGCGCCACCTTTCCAGAAACGCTTTTACTGGCCCGCGAACGGATTGCATCCGGGCCGACCAGCGCGGTTCTGACACCAGAAAATCTGCGTCTGGCGCAAAGCATCGCCGAAGCGTTCGATGCCGCAGCACCCTACTGCACCAAAGGATAACGACGCCATGGATGATTTCCTCATCAGCCCCTTCGTGGAATTCGCCTTCATGCGCCGTGCCTTGGTGGGTTGTCTGGCACTCTCCCTGGGGGCGACCCCCATGGGGGTCTTCCTGACGTTGCGCCGGATGAGCCTAACCGGAGACGCCATGTCCCACGCCATTCTGCCGGGGGCGGCCCTGGGATACCTGACGGCGGGTCTTTCCCTGGAGGCGATGACCATCGGGGGTGTCCTCGCCGGATTCACGGTCGCCATGCTTTCGGGGCTGGTAGCCCGCACCACCGTGGCTCAGGAAGATTCAAGCTTGGCCGCCTTCTATCTGATTTCGCTGGCGGGTGGCGTGTTGCTCATCTCCATGCGGGGGAGCAACGTTGACCTGCTACATATCCTTTTCGGGACCGTCTTGGCTTTGAACGATGCCGCCCTCTATCTGATCGCCACCATCAGCTCCGTAACACTCATCGGGCTGGCAATCCTCTATCGTCCTTTGGTCATGGAGTGCCTTGATCCCGGATTCTTGCGCTCGGTCAGCTCTCTCAGCCCCGTGGCCCACTATGGATTTTTGGCCCTGGTGGTTCTCAATCTGGTGGGTGGATTTCACGCCCTCGGCACCTTGATGGCCGTGGGGATCATGATCCTCCCCGCAGCGGCAGCACGGTTCTGGTCGCGAGATGTCATGGGGTTGCTGGCGGTCAGCACCTTGGGTGCTTTACTGAGCAGCTACGGTGGATTACTGCTCTCCTACCACGCCAGCCTGCCATCCGGTCCCGCCATCATTCTGACCGCCGGAACCTTCTATATTGTCTCCCTGGCATTGGGTACGGATGGTGTTCTCCGCACCCGGATCCGTTCCCAACGCCATTTCCAGGCATAAACTTTGCCCCATGAACCACCTGGAGGAATCCCCATGATCAGCAGACGTTCCATTCTCCGTTTTTTTATCGTAACCGGCATCACCATGGCCACCCCGATTGCGCTACATGCCGCACCACCGCTCGATGTCATCGCCTCATTCAGCATTCTGGGTGATATGGTCCATCAGGTGGGCGGGAGCCGGGTTCGCGTCACAACCCTGGTAGGGCCAGACGGCGATGGCCATGTCTACCAACCCACCCCAGCAGACGCCCGCGCTGTGGCCAATGCCCGCTTGCTGGTGGTCAATGGATTGGGATTCGAGGGATGGATGGAACGCCTCATCGAGGCATCGGGATACCATGGTACGGTCGTCACGGCATCGGACGGCATTCAACCACGAAACATGGCGGAACCGGAAGCCGAACACGATGCGCATGATGCGGATCATCACCATCATGGCGACCTGGACCCCCATGCTTGGCAAAGTCTGGCCAACGCTCGGATCTATACACGCAACATCGTTCAGGGGCTTTCTCTAGCCGATCCGGCGGGGGCCGAGACCTATCGCACCAACGCCACACGCTATCTGGAACAGATCAACGCCGTGGAGGCCGAGGTGAATGCCGCCATCGCCGCCATCACCCCGCAACGACGCAAAGTGGTCACCTCCCATGATGCTTTCGGCTACTTTGCTGCCGCCTACGGTATCCAATTTCTCGCCCCGAGTGGCGTCAGCACCGAGTCCGAAGCTTCAGCGGCGGATGTCGCCCGGTTGATTCATCAGATCCAACAAGAGAAAATTCCGGCGGTATTCGTCGAAAACATCTCCGACCCCCGCCTACTGGAGCAGATCACCCATGAAACCGATGCCCGAATCGGCGGCACCCTCTATTCCGACGCACTTTCCGCCGCCAACGGCCCGGCGGCAACCTACCTGGACCTGTTCCGGCACAACATCCGCACCTTGGCAGACGCATTGAGATGATGTCCTGACAAGCCCCAGAAAGCCACCACCAACTAAAGCAATACAAATGCGGCCCGAAGTCCTCCGACGGGCCGCATTTGCACCTGATGTCATTCTACCTCAAGGTGGTACACATTTCAGGTCAATGCGGAAAGAAGGATTTCAAGATCAGCGCAATGATACCACCCACAGCAATCGCCATACCCCATTTGAGTGGAGCCAGTTCAGTGGCTATGCGGAGTTCGAGTTCTTTGAGATCATGCTTGGTGGCAAGATCATCTAAGTTTTTATCAAGCACATCGGCCTGCACCGCAGCCAAAGCTTCTGCCTGTCGTTCATCAAAGCCAGCTACCTTGAGGGTCTTGACATATTTGAGCGTATCAAAGGTGACGGCGGACATGTGTGGCTCTCCGGGTAGAATTGACGCTGCTGGCAGCATACCACAACCCAATCCAGATTTGAAAAGAAAATCGGACTGGTAACCTCACACTGCCCTGCAATCCAATACCACCGGGGACGATGCGATGGACCCATCACGCAAACATCGCACGATACGACTATGGGAAAAATTGTTTGATCGTACCAATCAAAAGTTGTTTCCGAATGGGTTTGGACAGGTGAAGGTTGCATCCAGCCTGACGAGTCCTATCAATATCCTCTTTCATGGCATTGGCCGTCAGGGCTAAAATCGGAACCGGGGTCAAGCGATTATTCTGCTCCCAAGCACGGATCTCCTTGGTCGCCTCATAACCATCCATCCCTGGCATTTGGACATCCATCAACACAAGATCAAATTTTCCATTTTTGTATTCCTCCACCGCCTGGAGACCATTTTTCACGATGGTTAACCGATGATGGGTATCCTTGAGAAAGGCTTCGATCACCATACCGTTTTCCTCGGCATCATCCGCTAGCAAAATGGCAAGGCCTTCCTGAACGACCAATGATCCATGGGAAACCTGGGAATCAGCCGACGACGGCCTCTCCGCAACAGATTGCGCCTCTTGAAAAGGGATTTCGACGTGAAAAACACTCCCTTGCCCCTGCCGACTCACCACCCAGATTTTACCGCCCATCCGCTCAACCAATTTCTGACAAATGGAGAGACCCAAACCTGTTCCACCAAAACGGCGGGTCGTAGACGTATCAGCCTGTTTGAAAGGCTCGAAAATTATTTTCTGTCGATCCTCAGGAATCCCGATTCCCGTATCGGAAACCGAAAAACGGAGTGAGCTTTGCCCGGTTTTGGTAACGGCGATGGTAATTTTACCCTTCTGAGTAAATTTGATCGCATTGGAGAGAAGGTTGATCAGAACTTGTTGGATTCTTTGCGGATCACCAACGACCTGCCGAAACATACCAGTGTCGATCTCAAGGGTGATGCCGGTCCCCTCCTCCAACGCTTTTATTTTGAGCATATCGACGATATCCTGAACCAATTCCACCGGATTGAATGGAATCGCCTCAAGCTCCAATTGCCCTGCTTCAATCTTTGACAAATCCAGGATGTCGTTGATCAGTGCCAATAACCCTTCACCCGCCCGATTGATCACGTTGATATAGCGTCTCTGTTCATCATCCAGACGACTCTCCATTAATATTTCACTCATACCCAGGATGGCATTCATGGGGGTACGAATATCATGACTCATGGAGGCCAGAAACTGACTTTTGACATTGGTAGCCCTCTCGGCCAGCTCCTTGGCGGTATGGAGTTCCAACTCAGTCATTTTGAGTTGGGTAATATCGGTATGGGTGCCGATCATGCGTAACGGTATCCCCTCGGGCGTGCGACTGACAACCATGCCACGATCCAAAATCCACTTCCATTGCCCATCCTTGCATCTAACCCGATGTTCGCTATGATAAATATTTGTTTTTCCATCCAGATACGCCTTCACCGTAGCCATGGTATGCGCCAAATCCCCTGGATGAACACGCTTTTCCCACTCGTCCAGCCCATTGCCCATCTCCTCTTCGGAAAAACCTAACATCTCCTTCCACCGTTTGGAGTAAAAAACAGTCCCCGATGGAATATCCCAGTCCCATAATCCGTCTTTGGCACCTTCAACGGCAAATTTCCAGCGAAATTTGCTCTCTCGCAATTCAAGAGTCATCTCATGCGCCAGTTTAAGTGCCCGCCTTCTTCCAGACACCAGAAGAACCAGGAATAAAGAGAAAAATCCACTCAATAACGAACCGGCAAAAAAAATCATGATGGATCGTTGCGCATACCACTTCGAATCCAAGGAAGGCTTGGAACGAAAAACAATATTCCAATGATGGCCTGCAATATCGAGGCGCATGCTGGTTTCATAGACTGATGGAACGTCACCCCCCCTGACCAGAGAATTATCGGAGTTATACATCAACGCATCAGGTGCTACGCAGTCGCAGTCGAAAATCTCCAGATCCAAATCGGTCATGTGCGTCCCCAGAATACCCAACATCAGATCATCCATACGGAATGGCGAATAGGCCCACCCGACAAGATTGGCTCTCCTCTCTTCCAGGGTTTCATGCGGAAGGTTATTTTTATAGATCGGAATATAAATCAAAAATCCCGCTTGCACACGACCACGAATTTCCTGAACCAGGGTGACTTTGCCAGACATGACCGCCGAATCGGAATCCCTTGAACGCTCCATCGCCGCCCGGCGGACATCGTTGGTGTACATGTCGTAGCCAAAAGCCTTTAAATTACGATCAGAAAACGGCTCCAGAAAGATGATGGAAGTATACACTTCCCGTTCCCCCTCAGGGCGTATGGTATAATCTGGAAAACCTTCCTGGCGAATGGCGGCGATATGCGCCTCTCTCTCCCCGTGTGGGATGGCAAGGGCAAATCCAATTCCCTGAATGCCTGGGTAGTGCTTCGACAGTTGCAACGCATCCGAAAATATCTGAAATTCATGACGTTCAATACTGTGGGAAGCATTGAACAGGGCACGCACCCCGCGCAACATCTGGATATAGGTTTCCATCCGCTCCTGAATGCGGTTGATCATCTCATGGGTTTGAAAATGGAACGCGGTTTGAATCCCTTCCACTTCATCGCTATTGGATTTATGATAAAACACTAAAGTTATAGATAAACCCAGAATTAACACTAATACTGGGGATTTTTCAAATAAATATTTATAATAACTCGTTCCCAGATCATTATCCGCGAGGAATTGATCGTCTGGAACATCTTGGTTCAACGCCATGGTGTGACGCAAAACCCGTCGATTTAAATGCCATGCCCGAAATGACAAACCAATCAACAGGATAATTAGGATTCCACCCGCCAGAATCCACCAAAAACGTGGCCAATCATCCTCACCCGCCTCTTCCATGGAAAACCATTGAGACTGTAATTTATTCAGTTCTTTCGCCCCGATTTCCTCCATCGCCTTGTCCATGGCACTTTGGAGAAGCGGCCAATCCTTGCGGACAGCGAAGCTTAAACGATAGGTAAAAGAGGTCTCACCGGCATTGCGCAGATTGGTGATTTTAAGACGTTGCGTCCAATATCCAGCCGTGGCCCGGTTCAATAGGACTCCATCCACCTCGCCCAGAGAAACGGCGGTCAGTGCGTCCCCGACACCGGCGACCCAGCGAAACTGTATTTCTGGATACTTCCCATGAACCACTTCGTGGGAGGCCCATCCCTTGATGCCCGCCAAAGTTTTCCCCGACAATCGGCTCAGGGTATAGTCTCCTACCACATCCTGACGCATAATCAATAAATCTGGAAAAACTGCATAATGTTCTGTGAAAAAAAGAAAATTCTCCCGTTCCGGTGTTGATGTAGCAACCGTAACCAGATCGGCTTCGTGGTTTTTCACCTTGGCCAGGGATTCGTCCCAGGAACCCGAGGGAATGGTCACGACCCTTACCCCAAGAGTCTGTGCCACTCGGTTCAGCGTATCTGGGGCGATCCCCTCGATACCACCTTCAGGGTTACGAAATTCAAAAGGGGCATAATCGGGATCCGGGGCATGACGCAAAATCGGGTGTTTAACAAGCCAAGCCTGTTCTTCTGCGGTCAAATGGAGTTCAGCAAAGGCCTGGGTGTTCCCAAAGATCAGAAGAGAAAAAAAACACAGAAACAGGGTGCCAAACGGTCTGACACACTTTTGTTGCCGTTCATTGGCCATGGGCCACATCCTTCGATTCCAAACTGGGTGCCGTCCCCCGTCCCCCACGAGACAACGACGATTCCGGGCAATATATCCACTAATCCAGGGATAAATATATGCTATAACAGGGGCGTTAGGTCAATAGTAGACGCCATATTTTCTCCCTGGACACCTTTTTGCGTGTCAACAGACACTAACGATAACGAGGAGGCATAGTTCTTGCGTGCCGGTCGTTTGTCCCTGGGTTACGGTTCCCTGGTTCATAACGCATTCCAAGCGTTCCACGGTGTGATTTGTCGCGAGTGAAGCGGAGGAAACATTGGCTGCAATTCCCATGTCCTTAAGGCGGATCAAAGGTCTCAGCGACCTTCTGATGGCTGGCGGCATCATCGTAGTCTTGATGGTCATGATCATACCATTGCCGCCCATGGTGCTGGATCTGTTTCTTTCCGTCAACATTTCCATGGGAATCGTCATACTTCTGACGACCGTTTATATCCACAAGCCCTTGGAGTTTTCATCGTTTCCAAGCATCTTGCTCATCACCACCATGTTTCGCCTCGCCCTCAACATCGCCACCACCCGGTTGATTCTGCTGCACGGTTCCAATGGAGAGGCGGCAGCGGGTGAGGTGATCCGCTCCTTTGGCCAGTTTGTCGTCGGCGGCAACACTGTGGTCGGGGTCATTATCTTCACCATTCTCGTCATTATCAACTTTGTGGTCATCACCAAAGGTGCCGGGCGCATCGCCGAAGTCGCGGCCCGTTTTACCTTGGATAAAATGCCGGGTAAACAGATGGCGGTCGATGCCGATTTAAACTCCGGGTTGATCTCGGAATCGGAGGCCAAAGCACGCCGTCGGGAAATTGAATCGGAATCGGAATTCTTCGGGGCCATGGATGGTGCTTCCAAGTTTGTCCGCGGAGACGCCGTCGCGGGAATCATCATCACGCTCATCAATATCGTCGGTGGTTTCGTCATCGGTATCGTCTCCCAGGGGATGACTGCGGCGGAAGCGGCCCATGTCTATACCCTCCTGACGGTAGGCGATGGTTTGGTCAACCAAATCCCGGCATTGGTCATCTCCACAGCCGCCGGTTTTCTGGTCACCCGCGCCTCCACCGATCAAAATCTAGGGGATCACGTCGGAGGTCAGATCACCGCCAATCCCAGAGTCATTCTATTGAGTTCCGGGGTATTGGGTCTGTTTGCCATCATTCCCGGAATGCCAACGATTCCGTTTGCGCTGTTGGCCATTCTGCTGGGTATCAGTGCCTATTTTCTGTTTCAACGACGCGAGGCCAAGGAACAGGCGGTCAGCCGTGAAGAGGCGGTCCATGCCCAGGAAGAATCGCAACAAGAAGAACCCATCGAATCCTTTCTGGCGTTGGACCTGTTACGGCTGGATGTCGGTTATGGACTCATCTCCCTGGTGGATGAAAGTCAAAACGGAACTTTGCTCGATAAAATCCGCTCCATCCGCAAACAGTTTGCCGTAGACATGGGTTTTGTCGTCCCACCCATTCACATCAAGGATAACTTGCAGTTTCGGCCTGGGGAGTATGCCTTTTACATCAAAGGTGTCGAGGTGGGCCGTGGCGAATTGAAAGCGGGACATTTCCTGGCCATGGAGGGGGGAGCGGTCACCGGACAGATTGAAGGGACGCCAACCAAGGAGCCTGCCTTTGGACTTCCGGCGATCTGGATCACCGCCCATGATCGGGAACGGGCAGAAATGTTGGGCTACACGGTGGTAGACGCCTCGACGGTGCTGGCAACCCATATTACCGAGCTGATACACGGCCATGCCCATGAAATGCTCAACCGTCAGGAAGTACAAACCTTGTTGGATATGGTATCCAAAACCCAGCCTAAGTTGGTGGATGAGTTGATTCCCAACGTGCTGAATCTGGGCGGGGTGCAGAAAGTACTTCAAGGATTGCTGCGGGAACGGGTATCGATTCGGGATATGACGACAATCCTGGAAACTATGGCCGATTTTGCCAAAGTGGTCAAACAACCGCAGCAATTGGTGGAATTGGTTCGGCAATCGCTGTCGCGTTCGTTGGTGACCCGTTACCTGGAAGAAGATGGCTCGCTGAGGGCGTTGGTCTTGGGGGCGGATGCGGAAAACATGATCAATGAGGCGATCGTGGATGGCGAATATGGATCGTATCTTTCACTGGCTCCCAGGTCGGCGGGTTTGTTTTTAAACCAGTTGCGTAGCCAGGTGGAAAAAGTGGCAACACAGGTGGTACAACCGGTCATCATCACGGGAGCGCGTGCGCGTCCCTTCGTCAAGCAGGCCACGGAACCGACTATTCCTCACTTGGTGGTGTTATCTCAAAATGAAATTCCCTCCAATATACAGATTTACTCATTGGGGACAGTGGCTTTTTCCTGAACCAGAATAAATAATTCAACGAAAACGGAACAACAATGAAAATATCGACCTTTAAAGCGCGGGATATGCGCGAGGCCTTGAACATGGTCAAGGAAGCCTTGGGAGAGGATGCGGTGATTCTTTCCACGCGCAGCGTCCGGGATAAGGTCAAAGGAGGTTCCGCCCTGGGGGAAACCTTTATCGAGGTGACCGCCTGCCCCCACTCGGCGCAAGGAGGGAGCGTTGAACCGGGATCCCGGCCCCAAAATGTGCCGCAGCCAGGCCGGTTTTCGGCTGTGGTGGATGATCAGGTGGAAATTCCCATGTCCAAAGGACGGTTGCCGGAAGGCTATGCCCAAAACACACGGGCCGCAAAAGCGGGTGGTAAAGCGAGTGTGGATGTCCACAGCATCAAGGAAGGGTTACGGAGCTTGGATCGGGGAGAACCGTCGGTCCCCATGGGGATGGGATCGGATGAGGTGGCGGGATTGGATCCCGAAAGCAAGCGTAATTATAGTTGGTTGTTGATGCATGGCGTCGAAGAACCCATTGCACGCAAAATCATCGTCAGTTCCAAAGAGTCGGGCAACAGTATGGAAAATGCCCTCAAGGTTGGATTGCAGTTTCGTGATCCGTTGAGCGGCAAAGCCCGTGTCGTGGCTTTGGTGGGACCGACGGGGGTGGGAAAAACCACCACTCTGGCGAAAATTGCCGCCGATCTGATGTTAAACCGGCAAAGATCGGTGGGCATGGTGACGCTGGATACCTTTCGTGTGGGTGCCGTCGCCCAGTTAGAGACCTACGCCAAATTGCTCCAAGTCCGTTTGGTGGTGGCCCGTTCGCTTTCGGAGGTCAAGGCGGGACTCCATTCCTTGAACCGATGTGACTTTGTTTTGGTCGATACGGTCGGTTCCAGCCCCTATAATCGGCGTCAGGTCAATTCCACGGCGGGGCTGTTGCCGGTGATGGGGGATGATCGTGAGGTGATCTTGTGCATGTCGGCCAATGTGAGAGAATCGGAACAACATGCCATTCATCGCCGTTTTTCCGTTCTCAACCCCACCGGATTGATCTTCACCAAGCTCGACGAAACGGTAACCTACGGTGGTATTCTCAACGTAGCGATGAAATCGGGGTTGGCATTGACGATGTACACGGATGGCCAAAGAGTTCCAGAAAATCTGGGATGGATGTCGCCAAAAACGTTGGCAACATGGTTTACCCGGGAACAAAATATGATGGAATAAGGGTGTACCCGGATCGAGTCAAAAACATCGGGTTTGAAAAAAATGAGTGCCAACGGCGAAGGGTGCATTCTTATGGAAGAAATGGACAACCAGGTAGCGACACTGCAAGAACTGGCGAGGAAGAAAAAAACAGGTTCCCGGCAAGGCGGTCCGTCCAAACGGACCTCCCTGGATCGTGCCCCATCGGAGCGCAAGGTGCCACATACGTTGGCGGTGACGAGTGGCAAAGGGGGGGTCGGTAAAACATTGGTGACGGTCAATTTGGCGATTCAATACGCCCGGCAGGGTTTCAAAGTATTGATTATCGATGCCGACATGGGGTTGGCCAATATTGATGTGGTGTTGCGTCTGTCACCCAAACACACCATTCAGGATGTGTTGATCGGAGAGATGACCTTGGATGAGGTGGCGGTGCCAGGTCCGTTTGGGATCACGGTGTTGCCAGCGGCATCGGGGGTGGCGGAGTTGAGTACGCTGACCGAACAGCAAAAATTATCGTTGATGGACCATATTGACAACTGGAACGCCGAATTTGATGTCGTGTTGGTAGACACGGGGGCAGGAATATCGTCCAATGTCCGCTTCTTTGTCCTGGCGGTCGAACGGATCATGGTCGTCGCCACCCCGGATCCGGCGAGTATCGCCGATGCGTATGCATTGATGAAGGTCATGTTCAACACCCATCGGGTGACGCAGTTTGATCTGGTGGTCAATCAGGTTCGGACCGCCAGCGAAGCCAAGGAGGTCTATCGGAGGATTTCATCGGTTGCGGCGACGCATCTTAACATTGGCCTGACATTTGCAGGATATATTCCATATGACCCGTTGTTAGCCCAGTCGGTACGCAATGGAGAGCAGGTATCGGAACGATTTCCAGAAGCACCGGCCTCACAGTCGTTCAAGGAACTTTCCGAAAGCATCAACCGTCTCTGGCAGCGGCAACGTCATGATGACGGACGGATGGTATTTTTCTGGCGCCGGTTGCTCAACGAAGGGCGTCGGCAACAATAATTGATAATCTCAAGGAAACCACCTATGGCCATGCCCACAATGGATGCCGGCCGCATCAGGGAGAATGTGGAATCTTGGGAGGGGATGTCCCGGGACGACGTGATCATCAAATATGCTCCGATGGTCAAATATGTCGCCAGCCGGATTTCCATGAAACTTCCGCAGTCGGTAGATTTGGATGATTTGATTCAGGTTGGCGTATTGGGACTGATCGATGCGGTAGCCAAATTCGATCCCAACCGAGGGATCAAGTTTCAGACTTATGCCGAGTTTCGGGTTCGCGGCGCGATTTTGGATGAATTACGCGCCATGGATTGGGTTCCCCGTGCCGTGCGCCAAGTATCGGGACATATTCAATCGGTCTACCAACAACTGGAAGGAAAGTTGGGGCGTCCTGCCGAAGACGGTGAAGTTGCGCAATCGTTGGGGATCACGCTGAATGAATTTTATCAGCAACTTGATTCTGTCCGGGGAATATCGATATTGTCTTTCGAGGACATTCGGCCATCCTTGGAGGATGATGAGTGGGACATCCTGGACGTATTGGCGGATCCTGATGTTGAAGATCCGTTGGAATCGATTGGCTTGCAGGAGATGCGTTTGGCGATGAGTGAGGCCATCGAGAGTTTGCCGGAAAAAGAGCGTTTGGTATTGACGCTGTATTATTATGAAGAATTGACTATGTGTGAAATTGGTGAGGCGTTAGGTTTGACAGAATCGCGGATCTCTCAACTTCATTCAAAAGCGGCACTCCGAATGCGGGCAAAGATGCGTCGCGTGACCGGTAAGAAATAGCCATGACTGTTTGGAACCTTCTGGTTATCTTGTGTTTTTTCGTCATCTATCTGGGCATTGCCGTGATCTTCAGGCAATTGCGCGGGATACGTGAGGAAATGGTGCGACTGACCAGGGAGGTGGCCTCCCGGGGTCAGGATACGGATGATGATGATGGCAATGACCGCAATGACCGGGCGATTTTTGAATTGCGTAGCCGTTTGCAGCAACTGGGGACGGAAATGTTGGAGGCCATGGAGGCCCTTCCCAAGGTGATGCGCAACGATCTGGATGGGATTGTGGGAGAAATTCGGATGTTGCAACGTTCCATTGGCCCCATGGGGATGAACATGGGGATGGGAGTGGGAATGGGGGGGGTGCGCGATGCCAAAGATGAGGAATCTTTCAAGGCCAATGCCTATCATGAGGCACGATTGTTGTTGGCCAATGGGGTGGATGAGGATCGGGTGATTGCAGAGACGGGGTTGACAGTCGAAGAGGTGAGCCTGTTGAAGCGGATGGGCAGCAAGGTGACGGAAGAGGTATGATGGGGTGAATATTCCAGGTTTTTTTTGAATCAAAAGCGGAGCATGTTTTTTTTGTTTACAGTCAAAACCCTGGGGGCAATCCCCCAGACCCCTTTTTTCTTTTAATATTTCTAGATTTTTATTTTTCCAGTTGGTACCCAGAAGGTTCCACCTTCAGCCATGGACAAAACCCCATGTTGATATCTGGAAATTTTGTCCAATCCGTTGCCAAGGGGGAGGCAAAACCAAGTTCCGGTGGTATTCAACTCACCGAAGGGGCGATCCTCAGTGGCCGTATCGGTCAGGTCAACAGTCGCGGAGAAGGGGTGCTGCGCCTAGCGGACGGAAGCCGTTTTTCCTTTTCCGGGGGGCAGGCACTCAAGGAAGGGGAACAAGTCCGCATGGAGGTCGTCCGCCTCCAACCTCAGATCACCTTGCGCATGATTGCCAGTGAATCGGGCATCGCCCAACAGATGGCGGGAGACATGGAACAAAGTCTCATGCGTCTGCCCGATATTTTTTCCCGTCTGATGAACTTTTCCGGACTGGATGGGGGGATGGCTGCGGCATCGGGCAAGGGGGAAGGGTTATTTTCCCTGTTCTCCGCCATTCAACAAGCGGGCAAGTCTCCCCTGTTTGTCACCAGCAAAGGTGAAAGCATGGCGGCGGTATTGCGTCGCATTTTGCCCAATTTATCCTTGGAGTCACTACAGAAAGGTGATTTAACCGAACTGACCCGTTTGCTGCGTAGCGGCGGTGGTGAGATCAAGGAGATGTTGCAACAATTGCGGGAAGCGGCCAATGATTTGCGACCCGCACCTGGCACCGGTGGGGGGGATCAGGATATTGGCGCAGCCCGACAAACTTTGATGCGTGTGGGTGATCTTTTGGCGATGCAGGATGTGTTGCCGCGCACGGCGACGGGGCCGGATGGGAATCCTTTTTTAGGATACCGACTGTTTTGGTTGGATGAACGCGGCTTGGGAGAGATGATCTGGCGTCAACAATCGGGTGGGGGGTCCGGTCGCGGTGGGGATGACGAAAAAGAGGTCACGTCGGTTCTCATCACCTTGAATCTGACCCAGTTGGGGACATTGCAGACACATTTATCCTATGCCCAAAATGCGTTGCAGATTGCCATGGGTGCTGAGGACGACGAAGCGTTATCGGCCTTGCGGGGAGATATACGGCAATTGCGTCAGGCGTTGATCGCGGCGGAGTTACCGTTGCGTTCTCTGGAACTCTCCAAAATGTCCCGAGGGGATGTTCAGGAGAAACGGCTGGAAATATTAGCGTTGGGTGAAGGATTTTCCATCGAGGTGTGAAAGGCCGATGCCTGAAGAGGATCCATCAAGTCCGCCGAAAAGACGCCAGGCAGTGGCATTGCGCTACCAACGGGGCAAGGATACATCGCCGCGCGTCACGGCGTCGGGCAAAGGTCGCATTGCGGAAGTGATCATGAAAAAGGCCGAGGAGGCCGGGGTCACACTCATGGAGGATCCCGACTTGGTAGCGGTTCTGGGAAAAATTCCTGTGGGTCAGGCGATCCCCCCCCAACTCTACCGCGCTGTGGCCGAGGTATTGGCTTACGTCTATCGCATCAACAAGACATTTGAACAGCGGTAATGGGAAGATATTTTTTATCTTGCCTGGTTGACTTCCTGCATATCATCGGCTACCGTTCGACCCGTTATCATCTTCCAAAAATGATTCCAGGGGATAAGGTACTCCATTGAGCAAGGCATCGTCTGATTCTTCAGAAATCACACCCGGACTAGGTAAAGAACCAGAAAGAGATCCTGGGAAGTATTGGCTAAAGCGGTTATTTTTTATATTGACTGGCACCTTTGCATTTTTAGTCTCACTGGCTGAACTCATTGAGAAATGGCCTGTATTGAGGGGATTTTTTATTGATCCAATAAGATCTTGGACCGATCTCTTGTGGCCATCCTGGCTGGATTGGCTATCAGACATGGAGCATATTTCGCCGCATGACACAGAAAATTTTACCATATGGCACCTTCTTCTTATTACATCTATCATATCTTCTATTATTATTTTAATTAATATCATCCGGTCACTCTCGAAGGAATTGGGTGGCAAAGCGGGGAAAATGGACACATCCGCAGTATTGTATTTGCTTAATCCTGTAATGTACTATACCGTATTGCAAAAGATTCATGAATTTCAACACGATGTATCCAGAACTTTACTCAACATTCACTACGGCAAAATATCGTTGGAGGATCCATCATTCCGCGAGAAAGTCAGGGAATTATTGTTCGTCTGTGGCGATATTGCACAAACTTTGATCGGAAGGCCAGTGTCCGTTAATATCAAACTTTTCAGCCTAAAGAATGATGATAACAGCTCATCGCTCTTCAAGGGAAAGTTATCCGAAGCCAAACTCAAGACCTTTGTCAGAGCCCCTTCAAAGGCAGAATATGAAGACTGCATGCGGAATGGTGAAAGTAGGCGTAACATAGAAGAATTTGAGATCGTCTTAGGTGCTGACAACAAACCAGAACTATTAAAAAAAAGATATCCCGACAAATCGGACGCCGCCCGGGTCAATACGGCCTACAACCAAGTTCTTGGACCAAGAGATCATTTTTGGGTCAACAATAATTTGGTTGAAGCAGAAAAAGAATCGCATTTTTGGAGCAACAGCCTTGATTGGCGTAAATACTATAAAAGCATGGCAGTTTTTATAATTGCTCAGAATATCCCTCAAGGAGAACCCGTAGGGAAAACCCACAGGGCCATGGGGATTCTTATTTTTGATTCGCCCGCAACAGGCCGTTTTTCACGCAGACTAGCTGCGATTGTCTTGGGATATTTGGCGCATCGTTTGCATTCAGTATTTCGTCAAGCCGCCAAGATCCCGTCCGATTCTATAGAAACCAAGGAATGACAAAAACACTTGTAAGTCATTGAAGCTGGACTTACACTGAAAAATGCGGGTGGTGTTTATCGCGTTAGAAAGGAGGTAACTATGTCTAACAAAATGGAGTTTGCCGCACAGGACGCCGACGAGTCGGAGCCGGTTGTGTTTTTTACCCCGAGTGCCGCCTTCAGGGATGATCCTGTCCCGTATGAAAAACCTGCGAGCCTTCGTCGTGCTGACTCTCGTGGAGAAAGCCTGAACCCTCTCAGGGAACTTCTCCGTTTGGCTATGATCGGCAGTAAAATGCGGTAGGAAATGTTTGGAAACACTGGATAGCTACCAGAGTTTGACATCAGTCAGACCCTGGTAGTGGTTGTTTCTTCTTGTTCAGTATTCAAATCGGAATTTCAACAACAATGTCATGACATTTGATGCATCGACCCGATGGGGGATGATGGCGGGTGGAATCGGGCAAAATGGGTGGGCCAACCTTCTTGAACATCGAAGCCTTCTCCCACGCCTTGCCCACCGGCGTAATCGGCTGACTCCCTGGAGGGGCACCCCCGATGATTAAATGACACTTGGTACACGGACCCCAGTAGGAATGCGGAATACGCGCACTCCTCGGAATTTGCGGAATCATCTTAACCACAATTTTCCGCGTTTTCTTCGGCGCGACAATATCCAACACCGGCTTGTCCATGGAGGGTTCCGTCGGTGCCGGCATGGAACCAAAAATCTCCCCCTTGAGTTGCCGCGATACCTTCTCCGTCGTCATCCAATCCCGAAAAAGATTATGAAACCAGGATCCATAACGCTCCTTGGCCACCAAACCCGCCACCACAAGCACCAAAACAACCATGCCGCCCGAAAAGAGACGACGACCAAGCTCAACTTTGGTGGGTCTTTTCATCGCTACCGCAACTTATTGGACCAAAGGGCAAACCCTTCATCATTTCGCAAGTGGCAAATACGACCACCGACCTCCATTTTTTTGGCATAAACCAAGGCATCCCGATTCTTGCGGTCAAAACGAAAACCCATCCCCGAAATCACACTGTCGTGTGTCAATGGACAACTGATCAGCTTCAAATACCAATTGGGAGCCACCGAAATTTGCATCTCACCTCCCGCAGGATCATGAACCCAAACATGCACCTGACCATCGTTCTGGATGACCTCGGTAATCTGCTGCACCTGACCATAAAACGACACCCTCGGTGCCTGTTCAAAGTTCAGTACCCCACCCGGTTGCGGCACCGGGCGATCGGCAATCGCCGTGTTGGGTGCCGCGACAGGGATGGCCGTAGGGAGTGAACCGGTCCACAGACTTTGCTGATCAAACGCCCCACCCACCGGACCCTGCATGGCCACGGATACAACTTGGTTGCCACCCTGCGTCTGCGGCGATCCGATCACGCCAACGTTTTCCCCAACCGCCCAAAAGCCCTCTGGCATGACCGCAGCCGCCACAATACCCAAGACCACCACCACCGCGACCAATCCCAACCCTTCTTCGGCTTTCATGGACCCCTCCGCCATGATCGATTCCAATAATAGACCATCACGCCGCCTCATAAGGGGTCAAAAAGACATACACCCGACCAACATGGTCCACAGAGCTGATAATTCGCTCCTTCAAGACATCGACGATCACATCCCCTTCATACACATACAACGAGCCATCGACTTCGACACTGAGTTCCACATGCAATTCATCCCCAATGGTTCGGGCACGCATGTAGGAAATCCCCAAAACCCCGGCAACATTACGCACCACATTATAGATCTCACGCAACTCCTCCACCTCCGGTGATGAATCCATGAGACCATTGATGGAACTCTTGATCAGTTCCAAACCAATATGAATAATCACCAAGGCGACCCCCGCCGCCGCCAACGGGTCTGCAATAGGAAACCCAAAAATAGCCAATCCAATGCCGATCAACACCGCAATGGAAGAGATGGCATCCGAACGGTTATCCCAGGCATTGGCAATGATCGCCGGACTGTTGTTTTCTTTTCCCACACAGCTTTGATAATGATACATCAGCTCATTGGCAATGATCGACATCCCCGCACCCAACAAGGCGATGGATGAAGGGGCAGCATAATCCCCGCTGATGATCGACCTGACCGCGCCGATGATGATGAACGCCGCCCCCGTCAGGAGAATGAAACCCACAACGGCAGACGAAATGTACTGAATATTGCCATGTCCGTAAGCATGGTCCTCATCCGCCGGTTTACCGGAGATTTTCATGCTGATCATGGTCACGGTCGAAGCAATCACATCCGCCGACGAATGAAAGGCATCCGCAAACAAAGCCGAACACCCGCTGAACATGGCCAAGGATCCCTTGAAAAATATCATGAAAACATTCATGGAAAATGCATACCAGACCACCTGATACCGGCATTCGGGGCAGTGGGGATACTTCATGGTGCCGTCACCCCCTTGTCGGTAGACGGTTTCCCAACATCGCCAACACCCCCATCGACCCCGCTCGGCCCGGAAACGACCGGTGGTGTCACCGCCACACCGCCCGCCGGGGGCGAGGGCTGATGGTCGGGATCCAGCGGCAACAAACGTTTGAACAACGTGGAGGTCAGGTCTGGGAGCATCAATTTCTCATCCTGGGATAAATGTTCCATCGTGAAATAATCATACCGCTTGAAACCGGTGATATTGGCAAGAATATACCAGGGAAATGAGGTGATGATGGTATTATAGACGCGCACCTCCTCATTAAAGGTATCCCGACGCTGAATGATACGGTCTTCAATCTCCACCAACTTGTCCATCAACTGTTGATACGTCGTTGACGATTTAATTTCTGGATATTGTTCCACAACCGCCATCAGTTTGGCCATGGATGACGGTCCATCCATACCCGCCAAGGTCTCCGCAAGACCCGTCCCCTTGGCGTCGGTACCTTCTCCTGGCACCGCCCCAGGTGTCGTTGTTGCGACCTCGCTGTTCCCCGTATCACGCCCCGTCATGGCGGCACGAACATTCGCAACATGCCGAAAAACCTCCTGTTCCAACGCCGCCTGATTCAACGTCAGGTTGATTAAGTTGGTAAACAGATTGGCACGCCTTTGGATAGCGTCCTGAATATACCCCTGGGCTGACAGAATCCGTTCTTCAAGTGTGATGAAAATATTGAAATTATACAGCGTCGTAATGCCAAACGCGAGCATGGAGACAAAAGAGAGGAATAGAATCAGCCCCTTAACCTTGATCGGCGGAACCCGCAGACGTTGGGTTTCCGACTCATCCTTATACAGTTGACCCAACAGCCGCCGCATCCGCCGCATCCGTTCGGAATTGCTCGTTTCCGGTCCCAGGCCGTTCAACTGTTCCAATGGGTCTTCTCTACGCTCGGCCACAATCCATCATCTTCGTTGAAAGAGTCCCTCAGCCCTGAAACATTCAGGGTCCAGGGTGACTCCAAATTCAGTCCAGCGCAATCGCATCATCCTCCATGTCCCCTTTGGCGTCGGCCACCCGCAAATAGTGCGCCGCCTCCTGGCTTTTTCCCGCCATCTGCAAACAATAACCCAATGCCCGACTGTATTCCACCCTGCCCGGATCCAACGCCACCGCCTCCTTATAGACAGCGACCGCCTCCTCAGATCGGTTGAGATGATCCAGCACCCCCGCCAGACGAAACAGCAACGCCGCCCGATCCGAAGAACCCAAACCACCACCTTCCAAACTTTTTTGAATCATCGCCAAAGCCAGATCATACTGTCTGGTGCCAATATAGGCTACGATCAAATCCTCGTCCAGCCATCCCCCCCCAGAACCTGCCTGTTTTCTGGCTTTTTCCAAAAATCCCAACGCCCGTGCCGAATCGCCCAGTTTGAGATAACACCGCCCCAACGCCGACAAGATCGAAACATCCTGGCCATAACTTCTCAAAGCTTTACGATAATGGAATACGGCATCATGGAACATTCCCCGTTGATAGAACCGTTTTCCGCGATCCGCATGATAATGGCCCGTGAATGATCCTCCCAGAGAAACCACCTGGACATATTTCCTGACCGCTGTTTCGGACAACCGACCCAACCAGTTTACAACCGTATGTACCACAAAATACCATTCATCCAACACCCGGACCTGGGCAACCGCCTTGGGTGGTCGGGTAAACCGGACGGGGCTTGCATCAGCACCCAACAGTTCCTGGTCGTACATATCCACATGAAATGTCTCCGGTAATGATCGAACCGCAAAGCCTCCTCCAGCAGGGGCGGGTTCCCTGACCTCCTCGGAGGGGACCACAGGATCCAAGATTTCCATCTCAGTCGATTCAGGGACCGAAACACCCGCATCCACAACAGAAATTTCTTCGATCTCATCTGAGGGCAACGGATCCGCGCAAGTGACCACCGGTGCCGCAACAACCTCCTCCACGACAGAAATTTCTTCGATCTCATCTGGGGGCAATGGATCCGCGCAAGTGATCACCGGCCCCGCAGCAACCTCCTCCGCGACCCATCCCTGTTCCAAATCGTTAACCAACACCTCTTCCACGACTTCATACTCAGATACCTCTGCCGGGTCGGTGATCCATGGCTCTTCCGCAACACCACCCACAGTTTCGTCGTCCACCGCCGTTTCCAACACCTCTTCCACATCCTGAGCGGTCAATGCGTCTCCCTCATCGGCACCCACAATTTCTTGCACCGCAGCATCACCCCGATCCTTTTCGACAATATCTATCGGTAATAGAGCATCTTTTTCAACATCGGCACCCACCCATGGAGAAGCCAAACGCTCAGCCCCCAAAATCAGGCCCGGTACCTCCACTCCCCCTTCCTCCTCCATCACCTGGCGTTGTTGCCTGAAATCGTCCAAAAGACGCCGCAACGTGTCTCTTTGTCCCGCTTCGGGTGCGCAAACTTCCAAATCGACCGCCAGCGTTTCTTCCAGCTCTGGCTCTGGCCCCGTCTGCGCATCCAACGAAGATTCAACAGTCTCGGCATCCACCGTGAACGAATCCACACCTGCCCAATAATCTGTGGACAACACCGTCCCGTCATCCGACCGGGAAGCGGTTTCTTGAGCGATACCGCGAGATTGGCCAAGGGACGCCAACAACCTGACCACCGCATCCCGATCAGAAGCCCCCGTCCGCACCGCCAACGGTCGCATCGAAGCCGTCGCCGCCACCACCGTCCCGACCGGATCGATTTTACGACGTTCCGGCGACCTTGCAACCAGTGCCACCGGGGCAGAATCTTCGCCATATTCCTGCCACTGCGTCATCTCGCGCCGACGCAACATTGCGTTAAAAATCTCCAATGGAGTCGGCTCTGCATCGATATTCCTGCGCCGGACGGGCATTTCCGATGAATCGCCCCCATCGGTCGCAACCAATCCCACCCCTGGATCGAATCCCCAGCGGTTCTCCGAGGAGATAAAACGGGTCTCCTTTTCCTGGTGCCGCATGGGATACCCCGTGTTCTCATCCAACGGGGGTCTACTGTAATCAGGAGTCGATAACCGCACCGCCAATCCATCCTGCGGCGACACCGGGGCATCATCCAGGTCCAACCCAATGTCGGGGTCGGCACGCGGTACGTCGTCCTCCCCCAAAGCCATCAGCGATGGTAAAATATGGAACGCAGTGTCCGCTGCACCGGCGGGTATTTCCGGCCCTGCCAATTCATCCTCAAGGACGGCATCCGATGTCTGGAAATCCTCATCTTCCGGTTCTGGGGCGACCCAATCGTCGGCCTCTGTCGGAGCAATCGGGGATTCCCTGGCCAAAATAGCCTGGCGTTTCATCATGGTCGCATTGATCATGCTGTCCATGCGACTCATCCGGGCTTGCCAAAGACTTT
>PEAO01000199.1 GCA_002753615.1 Magnetococcales bacterium DCbin2
GGCAATCCCCCAGACCCCTTTTTTCTTTTAATAATTTTCTAGGGTGTGTCTCAAGTTATCGGATACCAACACGGCCTAATGTCAAGGGATTCCAAATGCAATTGCCCTGCTCCCTACCCCCCTTCCAAATTGTCCTTGATCCCATCCATGCATCGTTGTTACTTAGGAAATGACTAAATTGCTTTAATGAGTTACAACAGTCTGCACCAACCGATATCATCCACCCAAGTAAAAACATCCAGGAACCGCTCAGATAATCCCCACGTCTACCCGATAATGATGTGGTGGGCGCGAAAACCATGAGGATCTGAGTTGTTTTAATTCTCGCCAACGACCAAACCTGACCAGACTGACTTTTGTTAATCTATCAGGTTTTGTCCATTTTTTACAAGATTTCAACCCTGTTTTTTTCTCAGTCCCAGACAGAATGAGAGGCAAGAACATGGTTCAGACTGGTAAAGTTTTGTCCATGAAAATCGTGTTGTCGATGGCAAGTTTTTCTACCTGATTTGCGCTGTGAAAGGCTATCGGAATACGGGAGGAAATGGTAGCATTATGGGGTATGAAGGCACAGTCGATATGACCAGTGGGCTGCCCACAAAAAATAACTTAAAAGTTATTTTACATGCGGATTTATAATAATACATGTGACTCTTGCCGTAAATTTATCTAAATCTTAGCGATACGGAACACCCCTTGGAATGAAGATTTTATCCCACCGACGTCTTGGCCTTATCGTGGTTCTCTCGTGGACCGTTGCTCTTCTGCTGACGTCGGTTGGCTTTGCAAACGAGCGCATTCGGACCGCAAAATATGCCGAGGGTTCTTCAAAAGCCAGCTATCTTTCCCCAGGGGGCGAAGTCAGCCTATCCAGAAATTTGCTCACTCTCCCCGAAGATCGGATCATGGCACTCACTTTTGACGATGGCCCGGTGGAGCGCGATTTGGAAATTGCATCCTTCCTCCGAAAAAATGATGTTGCGGCGACATTCTTCTTCATTGGGAAACGGATGGAGAATTTACCGGAGATCGTCAAGTCGGTCATGGCGGAGAAACATGAAATCGGCTACCACTCCTACCGTCACCAAAAACTTAGTTGGATATCCCAGACGGATTTGAAAGAAGATTTTCGTCTGGGGAAGGCTTGCATGACACAATTAGGCGTTCCGGTGACTTGGTTCCGCCCTCCCTATGGGCTATTCAATACGAAAATTATCAAAGCCGCCAAAGAAAACGGCATGGAAACGATTCTCTGGACCGTCGATCCCCGGGATTGGACGGGGATTGGACCCGACGTTATCTCCAAGCGGGCCATCAGCTCTTTCCACCCCGGCGCGGTATTGCTCTTTCATAGTAACCATCCCGCAACCCTACAAGCACTTCCAGAGATCGTCCGCGCAGCCAAGGCAGACGGCTATCGGCTTGTCACCCTGACAGAATGGCAGAATACCATTTATACCGTCCATTGTCGGTTGAAGAATCGTTTCTGTCCCTCTGCATTGTCCGACAAGGTGGCCCAGGTATCGACCCATCCGAGAGGAATCGCGCACGGTAGCACGGTCACCGCGTCCATATCCACCACCTCCGAACCATTGATCGATGCTGCCAAAAACACCTCGTCAATCATTCCTAAAAAGGGGAGACATCGGTTCCCCATGTCTACCTTGACCCCTTCCGCCCAGCAACATGGTTCCGAGGCAACCCTTCCGTTCATGTAATATTATTGGGCGGTTCTATAGCTCCATTGAGGAAAGGTGGCATAACATGTTTAGGGAATACAAAGTTGTCCATATTGTCGAAGGTGGATGTGGCACCATTTTTCTGGGGGCATCGGGTTTACCGTTGCAAAAATTGGAGGTAGAACTCAACAGTTTCGCCGCCGAAGGGTGGCAGGTTGTGTTCCAGGTGATCGAGAAAAAAAGGTTCCTGCTGTTTTGGAACCGCGAAGCGATCATCGTTACCCTGGGACGTTGATGCGTGCTGAAGCGGTTTTTGATGGGTTGCATCCGGCGTTATCGGACGAACGGTGGGGGACGTCGAATTCTTGTCCAATGCAATTTCAATCCAAGCTGTTCCGAGTACGCACTTCAAGCATTTGATAAATTTGGTCTTTTTCGCGGTTCATTCCTAGCAATCCGACGTATCGCCCGTTGTCGTAACCGGCAGCAGGTTGGCCGTAAGGATGATTTTTTGCCGTGAGTATCTTTGACCTGGAACTCCCGAAAAAGGATCTGGACCCTTTGGAAGACCAACTACGGCTTCAAGTGGGGCGTCTCTCCGAAGAGTCCAGAAGACGTTATTACGCCACCATTAAACCGCTCATTCGCGACCCTGACACCTATGCCGTCCTTTGTTGGTCGTTGGGATTGGGATTGCACCATGTTTATCTACGCCGATGGTGGTCTTTCCTTTTGGACCTAGCGACCAGCGTTGGGATTTATCTGATTCTTGTCATCTGGATGATCCGGGGTGAACTCCTCTTTCCCATCCTGCTGACGCTGGGAGTCGTGTTAAACGTCTTCGACACCTTCTACCATGCCATTCTGTCACAACGGATCGTTCAAGAACATAATATTCGTTTGTGTCAATCCACCCTGGAAAGCCTCGCGCCCCCCACCA